>JBDRKQ010000114.1:0-40035 GCA_043813895.1 Planctomycetota bacterium
CTTCATCCCGGCGGGCCGAGAGATCCTCTTCGGCTACAGGATGAAGGTCGATGCCGACGGGTCGACCGGCGCCTTCGCCACCGGCGACGGCCACATCACGTTCACCATCACGCCCGAACCGACCGCCGCCTCGCTCCTGGCCCTTGGCGCGGTGACGCTCTTCCGCCGGAGGCGGGGCTGAAGGAATGAAGAATGTAGAAACCCGCGGATCCAGCCGGGCCCACCGCTTGCTGACACGCGCGGCTCTGATCAGGGGCAGTGGTTGGGTCGGAGCCGGGACCGTAAAGGAGTCGGTTGGCGTCCAGGCTGAAGGGCCGTCCGGGCGAAGGTCGCCCCCGACCCGCACTCGATGGTATAGTACCCGTCCACGGAACGGCTCAGGCTTCCTGACAGATTAGGATATCTCATGCGAATCGAGCTATCAGGCCCCGACATCACGCAGGCGGAAATCGACGCCGTCACAGAAGTCCTCAAGTCCGGCTGGCTCTCCCTCGGACCGCGGGTCCCGGAGTTCGAGCAAGCCATGTCCGACTTTCTCGGCGTGCGTCACGCCATTGCCGTCGCGAACGGCACTTGCGGGCTGCACCTGCTCATGCGGGCGTTTGGCATCGGCGAAGGCGATGAGGTGATCAGTACGCCGTTCTCCTTTATCGCGTCCACGAACTGCATCATGTTCGACGGCGGCAGGCCGGTGCTCGTGGACATCGATCCGGACACGTGGAACATCGACGTTGCCGGAATCGAATCGGCTGTCACGCCCAAGACCAAGGCGATCATCCCGGTGGACGTGTTCGGCGTCGTGCCCGATATGGACGCCATCAACGACATCGCCAAACGGCATAATCTGCGCGTCGTCGAGGATTCCTGCGAAGCGCTGGGCGGCAAGTACAAGGGCCGCTTGGCCGGCAGCCTCGCCGACGCGGGCGTCTTCGGTTTCTATCCGAACAAGCAAATCACGACGGGTGAAGGCGGCATGATCGTCACCGACGACGACGAGACCGCCCGGCTCTGCCAATCCATGCGAAACCAGGGCCGTGATACGGGTATGAACTGGCTCTCACACGAGCGGCTCGGGTTCAACTACCGCCTGAGCGACGTTGCATCGGCGATCGGATTGGCACAGCTTCGGCGAATCGAGGAACTCTTGGCGAAGCGGAGCCGCGTCGCCGGCTGGTATCGCCGGCGTCTCGAAGGCGAAAGCCGCATCTCGATGCAGAAGATCAGCGGCGACTGCGAGATCAGTTGGTTCGTGTTCGTGGTCAAGCTCGCCGACGATTACACGGAAGACGATCGCGCTGCGATCATCGAGAATCTCCGCGGCAAGGGCATCGGTTGCAGCAACTACTTCGCCCCGATCCACCTCCAGGCCTTCTACCGACGCGCGTTCGGCTACAAGGAGGGCGACTTCCCGATTTGCGAGCGCGTGGCCGCCCGGACAATCGCGCTGCCATTCCACGGCGGCCTGACTGAATCGGACGTGGACGAAGTGTGCGAAGTGCTAAAGGCGCTGCTGTAGTCCCGAGGCCCTAGCCCGCCAGGATCGAGAACGCGACGAGCGTGGTGTTGTACACCCAATGCGTCACAATGGACGGCAGTAGCGACCGCGTTATGTGCCGTTGAAGTGTCCAGACAGCGCCCATGCAGACCACGACCGCCAGCCCCACCCAATCACCCGACAATTGAAAGGCGTGAGCACCCCCGAACCAGATCGTCACGATGACGACCGCCCAGCGGCCCAGTTTCTCGTATAGCACAGGATAGATGAAACCCCGGTAGTAAACCTCTTCGAGCGGGGGCAGGATGACGGCCAGCACACAGACGGCATACAGCCCCGCAGACGTGGACGTCAACTCCGCCATGAACGACTCTTCCGTGGTGTAGAACGCCATCAGGATGGTGCCGAGCACCGCTCCGACGAGGCCGATGCACACACACAGGGCGAGATTCCGGCCTCCTGTCCAGGCAACCGCAAACCCCTGCATCACGCCACGACCATACTTCCGGCAGACGAAGAACCACGATACGCCCACCATGACCGCGGCCGACAGGAGGCTCGTTGCGAGAAGCAGGTTCGGCGACAGGCTCGGCGTTTCCCCTGCTCCCGGGTTTGGAGAGTCCGCGAGGATGACAACCCCAATCACGCCGCCGATCAGGAACTCCGCCGCCCATGCGATCGCGACGCCGACGAGAAGATCGATTCCGCCAACTGATGTGCGCGGCACTCCCGTGACAGCGGGGCTGTCAACAGGCATCGCGATGGGCAGGGCAACGGGCGGCACTGCCACCTCCGCATCCAAGGCGCCCGGTGAGAGTGGAGGCACTGGATAAGGCGGAGGGCTATCGTCGTTCTGGTGATCCATTGGACACCCGCGTGACAACAAGCGTCATGTCGTCGGTCTGGGGGGCCAGTCCGACAAAACGCCGGACGTCCCAAAGCAGTTGTTTGGCGATCAAGTCGACGGGCATGTCGGCTGCCATCGCGCCGTGCAGTTTGATGGAGGAATGCAGCCGCTCTCGGCCATATGCCTCGTCTCCGTAGTTGATCGCCTCTATGAGTCCGTCGGTGAGCAACACGAGAAGATCGCCCGCTTCCAGCTCTGCCTCCGCCCATTGATAAGTCGCGTCTTCGGCAAGCCCCAGGACCAGCCCGCCGACATCGAGCGTTTCGATCCGCCCTCTGCGCAGCAGCAACAACGGCTCGTGCCCGGCGTTGCAGTAGGTCAGGCGCCTGCCGTCGCGGCTCAGCATCACGTAACAGGCGGTCACAAACTCGGCCGGGAGCGTGTCATGGCACACCCGCAGATTGACAAGTTGCATGAGTTCACCGATATCGGAGACGCGCTTCGCGTGTGACCTGAGGGCGGACCTCGTGCTCGCCATCATCAGAGACGCGGGCACCCCCTTGCCAACGACGTCCGCGATCACGATGCCGATATCGCCGCCCGGCAGCCCCACGAAGTCATAGAAGTCACCCCCTAATTGCGAGTTTGGCTCGTACACACAGCCGAACTGATAACACGAGTGGACGGGCGGGCTCGCGGGGATCATCCGCCGCTGGACCTCTGATGCCATCTTGACTTGTCGATCCAGCTTCCGCGCCTCACGCGCTCCGTCGCGGAGCCGCGCGTTCGCGATTGCGGCCGCCACTTGGGATGCGATCGCCTCCAACAGCGACACGTCGGACGACGTGAAGCGATACCGCCGTCCCATGTACGCCCTCAACACGCCGATGCGGTGCCCGTCGGATGACAACGGCACGACCAGCGCGCTTACCAACCCTTCCTTGCGAAGGCTCTCCTTGAAGTAGGTCCGCGGATCGGTCCGCACGTCCTCCACGAAGACGGTCCGCCCCGTGGTCAGCGCTTCGCCGTCGATGGGACAGCGGCGCAGGGGTGCCGCCGTGGTGTCCATGTACTCTGTCGACATGTGCGCCACGGCCGCGATCCGCAGCTCCTCCATGTCCTCATCCAATAGCCGAATCGCCGCGGCGCGGAGTCCCAGCGCGTCCACGAGCTTCCGGACGCTCGCATCCAGGATTCCCTGGAGCTCGGTTTCACGGGCGAGGAGTAGACCGACTTCGTGCAACGCGGCCAATTCGTCCACGCGCTGGCGTAGTTGGTGCGTTTGATAACAGAGCTTCGCAATCGTGTTCGCCAACTGTTGGATGAAGCCCGCGGCCGCCGACATCGCGTCGTCCGACCACGGCAGGAGGTCCGCCGTCGCCCGGGTCAAGTCCTCGACGGAGAGACCGTACTCGCGAGCCAGCGACTCCACGTCGGCTTGCGTGGGCGACGTCAGCGGTCGGTCGCCCACGATGATCGCCCCCAGGTGTTTGCCGTCGACGATGATCGGCGCGGAAAACTGCGCGAGCCCCGCGTGGCACTCGCTTCGCCGCGGTGCGTCGGTCTCCTGAACGAGCTTCGCCGCGTTCGCGTGACACAGTCTGCAAGCCGCCTGCCCCGAGGGGGTCGACTTGACCAGCGTGCAGAATGCCGATTGCTCTGCGTTGCGGGTGATCGGCTCGCCGTCGGGCGTCCGGATGCTCGTCGCGATGCCGGTGGTGCTCGCGAAACCGTCCTGCAACGCCTGCAAGGTCTCCACGTCAACGAAGTCCGTTAGTTTCAGACGTGTATTCGACTTGAGCCCCATATCCTCGACGTCCCGAACAGCCGGTGTTTTCCCGGTGCTGACCCCGTTCGATCGCTTTCGAACCGGACGAAGGACCGTCCACGTTGGGCCGAAAGGAACGGTCCGTTACTATAGTCCTCATGTGCCTTGTACGCTACGCGAAGTTCACCGGCAATATGCCCCGCGAGGTGGTCCTTCTGAAGGGACTGCCGTGCATCTGGGGCCGTTGCCGGTTCTGCGACTACATCGACGACAATACTTCTGACGAGGATCTCATCCGAAGCGTCGCAGAGGAGAACCTCGCCAAGGTCACAGGCGAGTTCGGCCGCCTCCAGGCCATCAACAGCGGCTCTATCCAGGAACTCCCCCGGTCCATCTGGACCTTGCTCCGCGACCTCATCGCGACGAAGGGAATTTCGCAGTTCTTCACCGAATCTTATTGGGCCTACCGCAAGGAATTCGCCGTGGCGCGCGAGTTCTTCGGGGTCGACACGCATCTCTTCCTGGGCGTCGAGACCTTCGACGACCACCTCCGCAATGCCGTCCTGAACAAGTCGATGCACTGGTCCGGCCCTGATGACGTCGCCTTGCTCACGGATGCCATCTGCTTGATGGTCGGATTCAAGGGTCAAACCCATGACACCGTCCGCCGCGACATCGATCTCCTCCTCTCTAAGTTCAAGTACGGGATTGTCAACGTCTTCACGGAGAACCGCGTCAACACGGACATGGTCGACAACGATCTCGACGCCTGGTTCAAAGAGGAATTCGCCTGGCTGGCCGAACGGCCGAATGTGAACGTGCTTTGGAAGAACACGGACTTTGGCGTAGGGTAGCCCAGTGCGTCGTCACGTTCGTTCCTTCGAACCGCAGGCTCTCAGCCTGCTCGATCGAGGAGCCGCGGACTTCAGTCCGCGCGGTTGTTCCCTGTGCTCTGCCGAGAATCCCTTCTCGGCCTAGTGAAAACACGCTCGCATCTTCGGACGGCCGCGCGGGCTGAAGACCCGCGGCTCTTCTCTCTGGAAACGACCCAGCGCTGTCATATTACGGCAACAGCGATCCAGCGCTATCTTGCTACGGCAGCGACGAAAAGAACCGTCCCCAACGCGGCAGGTAGTACCGATCGTAGTCCAGCGAGATCACGACCCAGCTCGATCGTCCCACCAGATTCTCGCGGGGCACGAATCCGAACACGCGCGAGTCCTTGCTGCGATCGCGGTTGTCGCCCATCACGAAGTAGTGATCCGCCGGAATCGTCACGGGGCCGAACGTCCGCGGTGACGGCACGCCCGGTGTAATCGCGATGGTGTGCGGATGGTCGTCCGTCTCCTCGCGGACAAACCGCCGAGATGCCCGCTTCGCCGGGTCAAGCTGGTTCACGACGTCTGAGGACGCTGCGGAGTACGACGTCGGCTCGCCGTTGATCCACAGGCGATTGCCGCGCATCTCGACGACGTCGCCCGGCAAGGCGATCACGCGTTTGACCAATCGAATGCCGTCCTCCGGCGAGTCCAGCACGGCCACCTCGCCGCGCAGCGGTTCGTCCCACTGGGCGAGCCACCAGTCCGTAAACGGCACGCGCAGGCCGTACGCGAGCTTGTTCACGAAGATCCGGTCCCCGATCAGGATGTTGGGCTCCATCGAGCCGGTCGGGACGACGTTCCAGTCCGCCACGGCCGACCGCAGCGTGGCCAACACGACCACCACCGGCAGCAGCGGCCGGATCCACCCTCGCCACAATCGCCCCCAGGCTGTCTTGAGCACGATCCGCCGCTTCTTCGCACGTTGCGTTCTATTCATGGTATTCCTTCCGAGGTCGCCAGGACGCACCTTCTCCGGAGCACCCACCTTCCCTCCTGTTCTCTACGGCATCCGGCCGGCGATTGTTCGCGGAAAAGCCGGCGGCTATCAGATTCCGCTCGCCTCGTGATCGTTCTGACGCCGGCATCGGAAGGACGTCCGCCACGGACTACTGATCGGATCAAGCCAAGGAATCCCAGCCTTCCGCGGAGCGCCAGACCGCGGACCACGCTCTGGTGAATGGCGGGCAGCGGAGCCTGGCTCCGGCCGAAACAGGCCGGTAGAAGCGAACAGTCCGAGAACGAATCGAAATGACGAGGAGAAGCTGAGATGAATCGTAATATCAAGAACGTAGCGGCGATGATGCTTTTGGCCCTGGCAGGCGTGGCCGTAGCGGCCGGCTCGGCAGGCTGCGACGAAGTGTGGGGCACCGGGCTTGGCTTCGTGGACCCCTGGTACACCAGCGGCTACTACGGCATGCCCGGGACGACCTACTACGACCCGACCAACGAGATCCAGGGGGCGGTCGACTACCGTCTGGACGCGATGGAGACGGCCGCGGACGGTTGGGACGAGTTCATCCGACAATAAGTCAAGATCAGTCGGACGGCAGAAGCCCACGGATCAGGGTCCTTCACCTGTGGAGCGCTTCGGCAGGCAGAGCGCATGCTCCGAGCGAGAAAGCCACCACAAACTTGATCCGTGGGCGTTCGCGGCTAAGGACCCGCGCATGAATAAGTTGCACATTTCATATGGGCGGTACGGGCATCTTGCCCGTGCGCCTACGGGCGGGACGCCCGCACCACCCGTCGGCATTCGTTCAGTTTATTTATGCGCACGCCCTAAGGAACCAGGGCGCCGACGAACCCGGCGACGTCGCTTCCGTCCACGGTCCCGTCACGGTTCGTGTCCGCCGCTTCGATAAGGCAACCGATCGGCGGGACGTATCCGACGGAGTCCAGCAGGGCACTGACGAAGAGCGGCACGTCGTTCGCGCAGTCAACATTGCCGTCGCAATCCATGTCGCCGACCTTGACCGCGATCGCCGCCCACAGTGCCCAGGCGGCGTAGGCCTTGCGGTTGCAGTTCAGGGCAACGCTATGGGCGCACGAACACGAATACCAGTCGACGTCTTCCGTATGGGTGCCTTGCCACGCGTCGGCCCAGTTGCCCAGCGCCGTGGTGCTGCCGGCGGAAGCGTAGTAGTTGCAGTCGTCGTGAGGAAACTCGTAGTAGGTGCCGTCGGGGTCGTAGCACTCGATATCCGCGAAGTCGTAGAGGACCTTGTCGTTGTTGATGCAGTAGTCGCGAACCATCTGATTGGCGGCCTTATTGTCCGCATCGTCCCAGTGATCCACGTGGCCCGTCATGTAGACGAAGGTGACGTCTGAGTAAGTCGCCTCCAACTGAGTCATGGGCGTCAGATACTCGCTGTCGAGCGTGCCGGCCACGTACTTCTCGTCCACCTGTCCGCACCAGGACCAGATGATGACGTTGACATCGCCGTTGCCCTCGTCGTTCAGGTAGGAGATTGTGTTGTTGACCCAGTCGGGATAGTAGCCGCAGTCTCCTCCCATCGCGTAGTCGTGGAGGTCCAGAGCGCCGCCCGTCCCGCCGTTGTTCCATTCGAAGAAGTCGGGGTCGTACGAGAGACCCAGTCCGCCGCCATTGGCGAAGTCGACCAGGCCGCTCATACCGTCGGTCAGTTGGCTGCCATGCGACGTGTGCCCGTAGGCGATATGGAGGTCAGTCTTGGCCTTGTTCATGGCGGCCTCCGACAGGGCCGTGATGTCCGTGTGATTGTGATCGATGATGATGGCATCCGCATAGCCCGGGCTCGGCGCAAGAATGGCCAGCGCGAACACAAACACCCCGACTCCCGTCATGGCCAGCTTCGTCATAATGACTCCTTCGGATACAAGTCTCTACCAGGAATGCCCACCGCTTGTATTGGCACGCTGAGTGGCAGGAATGCTCCCCTGCGGCCCCCCCGCCAGCTCCCTGCAACGATTGCCCCGTCCCAAGCCTGCCTTCCCCCATGACCCGGCCCCATGAGATCATCATAACCGAGAGCCCGCCGCCATATCAAGCGCCGATCGGCGGCATCCTCATTCCGATGTGGCGCCGGCGCCCAAGCCGATGGCCTTGCAGGATAGACGCCTGTGATGCGCCCAATAGTGGAGTGCTCCAAATCCGGCCAGCGCACAAACAGAGGCACGCTCACTTCGCAATGAACATGCCTCTGTCCAGCTGAGCAGGCACGCGTTCCCACCCCACGACATGCCGGGAACGTCCACCCTTCAGCCGTTGCGGAAGCGGACTCTGGGCGCTTCCCTCGCATCACTCAATCGGGCCGGGCCTTACGGAATGATGCCTAGCACGACAAGGAGCTGGATGATGAAGAGCAGCGTCGCATAGATTCCGCCAGGCACGAGGACCAGCGACCAGAGTGCGACTGCCCAGAACAACGATGACTGGCCCACCTTGCCTGCGGTAAAGTCGTCACCGGACTGTGCGTCAATCTCCGCGGCGAGGTCCAGCAGTTGGGCGTTTGCCTCAACAAACGCATTCGCCTCGTCATCCAGGCTTGTCTTTGCGGTGGCGGCGGAGGGGGCCGACGGGGCGGAAGGCGCGCTGGGCGCGTTCGAGGTCCAAGCGGCCGGTCGCTGCCAAGTCGCTCCCTGATTGCTGGCGATCTGCGTGATCTCCCTGGCGTTGTTGATCAACAGGGTGACAGACTTGGAGCCGTTGGTCATGTTGAGGCTCGTGATGGCGGTCTCGCCGTTGACGGTCGCGAAGCTGCCCGAGATGTCGCGATCACTGTCGGGGTATACCACCCGAAACTGGTTCGTGGTATGGCTCAACTCCACCGCTGTGGCGCCGGCAAACTCGCTTCCGCTCAGCGCTTCGGCCAACGGATGATCCGCCGTCAACGCAATCGTCTGGTCGCCGATGAACAGCGCCGTGGCTGCGGAACCGCACCCGAGCGACCACAGGCTCAAGTTCAACATGAGCATGAGACAGAATACGGCCTTGAGCTTGAAGATGATCCTATAAGATTGCATGTTTTCCTCCGTTTTCTCGGTCGAATGTGACAATCGGCCGTCGACCGAACCAGCCCTGTTCCGAGGTGTTCTTCTGTTCCTCAACGCCCGCACAGGCAACCGTGAGCACGCACCTCCGCAAGAGCCCACTCGCACGTTGTTGGCATGGCAGAAAGCGGAATGACCGCGTGAGATGCCCTCCGGCTCGAAACTCTGGTTTTGCCGCACGCCGGCGAAAGCCGGTGACAAGCTGCGAATGCAGCGACAGATCACGGTCTCCTATATCAGGACGTGCACAGGCTGTCAAGGAATCTGCGGGAGCGGGTGACCGGAGAGGTGCCTGCGTACCTGCGTCGGGTGCTGGGAGCCGATGCGGCCATGATGTGTGGTTCGCTGGAAGACGGTGATGGGTCCGCCTGTACGCATTCCAGGGCTGTCGATTATGACGATTATGACGATAGTGTGGAAGGCGGGGATCGCGCGAGCGGGGCGCTGCCGCCGCCTTGCTGCTGCGGTGCAAGGTGGAGGAGCGCCCCTTTTGCCCGTCACGTCACCCCCGACAGGGCACGGACTCGGCCTTCCGGAGGAGCGCTAGGGTGCTTCTTTCCCCCCCGGAAAATCAGATGAACGCGGCCCAGTCAAGCCACGGCGTGGTGCGGATTGTGATCGCTTCCACCGTGACCGCCATGAACATCGGTCGAATCGGCGGAGTGTTTTAACAAGAGGTTGAGCAGGCTGTGCGGGGGCGCCGCCGCCGTGTTGCCGCCGCTATTGTCGGTCGTTCGACCGTTCTCGGAACGTGAGGTGATCCAAACGCTCGTGGGCGCTCGCGGCGGGTGCCGGCTGGTTGTTCCGCTAAGTCACCTGGCGGCGGCGCACAGTCGGCGTCTCGGTTGGCGTGCCAGTGGTTTCGTATCGTACGTTTCCATTCGGTGGCTGGAAAAGCGGCGAACAACGGGAGGCGTTCGGCTGAGTCTTTTTGCGATCCAAACGAGTCTCTATAGCATCAAGCCGAAGGTGTGGGCCAGGGGCGATCGCCTTCATGCGCGGACCTCGTACCCAATCCAACTGCTTACGCTTGGCGTGTATGCCCGAAGGATGTTGGTCGACCGGGAGCGCCAGACCATCGAACTCGAGACCGACTGGTTCTGGTTCTTCAACCGCCGCCGTGTCATCCCGTTTCACCGGGTGGCGCACATTGATACGACCTACGGAAACGTCGGCACGTCATTCGGGTGGACCGACGCCGGGCTGGGGCGCACGGACAAGGAGGAGGTGTTTGCCGCAAGCCTGTTTCTGAAGGAGCCGGAGGAGCGGGTGAACTTATTTCGGTTCTTCGGCGACGGCGTGGTCAAGACAGGTGCTACGGGCGTGCTCTTTGGTGGAGACGATCTGATCGACTCGTACGGCGATCAGGCCGATCACTTCAAGTTCTTCATCAATGAGTTGCAGAAGTTCCTCCAGGTGCCGATTGGCGGGGCAGACTATATGCCAGTGAAAGACCACAAGACCGGCCTCCAATATCGGTGCAGCGCCTGCAAGCGGCCGTCGATTCCCGGGCGGGAGAAGTGTTGGATGTGCGGCAGCTTCGTCGAGCCGGTGGTGCCGTCGTTGGACGATGGTGAAGTGTCTGATTCGGCCGAGTGCGAGGTTGAGCGCAAGAAGCGTGATCAACTTCTCGATACCGGGTGGGATATCGGAGGTGCTTCGAGCAGAGAGGAGGTGACGAATGTCTAACGTAACCTGGCAGAAACGATCTCATCGGACGGTTCCACGTTCCCGCAGATGGCTTCCGGGATCCCTGCCGTCGAGTGCGCGGCCCTCGATAACGCCGGCGAAGTGCCGAGCATCGTGCGCGAATCCGCGGTAGGCGCTCGTTGCGTCGGGCGAACGCTGGCAGCGATCCAATCCGCACGGCCGTGCAACCGGCGAAACATATCGTAGCCCTCAATCGCTCGTTGAACCGTTAGCACGAGGTGGCAGGCCGGCGATCGCAGCATCCATTGCAGAAGCACGCTTCTCCCAACAGAACCGCGCGATGCAATCCTCGACACACTGCCTCAAACCGTCGGGCCAGAGGTGGCCTTTTTCGACTTGATCCGCCAGCGCGGCGAGCCGATCCGCCAGCGCCTCATCGGGCTCGTAGAAGAACGCACCATTGCCGGGCACATCGCTCAGCACTTCCGGGTACGCCAGGCGATTCGGCAGTAGGGGGTATGCGCCCGCGGCAACGGCCTCCACGGCGGCGATGCCGAAGAACTCGTGGCTGGCCGTGGATACGAAGACGTCGGCGCCGGCCAAGGCGGCTTCGTAATCTTCGCGCGCCTCCAGATATCCCCAGTGGTCAATGCAATCGGCGAACTCGACCCTGGCCTGCTGGAAGACGGCCGGGGAATCCGCGAACTGCTCCCCGATGACGCTCACGCTAAACGCAGCGCCCTGCGACCTCAGCCTCCGCAGTGCCGCGAAGAATGCATCCGGGTTCTTGTCGTGCTCCCAGCGCGCTGCCCAGAGCACGCGCATAGGACCGCTCGCGCGTCCCCCACGCGGCGGGAACTGGTCGATACCCGGCGGGTAAACGCGCGACTTCCCCCTGATGCGATCCACGATGTCCATCGGCTGATAGTCCGGCATCCGCGCGAGGAACGGGCCCAGAGCGCCGATGAATTCATCCCGATGGAACGCCGTGTTGAACCACACTTCGGTTGCCGCCAGGGCCGTCGTGATATTCGTGAAGGCGAAGTGGTGGTCGCGCTCGCGGGCGTCTCGTTCAGGATAGGTCAACTGGTTCTCGTGGAAGTAGACAACTGTCGGGAGATCGCGGACGGACGGCGGCGCGAGACCGCGAAACTCCGCCAGGTTGAGCATGTCGGAGCAGAACACGCGATCCCAGCCTTGTCCTCGGGCAACGAGTTCGCCGACCTGATCCGCCAGCGTGATCGCCGCATGTCGCATCCGCCATTTCCACTTGTAGGCCGGAAGACCGAGGATCGTCCAGGCGTGTCGGCTGCGGTCGGACCAGCCGTCCAAAAAGGCCCGATGACTACCGCCGTTGTAGGGTTCAAGAGCGAGTATCCGCATCACATTCCCCGTGGCAGCGATTGTATTCCCCCGGCTTCACGGACAGCAAGGTGATTGCGGCCGACATGACACGCGCCGGCCTTGCGGATATCGTTGAGCCGACAGAGGAGAAGCGGCCTCATGACACGCCCTGGAGAACGTGACCGATGGCTCGCGATGGACGACGCCGCGTTGCTCGCGGAGTGCCGCGTCGACACCTACCGCAGCAGTGGCCCGGGCGGGCAGCACGCGAACAAGACAAGCTCCGCCGTCAGGCTGCGTCATTCACCCAGCGGCCTGGCGGTCGTCGCGGAGGAGGAACGGTCACAGCACGCAAACAAGGCAAGAGCGCTGAAGCGCATGCGGCGGGCGATTGCCTTGAACTGCCGCGAGCCGATCACTCTCCCGTGGGAGCCGCCGAGGGCTTTCAGGAAGTGCCGCACGCCGGCTGGGCGGCTGGAGGTCTCTCGGCGCAATCCGATATACCCGCTCGTTGTCGCGGTCGTGTTGGACGCAATCGTGTCATCCGGAGGAAGCATGAGGGACGCAGGGGCGCTTCTGGGGCTCTCGACGGGGCAGCTATCCCGCTGGCTCACCGCTGACGGCAAGGTACTGGGCGCCGTCAACGAGGTGCGACGCGCCGCCGGCCTTCGTCCACTCTCCTCCGGACGATAGCTACGGGCCGAGGCGGGCGGACAGCCCACATCGCCGAGCCGACGACGATAATGTCGCGACTCTCCCCAAACTGCGGCCGAGACTTATTCCGATGATAGAGGGAAGTCGAAAGGCGGAACGGCCGGCGGGATCGGTGCGCACTTTGCGGTCGGGCGGCCCGCTGACGTCAGGAGTGTCGCATGAACTCGGCTGAAGCGTCCAGGGCTGCGAATCGCAGGCGACTGGTCGTCGTTTCGACGACGTTGGCCTGCCTGCTGGCCGTGGATGTTCTGGTACGCATGGGCGATGGCGAGCTGAGCGCGTTCTACGTCGATCCCTATCAGCGCAAACTCGACAAACTGCAAGACCTCTCCGTCAAGCCGGACGTCATCTTGATCGGGTCTTCTCGCACAAACTACGGCCTCGTGCCCGAGGAATTCGAGCGGCTCACCCGCTGCAAGACATTCAACCTTGCCGTGCCCGCGTCGAAGGTCCTGGAATGGCGTCTGCTCGCGCGCGCGTGCGTCGACCGGGCGCGACCCCGGCTGGTTGTCCTGGGGGTGAACGCCAGCACCCTGCGGGCGGACTATCTGCCGGTGCCGGCCGCGCGGCACTTGTTTACTGACCGTGACATGATCGACTACTGTCTGTCGGACGGCTGGTCGAACGAGGTCGTCGGGCACTACCTTGATCGCCGCATCGGGCCGGCGTGGGCGCTGTTTCACCGTCGCTTTGAGGTCAAGATGCTGATCCAGGAACAGGCCGGCTGCATTCTGCCCAAGTATGCGCAGCTTGCCTGCGAGCAGCGTCAGCGCACAGCCAAACCGTGCCCGAACGACGGCTTCGAGCACCCGTGGCTCTACGGTCGTCGGTCGCGCAGCCTCCAAGCGCAGTTGGACAAAGACGGGGATGCGGCAGTGTGGGCCGCCTCCGTGCCTGCTTTCTCCCCTGATGCCCGCGCGATTGGGCACTTTGACGCGCTGCTGAGTTGGTTCGGCGAGCAGCGAATACCGCTGATCGTCGCCTACATCCCGAACAGCCCGCGCACGACTCGGCGGTGGAAATCGGTCGAGCCGGTCATGATCGAAACCCTGGCGTCACTTTGCCACAATCACGACGTTCCGTTTGTTCCTTGGTCTCGTGACGGCGCATCGTGGCGGAACCAAGATTACATCGAGGAGTTGCACGCCGGCCTGCCGCTGGCTCGGAGGATGAGCCGGCGAATCGCCGAGCGAATCGTCGCACTGGGCCTGCAGGATGACGGGACCCGACGGATCACCCAGATCCCCGAGGATGATGCCACACTGCCATGATTTTCTCCAGTTGGCGATTCGCATTTTTCTTCCTTGCCGTGTTCGGTGTGTATTGGGTTCTACGCGGACGCCGAGCCCGCCACGTCTTTCTGCTCCTTGCCAGCTACTTCTTCTACATGTCGTGGAACCCGTGGCTCGTCTCGCTCATCGTCGGATCGACGGTGCTCGACTACTGCATCGGACTCAGGCTCGCCCGGACCGAGCGACCGAAATGGCGGAAACTCCTGCTGACGTGCAGTATCATGGGCAACCTAGGCATCCTCGCCATCTTCAAGTATGCGGATTTTTTCGTCGTCTCGCTCCGCGAGATGCTCGGCACGTGCGGCGTTCAGGCCAACCTGAGCACCCTCTCAATCATCCTGCCGGTCGGCATCAGCTTCTACACGTTTCAGACACTCAGCTACACGATCGACATCTACCGGCACCGGATCGCGCCGACGCGGTCGGTTGTCGATTTCGCGTTGTTTGTAGCGTTCTTCCCGCAGCTCGTGGCCGGGCCGATCGTCAAGGCATGCGACTTCCTGCCGCAGTTGAGGACGGTCAAACGCTTCTCCTGGGAGCGGCTCGAATCGGGCACGGTCCTTTTCATGGTCGGCCTGACGAAGAAGCTCCTGATCGCGGACTCGCTGGCCGCGTTGGTCGATCCCGTCTTCGCCGAGCCCTCGCGCTACGTTACCGCCGATCTCTGGCTGGCGATGTTCTGCTACGGTGGACAGATCTACTGCGATTTCTCCGGCTACACCGACATGGCCATCGCGGTGGCCCGGATACTGGGTTTCGAACTGAGGCCGAACTTCGCAAATCCGTACCTCGCGATTAGCCTGACGGACTTCTGGCATCGTTGGCACATCTCGTTGTCGACGTGGCTGCGGGACTACCTCTACATCCCGCTCGGCGGTTCGCGCGTCGGACGCCTGCTGACCTACCGAAACCTGATGATCACCATGCTACTCGGCGGGCTTTGGCACGGGGCGAGTTGGACGTTCGTGATCTGGGGCGCGATTCACGGGGCCGCACTGGTCGTCACCAAGCACGTGCGAGCGCTTCGCCGCCCGCCCGCGCCGCCGTTGCGCCGATATGTCGGCATCGCCGCGGGGTGGGCGGCAACGCTCCTCGTCGTGCATATCGCGTGGGTCTTCTTCCGGTGTCAGCCGATTGTGCCCATGGGGGCCGCCGAGCCGGAGCCGACGGTCGTCGCACTTCAGCGAGCGACCTATATTGTTACGCACCTGTTCGTTCCGGCCGAGGTCAGCGAGCCCCTGTGGCTGATGAACAAGCTCCCGATGCTCTGTCTGCTTGCGCTGATGGCGGCCATGCAGATATACGACGAGTGGGTCCGCCGCGGCCGGCCCGGGTTGGTCCTGCCTGCGCCGGTGGCAGGCGTGGGCTACGCCGCGTGGATCATCGCGCTCGTGCTTCTGAGCCCGGAGAATGCCAGCCCGTTTATCTACTTTCAGTTTTGAGACTCACGCGATGTTCGCGGGATTCATCGTACGGCATAGGCAGTGTTTCCAGGGAGCGAATCGGAGCGTTATACTTTGCCACCGAACTTACTGTGTCCGGCATTCAGAGCCGCGCGCGTCAGTGAGCGGTCACTGCTCACCGAGAGGGCCCTCACACATGGGCGTTGACCGCTCCCTCACGGTCGTGGCTCTGAACGAATCGCCGCTGTTCAAACGCCCCCTGAGGACCGCCGCATGAAGCCCAACATCGCTATCCTGGGCGCGACCGGCGCCGTCGGCCGCGAGTTCCTGACGGTCCTTGCCGACCGCAACGCTGATGTCGGCGAGTTGCGGCTGCTGGCCTCCGAGCGATCCGCCGGCAGAACGCTGCCTTTCCGTGGGAAAGAGCTTCCTGTCGAAACCGTTGGCTCGGACAGCTTCAATGGGATCGATATCGCCCTGTTCAGTGCCGGGGCCGCCAGCAGCCGTCAATGGGCGCCGGTCGCCACGCGGTCGCGCGCGCGCGTCGTGGACAACAGCTCGGCATTCCGCATGGAGCCCGACGTGCCGTTGGTCATCCCGGAGATCAATGCCGGCGCGATCGGCGATGCGCCGCTGATTGCCAATCCAAACTGCTCGACGATCATCATGAACGTCGTCGTCTGGCCGTTGCACCGGGTTCATCGTGTTTGCCGAATCGCCGTCTGCACGTACCAGGCGGCGAGTGGCGCGGGGCGAAGGGCGATGCTGGAGCTGGAGGACCAGACGCGCGACGTGCTGGCCGGCCGGCCTGTCGTGCCACGCGTACTCCCGTATCAGTCGGCGTTCAACCTCTTCAGCCATGACAGCAAGATAGACGAGAGCGGCTACAACGCCGAAGAGGTGAAGATGGTCTGCGAAACGCGGAAGATCTTCGGTGAGCCCGACCTCGCGGTCACAGCAACCTGTGTCCGCGTGCCCGTGCTGCGCGCGCACAGTGAAGCAATCAACCTGACGTTCGAGAAACCGATTGACGAACAAGAGGCCCGCGCGATCCTTGCAGACGCCCCAGGCGTGACGGTCATCGACGATCGCGAGGCGAATCGGTTTCCAATGCCGATCGACGCAACCGGCCAGGACGATTGCCTCGTCGGGCGCATCCGCCGGGACCTCAGCCAACCCGATGGCCGCGGGCTGGAGTTGTTCGTCTGCGGTGATCAACTCCGCAAGGGCGCGGCGCTGAATGCGATTCAGATTGCGGAGTGCATTCTCGTCTAGTGTTCCTTCACAAATGAAATGATGGATTGACAACGCACGAGGGTACCACTGGCGGACAAGCCGCCAGTGGCACCCATCTTACCCTTGTATCCCTCACAGGACGCGTGACGGAGCACTAGAATGACAGCGATGAAAAGCGTGTTGACGGTCGCCGTATTCCATGGCTCTGGTATAATGCGGGCCTGAAAGGGTGTGAGCTTTTATTGTGTCGGACGATCCACGCGCCAATGCGAGTCTGCTGATCCTGGAGATCGGGAACTCTCACATTTCCGTGGCGACCTCGATTGGGCAGAAGATTCGAACGTGCGAATCGTTCGGGCATGATCAGATCGACGCGGCGGTCGATTGCGCGAAGCAGGCCTGGGCGGCGCTGCCGGACGATCGGCTCCGTGCCGTTGCCGCCGGCTCCGTCGTGCCGGATGTGCTGGCACGTCTCCGCACTGCCGTGTCCGAGGCGCTGCAGTCTCCCGTGCTCGTAGTGGGGGAAGAGCTGCACAGGCCGCTATCGTCGGCGATCGAGTCGCCGGAGTCGGTGGGGATCGATCGGATCTGCGCTGCTGCCGCCGCTTACGACGAAGTCCGGGCGGCGTGTGTCATCGCCAGCTTCGGGACGGCGATCACGGTCGATTGCGTCAATGATGCGGGCGCGTTCCTCGGTGGCGCGATCCTCCCGGGCATCGACCTGCAGGCCAAGGCCCTACATGCGGGAACGGCCGTGCTGCCGGAGGTGTCCGTCGAGGAAACGGGTGGCGTTTATGGCGGGACCACGGAGCAGGCGATTCGCAACGGCATCGTGTACGGCGTGGTCGGCAGTCTCCGGGAAATCACCGAGCGCTACGCCACAGACCTGAAGGCGTGGCCGCGGCTGGTCGTGACGGGGGGGAATGGCGAACTTGTTCGACGACACTGTGACTTCGTCGATGATCTGGTACCCGATCTGTGCGTCCGCGGGATCGCACTGGCCTACCGCAAACACTTCTCTCCGTTCGACGACGAATTGCCATGACGACCGGCGGCTCTACCATTGGCGCGCTGTTGACGCCGCCCGTGCCGGGTGCGATTGCCGTCATCGGTTTGGCGGGACCTCGCGTGGATGCCATTCTGGACCGGATTCTCCGCCGCACAAACTCGAACTCGCCTCCGCGACTGGCGGATCGTCGGCCGACCTTCTGCCAACTGGTGGATGAGGGGGTGCCCGTGGATGACGTGGTGGTCGTGCGGATGGCTCAACGGGAAACGACCATAGCCGAGATCAACACGCACGGTGGTGTGCGCATCGCGCAGCGCCTGCTCATGCTGCTGGAACGCAATGGGGCGAAGGTTGTGAGCGGCGAGTCTTTCCACGCCTTGTTCAGCGGCGCCGGTCCGGTCGAGCACGATGTTGACATGGCGCTGTTGCGGTCCGGCTCGCGACGATTGACGCGATGGCTGCTGAGCCAGCGAAACGTACTTCCCGCATTCCTCGCGCGCGCACGCTCCGGGCAGGCTGGGAGCCTGGCATCTTTTCTTGCCCGAAGCCAGGCTGCAATCCGCCTGGTTCAGGGGATTCGCCTCGCGTTGGTCGGGCCGCCGAACGCGGGGAAGAGCACGCTGGCGAACCGCCTGATGGGTCGCCAGCGCGTGCTGGTCTCCGAGACGCCCGGAACGACGCGCGACTGGGTATGCGACACAGCGATAATCCGAGGTTGGCCGGTGTTGCTGACGGACACGGCTGGGATCAGGCCGCCGGGCTGCCCGATCGAGTCAGAGGCCATTCGGCGAGGCGGCGACCAGGCTGCATCGGCGGATTTGGTGGTGATCGTGCTGGATTCAACCGCCTCGCCGCAAACCAGCGCAGCGCACCTCGCGGAACTGACCGACCGAATGCCTAGCGACCAGGAGCGTTTGGTCGTGCTGAACAAGTGCGATTTGGCGGCGCGCGTTGGCGCGTCAATCGAAGAAGCTTGGCTACACATCTCAGCGGCGACGGGTGAGGGGATCGATCGACTTGAATCCGAGACGGCCAGGCTGCTTGGGCTGGACTTGCTTCAAGATGGCGAGCCGACGGCGTTCCTCGCCGAGCAGATTGAGAACCTGCCCGATCGCGAGGAGCAGACGTAGGGTCGGCCGACGATGGCCGTTGGTGTTCGTCGTCGGCCGCAGGGGCCGACACACCGCGTGGGTGCCCCACCATTGAAAGGGCGGAGCACTCAACAGCTCACGTCCGACACGGGGGTCTGACGCCACGTTTTCTCTGAAGCCGCGTCAGAGTTCCACCTGTACGGGGTGTACGTTCCAGATCTGCTCGGCATACTCGCGTATGGTCCGATCACTGGAGAACTTGCCCATACTGGCCGTGTTCAGGATCGACATGCGGGCCCAGCCTTTCCAGTCGTGGTAGGCGCGGCTGACACGCTCCTGACACTCGATGTAGGCGGTGTAGTCTGCGAGGACCATGTAGGGGTCGCCTTCCTTGAGCAGGCGATCGATCAGCGGCTGGAACAGCCCCGGCTCGTCGGGCGAGAACATGCTGCCCGCGATCTGGTCGATTGCCTGTCGCAGCTCGTCGTTTCCTTGATAGCAATCCCAGGGGTTATACCCGGCGGCCTTGCGGGCTTCGACTTCTTCCGCGGTCAGCCCGAAGATGAACATGTGTTCATCGCCGATCTCTTCGCGCATTTCGACATTAGCGCCGTCGAGAGTGCCGATCGTGAGAGCGCCGTTGAGAGCAAACTTCATGTTGCCTGTGCCGGAGGCTTCCATGCCGGCCGTCGAGATCTGCTCGGACAGTTCGGCGGCGGGAATGATGTACTCGGCGAGCGCGACGCCGTAGTTCGCCAGGAAGGCCACCTTCAGGCGATCGGCGGCGGCTGGATCACCGTCGATCAATCGGCCCACGGCGTTGGCGAGCTTGATCGTCAGTTTGGCATGGTGATACCCCGGCGCGGCCTTGCCTGCCAGAATGATCGCCCGCGGCGCGGCGTCCGGTGCCTTTCCAGACTTGATCCGGTTGTAGAGGGTGATGGCATGAAGGATGTTCAGGAGCTGGCGTTTGTAGTCGTGGAATCGCTTTACCTGACAGTCGAACAGCATATCCAGATGCAGGGCCGTCTCCTGCTTGGCACGGATGTACGAGGCGAGGCGATTCTTGTTAAGCTTCTTGATCTCACGCCACCGCACTTGAAACTCGGGATCCTCCGCCAACGGGATCAAGCGGCGCAGTTGATCGAGATCGGTCACCCATCTCTCGCCGATTGCATCCGTGATCAGAAAGGCCAACGGAGAGTTCGCCTTCTTGAGCCAGCGCCTGGGAGTAATGCCGTTGGTCTTGTTGTTGAAGCGGCCGGGATAAAACTCGTGGAAGTCCTTCAGAACCCGGTCCTTGAGAATCTGCGTGTGTAATTCGGAGACGCCGTTGACCGAATGGCTGCCGACAATGGCCAAATGGGCCATCCGCACCTTGGGTTCATGGCCGGCGCCGATGAGCGACATGCGCGTGAGACGGCCCGAGTCTCCCGGGTGTCGGCTCGATACTTCGCGGAGGAATCGGGTGTTGATCTCGTAGATGATTTCCAGGTGTCTCGGCAGCAGGTTTCCAATCAGCGTGATCGGCCAACATTCCAGGGCTTCCGGCATGACCGTGTGGTTGGTGTACGCGAAGGTGGAGACGGTGATGTCCCAGGCCTCATTCCACGCGAGGCCCTGACAATCCATGAGTATCCGCATGAGTTCGGGAATGGCCAGTGCGGGGTGGGTGTCATTGAGTTGGATGGCGGCGCATTCGGGAAGCCGTGTCCAATCATCGTGCTGTGCGGAGAAGCGATTGAGGATATCCTGCAAGGAGGCGGAAATCAGGAGGTACTCCTGCTTGAGTCTCAGTTCACGGCCTTGCGTGGACTGGTCGTTGGGGTACAGGACCTTGGTGATATTCTCGCTCCGCGCCTTGTCCTCACAGGCCCGCACGTAGTCGCCGTGGTTGAAGTAGTCCAGGTCGAATTCGCGCGTGGACTTGGCGGAGAAGAGGCGTAGGGTGTTGACGGTATTGTTGCGGTAGCCGGGCACCGGCATGTCGTAGGGCATCGCGAGAACGTCGTGCGTGTCGCCCCAACGATATCTATGCCTTCCATGTTCGTCAGTGTAGCCCTCGGAACGCCCGTAGAACTGAACGCGGAGGGTGTGCTCGGGCCTGGCGATTTCCCAGGGATTGCCGAGTCTGAGCCAGTCGTCCGGGTCCTCGATCTGGAACCCGTCGCGGATTCGCTGGTGAAACATGCCATAGTCGTATCGAATGCCATACCCGTAGCCCGGCAGTTGCAGCGTGGCCATCGAGTCGATGAAGCAGGCGGCCAGTCTGCCCAGCCCGCCGTTGCCCAGGCCGGCCTCCTCTTCCAGGCTTCGGATGTCCTCGATGTTGTAGCCGAGATCGAAGAGCGCTTCGTAGCACTCGTCGTAGAGCTGGAGGTTGATAAGGCTGTTGCCCAGCGCCCGGCCGATCAGGAACTCGAGCGAGAGGTAATAGACACGTTTGGTGTCCGGCCTGTGGTAGTATGCCCGTCGCGTGGCAATCCAGCGGTCGATAAGCCGGTCGCGGACCGTTGTTGCCAGCGCGACAAAGAGGTCGTGCTTCGTGGCGAACCCGGGCACCTTCGCCTGCGTGAACGCAATGTGGTTCAGGAAGGACCGCTTCAGGGCTTCAACGTCGCAATCTCGGCGCGTGTCATGGGCCCTGGATGTTCTCGTCGGTGTGTCGAGCAAGGTCATTGTTGATTCCACTATGCCAAAGTGCTCCCGGCGTGTTTCGAGATTATGGAACGCCGAGAATAGTCTCCAATCCAGTGACGCCGGCCCTCAACCCGTGAAGTCACAGGTGACGGCCCCGCGCCGCTCCCCCGTCAGTCCTTAGCGTCGAACGCTGCTTCGGCCTTATCGAGTTTCTCAGCCAAGTCTCCTCGCACTTCCTCGAGTTGGTCGGTTGAGGCGCCGGTCGCATCGAGGAGATCCTGTGTGATCTCCTGGTCTTTCGCCGTCAGGTTGAGTCCCAACTCCTCCTGACAACACAAGATGTCGGCGGTTTGCAGGATCATGCCAATGGATCGAAAGTCGTCCGGCAGATTCTGCGGGCTGTGATGGTAACCGGCGGCTACCTGCAAGCTCTTGGGGAATCTCCACTGGGCTGTCAGGGCTTCGCCGAATGCCTGGTGTGTGGCGCCGATGATTTCCTGTTCCAGTTGGCTGAAGTTGCCCTCACCCGCGTTGCACCGCCGACAGACCTCTCCAAGTTCTTCCGGGAAGACCTGCCGTTCCACGAGGAGGCCCAGGTCGTGGATCAGGCCGGCCAGAAAGAACTCGTCTCCGCCGGCAGGGTTGCCCACGACCTCGGTGAACCGCTTGGCGGCAACACCGACCGCAATGCTGTGTCTCCACAGTTCTTTGGCCGGAAAGAGATTGGGATACTGTCGCCCGTCGAACATCTTGGCAAGCGATGCGGCGACGGCGATGTTCTTGACTGCCACCCCCCCCAGCAACAAGGATGCTCGCTCAACGTCGGCGACCTGCCCGGGCAAGCCGTAAAACGCGGAGTTCACAACCCTCAAGATTTTGGCGGACAGGGCGGGGTCGCGCTTGATCACTTCTTGAAGATCGTCGGCGGTGCTATCCGCATCCTCAACAACGTCGATGATCTTGATCGTCACTTCCGGCAGGGTGGCGATGTCGCCAAGGGAGGCGATTGCCTTCGACACGATGCTCTTACTCTTGTCTGCTGTTTGGACGGCCATGATGTCTCCGCAATATCAGACCCGGCGTGGTTCCCGGACGACCGCGCACCCACACAATTAGCTCATCGGATTAGCGGGTGTTCAGCGTTAGGTTCCGGCGTCCGCTCCCGTGTCGAACGTCTGCACCAGCCCGAAGCGCAAGCGAGGGTGCGATCGTAGCATCCGCCCCCGCGGCCGACGACGAATACCAACGGCCGTCGTCGGCCGACAAGGGCGTCGGCCGCTGCTGAGACGCGCAAACCGCTGTAGCGGATGAGCAGGAGGAAGTTCCCCCGATTATGGGTCGTTCGTGCTCGGCTTCGAGAGGAAAGAGCACGGCGCACGAGTGTTCCGCGGCCCTGGCGACACACTCGTGACCCGCTTGGAGCAAGGCGGATCGCCGGCTACCGATAAAAGCCGACCATCTCCTTGCACGTTGCAGGCTTGATCTTGCCCGCGTTGCCGGCCTGTCCGAAGGCGGTCATCCGGGCGACGCAGACAAGCTTCATCGCATCCCGAGCCGGCCCGAGGTACTTGCGAGGATCGAACTCCCCCTTCTTCGTAGCGAACACCTTGCGGATTGCACCCGTGATCGCGAGGCGGTTGTCGGTATCCACGTTAACTTTGCGGACGCCGTTCTTGATGCCCCGCCGGATCTCCTCAACGGGAACGCCATAGGTCTCCTTCATCTCGCCACCGAACTCGCGGATGATCGCCAGCAGCTCCTGCGGAACACTCGATGAACCGTGCATGACCATGTGGGTGTTGGGCAGTCTCTTGTGGATATCCTCGATGACGCTCATGACGAGCACGTCGCCCGACGGCTTCTTGGTGAACTTGTATGCGCCGTGGCTCGTGCCGATTGCGACCGCGAGCGCGTCGACGCCCGTCCTTGCGACGAACTCTTCCGCCTGCGCAGGGTCCGTGAGGTGCTTCATGGCATCCTCGGCGGAGAGCCCGGCGCCGTGGCCGTCCTCGATGCCGCCGAGGCAACCCAACTCGCCCTCGACGGTCACACCCTTGGCGTGGGCGGCTTTGACGACTTTTGACGTGACTTCGACGTTGTAATCGAAGCTGGCCGGCGTCTTGCCGTCGGCCTCGAGCGAACCGTCCATCATCACCGACGTGAAGTTCTGCTCGATCGCGCTGAAGCAGGTCTCCGGTGAGTTGCCGTGGTCCAGGTGCATCGCGATCGGGATGTTCGGGTTCAGCTCCGCGGCCGCGAGCATCAGGTGCCGCAAGTACGCGTCGTTCGAGTACTCACGGGCACCGCGCGACGCCTGAATGATGACCGGCGACTCGGTTTCCACCGCGGCCATCATGATTGCCTGAATCTGCTCCATGTTGTTGACGTTGAACGCCGCGAGTCCGTAGTCGTTTTCGGCCGCGTGGTCCAAGAGTGTTCGCATCGGTACGAGAGACATTGTGATTACTCCTCTCTGGAAGGTGTCTGGAACGCCGCCTCGTTCCGAGGGGCGTCTTGTATTTGTATGTACATCCTCCGCCGCTATCGCGGTTCGAAGGACCAATGAAACGCGCTACAACCACACGAATCGTAACCTGTGGGCCTTTTTCGGCAAGCATGTGTTTCTCCGGCCATCCTGACTCCCATCGTGCCGGCTCCCTTATTCGTGTTGGTTCCTCCGCTTCTGGGCCTCAAGCAGCCGCGGGCCGTCGAGGGCGCTGACGAACGGAAGCAAGTCCTCGCACTCCTCGATGACATAATCAGTTTCCGCTGGGCCGAGAATCCTTTCTCGGCCCTCTGGCCGATGCCGAGAAGGGATTCTCGGCAGAGCACTTCCTCTATTCGTGTTGGTTCCTCCGCTTTTGGGCCTCAAGCAGCCGCGGGCCGTCCAGCACGCTAACGAACGGGAGCAGGTCCTCACACTCCTCGATGACATAATCCGTCAGGTATCGGCGTACGACCTCGTGCAAGGCCTCGCGTGTCCAAGGCTTGGCGATGTAATGGTGGAGGTCGGCGTCGTTGACGGCCTTAATGGTGTCTTGCAGGCCGGCCTGTCCCGTGACGAGCACCTTTCGCGCGGAGGCGAAGCGCGGGTCCTCCTTGAACTCGACGAGCAGGTCCGCCCCAAGCATGCCGGGCATCAAGTGGTCGCACAGGATGAGTCCGACGAGATCGCCGGCATCCGCACAGAGCGCGGCCGCTGCTCGGGCGTCGTCAGCGTCGTCCGCGACTTCAATCCGACAGAGAACCGAAAAAGGCTCCAGGTCGCGAACCAGCGCATCGCGGACCTCCGCCTCATCGTCAACACAGAGTATCGCTACGCGGTTCATGGCATTTAGCCCTCACACGATGCCGGCGGCCGGTGCGACGGCAATACGACGGTAACGCACGTACGGCCCGGCTCGGAGGAGATCGCAATCGTCCCGTCGTGACGCGTGACGATCTGCCGGCAGATCGCCAGTCCCATGCCGAGTCCGAAGGTGGTCCGCCCCTGCTTTGTGGTGAACTTGAGCTCGAACACGCGATCGAGGTGTTCCGGCTTGACGCCGTGCCCGCTGTCGGTGACTCGGACCCGCACATGCTCGGCGTCGGGCACGTCGGTCTCGATGCGCAAGACGCCCTTGTTGTTCATCGCCTGAAGGGCGTTGGCGATGATGTTCGTCCACACTTGATTGATCTGGCCGACGTGACACGTGACGTCCGGCAGATCGCCGTAGGACTTGATGATTTCGACCTCTCGCATGGCATGACCAAACATCAGGAGCGTGCCGTCCAGACCTTCGTGCAGATTCACGTTCGCGGTGGAGGCCTCGTCTGATCGCGTGTACGCCCGGAGGCTGTCGACGATTGCTGTAACCCGCCGACTACAAGACGAGATGTTCTTCAGCGACAGGCCGAGTTGGTGATATCGCTCCATTGCCGTTAGCAGACGCTCTTGCTGCTCGCCCCGGGCGCGGCCGAATCGCGAACGATACTCCTGCGGCGTCGTGATTCCAGCTCTCATCAAACGCTGAGCGAGGGCGTCGTCGCCGATGACCTCGGCGAGGGCCGCCCGGCGCTCGCGCTGCTCGCGCGTGGACATCGGTTCGCCGGCTATTGCGGCGAGCATGGAGACCTTGAGTGCTTCTCCGTCGGGACTTTCGCCTAGCAAGGCGACGAGATCCTCGTTCAGGAATTCGGCGGCACGCCCGATGGCAGCGATCGGATTATTCAGCTCGTGGGCCACGCCGGCGGAGAGCTGCCCGAGCGTTGCCATTTTCTGTGACTCGACGAGCCGAGTCTGTGATTCTTCGAGTTGTTGCAGGGCGTCGGTGAGTCGATCGCGCTCGGCGAGCAGCTCGTCGTTGAGTTTCTCGACCTCCGTGACCAACTCGGCGGTGCGATTGCTCCGGTTGGCCATCGTCCTGATGAGCGAGGTGACGAGGTAGCCGCTCAGCCAAGGGTCGGCTTGAAGGGCCGTGTCGAGTTGCTCCAGTGTGAGTGGGATGACGGTGATATCTGTGGTCGCCTGCCACGTGTAGAACGCCTTCTGGCCGTGGGCCAGGGCGAGTAGGCCGATGATTCGTCCGGCGTTGTTGGTGTGAAGCACGACCTCACGACCGTTTGCCTCGCGAGACAACTGCACGCGCCCCGAGACAAGAATGAAGATTGTGTCGACAGGCTCGCTCTGACGGAGAAGGACCGACCCGGCCGGGAAGTCCCTGCGCGGTGGATTACCGAGCGCCTCGTCGATGCAGGCGCCCATGGCGTCATCCACTTCCTTATCGTTCATCTCGATGTTCGCGAGGAAGCTGCGTTTGAGCGTTTGCACTTGCAGATCAAACGCCCGGAGCCGCTGTCGCTCGCTTCGGAAGGAACGTGGAAACTGTGCGGTGTCCAGGATGCTCTCGAATCGGGCGCAGTCGTCCGGCGCGTGATGGACGAAGAAGCCGGTCAGCAGTGATCGGACACACTCGGAAAGGACATCTGTCGTCCACGGCTTCACGATGTTGCGGTGCAGCGCTCCCTTGTTGAGGGCGCGAGTCAGGTCGAGCACATTCGCACGGGAGGAAGCCAGCACCTTGCGCGTCGCGAGATAGGCGGGTTTCTCGAGGAGCGACAGTAAGAAATCGACCCCGGTGCCGTCCGGCAGAAACTGCTCGGTTATCACGAGGGGAACACGGATCCCGGACGCGCCGAGCTCGTCCATCAGCGCCGCTGCTTGTGCCGCATCCGGGCACACATGAACCTCGATCATGCCGTTGCAGGTATCCTCGACATCGTGGCGGAGGACGGCGAGGGTGTCCGCGTCCGGATCGATGCAAACGACCGCGTATCGAGTCTCGGTTTGCCTGCGACTGCTCATGAAGGCAGAACTCCCAGGGCAGCCCACAACCATCGTCCACAGAAGAGGAACAGCGCCCAGCCGAATCCGCCCACGAGAATGCCGATGATCGCCATGTCTTTCGTCCGGACGGCGCCCGTGCTCATCGCGACCGCATTGGGCGGCGTACTGATGGGCAGGGCCATGGCGAGCGAACAGCCGATCGCGACGAAGACGGCCGCGACAACGGGGTTGATCCCTGCGCTCTTCGTCTCCGCCAGTGTCATGGCGAGCGGGATGATGAGGTTCGCGGTCGCGCTGTTGGAGATGATCGTGCTCATCGCGAGAGCGGCCAAGGAAAGCGCGGCGATGATCATGCCCGGTGTCATCCGGTCCCACTGGATGAGGCCCAGCAGCCAACTGTCGAGGCCGGACCGATCGACTCCCACCCCGAGGGCAATGCCCCCGGCAACGAGCCACAAGACGTGCCATTGGATGGACTGCAAGTCCTTGGCCGAGAAGACGCGGGTGGACAGCAGCACGACGACCGGCACGAATCCCGCGATGCTGGAACTCATGCCGTGAAGTTCCTCAGTGAGCCAAAGCAGGATGGTGCCGGCGAAGGTGAGATAAAATATCTTCGCGGGCCGCGATGTGTTGAAGGCGCAATCGATGGTCAGCCGGATCGTTTTGCCTCGGAATCCGTAGAGCCAGCCGATCAGAAGCCAGGCCGCGACAAGCACCACGAGGACAAGCGGAATCGCCATCAGCATCCACTGGAGAAAGCCGATGGTGAGCGGCGTTTTCGCCTGGGCCAGCGCGCCGAGGGCGATGGCGTTGGGCGGCGTGCCGATCGGCGTGCCCATGCCGCCGACGTTCGCGGCGATCGGGATGCAGAGCGCCAACCCCGTCCGCATCCGGTCTCCGGGCGGCAGTGAAGCCACCACGGGAAGGACGACCGCCATCATGGTGGCCGTCGTGGCGGTGTTGCTCATGAACATGGAAAACACCGCGGTGATGCCTATCAGCCCGAGCAGGATCATCATCGAGGACGTGCCGAGCGGCCGCAACAGGACACGCGCGAGGTTGCGGTCCAGGTCGAACTTCGCGGCGCCGTGTGCGAGAAAGAATCCGCCGAGGAACAGCATCAACACCGGTGCCGCCAGCGTGTTGAAGAACACCTGGTAGGACGGCGGCACGAAACCTTCCGGCATCGGCAGCATCGCCTTGTCGCTGATGAACAGAATCTCGAGCAGGATGATGATGGTCGCGGTCGCGTGGAGCGGCACCGCCTCGGTAATCCAGAGAACAACTGCGGCCAAGAAGATGCTGAAGATGCGATGTCCTTGAACGGAGAGACCGGGGAACTGGACAAACCACGGCAACGCAAATAGGAGCGCGGCGACCCCCAAGCCGATCCATTGCCCCCGGGTCATCGGTGGTGCGACTCTCCCCGGGCCTGGTTTGCCTGGCATGACAGAGGCCTCCGCTGTCGCAGGCGTCGGGCCGCGTGAGCCGCCTGCATATGAGAAGAATGGGCCGATGCGCCGCCTTTGTCTACTCCCGATCCTGCGGGCGACGCTTTTGACCAGCGGGATGCTGATGCTCCCCGATCGGCAATAAGCAGGCCGGTGCCGAGAATGGACTTTCGGCAGAGCATGAAGACGTTGTGCTTATGAGCCGCGGTGCTAGAAGCCGCCCGCGCCGACGGTACAGGGTTCCTCGTGTGCGGCAACGTCGGCGTCCAGGCGTAGGGACTCCTCGACGTCGTCCAACGGCACGCCTGCGTTTGTCATGGAGCGCGGCTGGCCGGTGCACTCGACGACGCTCTGCCAGAAGTTGCTGGTCGGGTCGATTGTTTTCCTGCCGGAAACGGCGATTTCGATCGGGACGTGTGTGAAGTGTCCATGCCAATTCCCAACCAACATGCCGGTCTTTCCGGCCATCGCCGCGTGCGCCGCCATTTGCCCATAGATCCCGGCAAGGAGGGAGTCACTCGGCGTGGCGGCAGACGAGCGGATCAGGTAGCTGGGGTCGATATACTTCAGGTTGAACGGCACCCCCACGAGCTTCAGGTATTCGCTGATTCGGTCTCGCATGAACGCGCCAATGTCCTTGAGTTTGACGTTGCCGGACGGATCGGTCGCCTGCCCGTTCGAATCATCCTCGATGAGGTGCTGCCCGGCGCCCTCCGCCACGACGACGACGGCGTGGTGCCGCGTCCTCAAACGCCGCAGCAGGTGCGGCAGGAACCCGTTGGCGCCGCCCAACTCGAAATCGACTTCTGGAACAAGCACGAAGTTGGCGTCGCGGCTGGCGAGCACGGCGTGCGCGGCGATGAAGCCGGAGTGTCTTCCCATCAGCTTGAGCACGCCGATTCCGTATGGCGCGCCGGTCGCCTCCACGTGCGCCCCCCGGATAGCTTCCGCGGCGATAGAATAGGCGGTTTCAAAGCCGAAGGTCTTGTCAGTGTAGAGGATGTCGTTGTCGATCGTCTTCGGAACGCCGATCACGGCGATCTTCAGACCTCTTTGTTGGGCTTCTTTGCTAATGTCCAGCGCCCCCCGCATGGTGCCGTCTCCACCCAGGCAGAATAGAATCTGGATATTGAGCCGTTCCAGAGTATCCACCATGACAGCCGGATCCTGTCCGCCTCGTGACGAGGAGAGCATCGTCCCGCCCTGTTGGTGGACGTGGCTCACGGCCTCCGGTGTGAGCATCATCGTTTCGTGCTTGCAGTCAGGCACGAGACCCTCGAACCCGTAGCGGAATCCATGGATGGTGTGCACGCCGTAGTAGTAGTGGAGTTGGAGGACAATCGCCCGGATCACGTCATTGATGCCCGGAGACAGGCCTCCACAGGTCACGATGCCGCAACGGGTCTTGGTGGGGTCGAAGTAGATTTTCTCTCTGGGGCCGGCGACCTCAAATGCCGGAAGGTCGCCCGACTCGCCGTTCGACTCCCACGGCGGCCGTGCCTCCGAAGCCGGACACCAGCGTGTCTCATGGAGCACGCGTTCGCCGTCGTCCACGTAGTGGCTCGCTTTGTAGGGCGAGACGACCTTTCTCGGACCGAGAGACAGAATGGAAAAATCGCGTCGACGTTCGTTGCCATTATTGGACGACATGGTTTGTGACTCGCATTCTCGTTCAAGACACAGGGCGGTCGGTTGACGCGTTACTCTCGTATCGCTTACGCTTACGGCGTTCTCACCCGCCACGCGCGTCTCTACATCGGTCAGGCAAGGTCTCGTATTGAGTTGTCCGGACAGGGAATCACGCGGTTTATCTGGGGCAGTGCCCTGGAATAACCGATCAAGCCAGGACAGTTGATAATGATGCGGTCTCAGCCCGAGGCCTGCCGGAGCAGGACCCACACGTCCGATGAGACGATGCCGGCCGCGTTCCAAAATGTTAAGGAATACTGCAATGGAAATGTCTGACCTGAGTAGCGACTACGGGCTGAATCATGTCGGCCTGGACAAACTGGACAATGTTTATTGGAACCTGTCGACCGCGGCGCTGTACGAACATGCGATCCAGCGGTACGAGGGGCACCTCTCTCACTTGGGACCGCTGGTCGTCAGCATGGGGCAACACACCGGCCGCGCCGCCAAGGACAAGTACGTTGTCGACGAACCCGGCACGAGCGGGGACGTCTGGTGGGGCAAGATCAACGTGAAGTACGGGGCTGATCGCTTCGACGGATTGCACAAGCGCATGTGCGCGTACCTCCGCGGAAAAGAGGTGTTCGTCCAGGATTGCTACGCCGGCGCTGATGAGCGGTATCGCCTGCCCGTCCGGGTGGTCAACGAGTATGCCTGGCACAACCTCTTCGCCAGGAATATGTTCATCCAACCGAAGAGCAACGCCAAGACCCTCAAGAACTTCAAGCCGGAGTTCACGGTACTCCACTGCCCGAACTACCACGCCGACCCTGACCTGGCCTTGACGCGAAGCGGCACCTTCGTGGCCGTAAACCTGTCGCGTAAGCTCATTCTCATCGGCGGGACGGCGTACGCCGGCGAGATCAAGAAGTCCATCTTCTCCGTTATGAACTACCTTCTGCCGGGCCGGGGAGTCCTGTCGATGCACTGCTCGGCAAACGTCAGCAAGAGCGACCCCAACGACGTGGCGATCTTCTTCGGGCTTTCCGGCACCGGCAAGACCACGCTGTCCGCAGACCCCAACCGATTCCTGATCGGCGATGACGAGCATGGCTGGTCGGACGAGGGCGTCTTCAACTTCGAGGGCGGTTGCTACGCCAAGGTCATCAATCTTTCACCGGAAGCGGAGCCGGAAATCTACGGATGCACGCGACGGTTCGGCACCATCCTCGAGAATGTGGCGCTGGATCCGGCCACACGCTCGATCGACCTCAATGACTCGAGCACGACCGAAAACACGCGGGCCTCCTATCCGCTCACACATATCCCGGACATCGTGAAATCCGGCAAGGCGGGGCACCCGCGCAACGTCGTGATGTTGACGGCGGATGCATTCGGCGTGCTGCCTCCGATTGCGAAACTCACGCCCGAGCAGGCGATGTACCACTTCATCAGCGGTTACACGGCGAAGGTTGCCGGGACCGAAGCCGGCGTGACCGAGCCGACGGCGACGTTCAGTGCGTGCTTCGGCGCGCCGTTCATGGTCAGACACCCGTCGGCCTATGCCGAGTTGTTGGCCGAGAAGCTCACCAAGCACAAGGCGAACTGCTGGTTGGTCAACACCGGCTGGACGGGCGGGCCGTATGGAGTCGGTTCGCGCATGAGTATCAAGCACACGCGCGAGCTCCTGAACGCCGCGCTCGACGGCTGGCTAGCGAACGTGAAGATGGATGTCGATCCGACCTTTGGGTTCCAGGTGCCTCAAGAGGTCCCCGGTGTCCCGACTGAAGTGTTGAACCCGCGGAAGACCTGGCCGGATAAAAATGCCTACGATGCCCAGGCGAAGAAGCTGGCCGACATGTTCCGAAAGAACTTCGAGCAGTTTTCGGACGGCACGTCGCCTGAAGTCATCGCCGCCGGTCCGAGTGCGAACGCCAAGCGACAAAAGGCTTGCACCGCGGGATGCGGCGCGTAAACCGCGACAACATGAATAAACGCCGCCCATCGCGGCGACCAGGATAAGACAAACGCCCCTTCTCACCGCGGTCGATGTCGGCAACGCCGAGCCACGGTGGGAGGGGGTGTTTCTTGTGTCAGCATGTCTCGGGATTGCGGTAGGGGCGTCTAGCGCTTCTTGATCACGACGGCCGTGAGATCGTCGTCCTGCGCGGTTCCACGTGTGAAAGCGACGACGGCCTCGTGCAGCGTCTTGATGATCTGCTCGCTCGTGCTGTCACGGTGCCGGCGAACAAGGTCGCAGATTCGCTGAATACCGTACTGTTCTCCGTCGGGATCGACCCATTCGAAGAAGCCGTCCGTCACCAGGATCATCATGTCGCCGGGTTCCATCTTGAACCGATCCGGCGGGTCGAACTCGATATCCGGCATGATGCCGAGCGGCACGGCGTTCGCGGCCAGTTCGGCCACTTCGTCTGTGGCCCGTGTGTACTTGAGCAGGGGGCCGTGCCCGGCGCTGAGATAGGTGAGGACGCGCTCGTGCGGCGAGAGGATTCCGAAGAAGGCCGTGACGAAGCGATCGTCGAGGAGGTCTTCACAGAGAAGGTTGTTCACCCTGCTGGCAACGCCGGTAAGATCATCCGAGAGAGAGATCGTCGCGCGGAACAGCGCCCGGCACTCGGCGATCATGAGCGCGGGTCCGATGCCGTGCCCGGTGGCATCCGCGATGGTCACCGCCAGGGAACCGTCCGGGCGGATGAGGTAGTCGTAGCAATCGCCGCCCGTCTCGTCGGCGGGTTGATTCCAGCCGGCGATGTCGAAACCAGCCACCTCGGGGGCTTTCTTCGGCAGCAGGCCTTGTTGGATGTTTCTTGCAATGTTGAGGTCCGCCTGGATGCGCTGTTTCTCCGCGTACTCGTCGAGCAGCATCTGGCGTTGCAGGGCGATTCCGACCTGCGCGCCAAACGTGCCGACCAACTCGTCATCACTGTCCTCGAAGCCGCCGGAAGACTTGTTGAGTACCTGAAGGACGCCCACGATGGAGTCGTCGAACCCGCGAAGCGGAAACGTGATCATGTTGCGCGTTCGGAAGCCGGTCTGCCGGTCGATGTCCGGGTTGAATCTCGGGTCGGCATAGGCATCCTGCACTTTGTCCGGCTTGCCGGTCCGCACGACTTCGCCGGCGATCCCGCGGTCCGCACTGAAACGGATCTGATCAACCCCGGTCGCCATACGGCTATACAGCTCGTGATGCACCCGATCGTACAGAAAGACGGTCGCCCTCTCGCACTCGAGCACTTTTCTCGCGGCGGTTTCGACTTTGTGCAACAGCGGCGTAAGTTCGCTGACGGCGGCCAACTCTCGCGAGACCTCGAGGACCGCCTGGAGGTCGGCGATTCGCTTGGCGTCTCTCGCGTCAATGGACCTCGTGGCAGCGGACTTGATTGAGGCATCGTCCATGGTGAGACCTTTCCAAGGTCACTTCGGCGACTGGCGGAGTCCGGCGAACAATCCCCATCATATCGGCGACGAAAGAGATATTCGAGTTCTGTGGCGGCCGACGCTTCGGATCAGAGCCGCGCGTGTGAGCAAGCGGTCAGCGTTCGTCAAGATGGCCCTTTCATATGAACGATACCCGACTCCCTTGCGGTCGCGGCTTTGTCCTGCAACCCGTGTTCGTCGTCGGCCACGGGGGGGGGCGACGCTACGTGTGGCACCGCAGTCTCGGCGATGGCTACATCGGCGAGACGCCGGTACCGCTGCATACCCCATCAGGCAACGCCGATGGTGAGCAGCAGGGGCGCCCAGATGTTGCACTTGCGCTGGCGGATGTTCCGAAAGCCCGCGTGTTCGAAGTACTCGCGGATCGTGGACCAGGGTGGGTGGAAGACCTTGGCGCCTGGAAGGCTCTCGCCGCGGGTGATGAGGACGTCGAAGACGAACCAGCCGATGATGTTATCGCGGAACCCGTCCAGGAGCATCAGCCTGCCACCGGGTCGCAGGACTCGATACATCTCCCCGATCACGACCCGTTGGTGCGGATAGTGGTGGAAAGAGTGGCTGCAGGTGACCAAATCGAATGACGCGTCAGAAAAGGGCAGATGCTCCGAGTCGCCGTTGAGAAAGCGCAGCGCGTGCTGCTCGATGGACTGAGCCTTCTCCTGTGCAACGCGGCACATACTCTCGGCGTAGTCCAGACCGATAATGTTTCCGGCGGGCAGGCTTGATGCCGCCACCATGGCCGCCCAACTCCCCGTGCCGCTCCCGACGTCCAGCATGTCGAACGGCTCGTCGTCAGCGCAGCGCCACCGGAACAGCTCTTCCAGGAGTAGCTGATACGCAGGTCGAAACAGGACATGCTGGACGATCGAGCGGTCATAAGTGCGAGCCCAGGATTCGAACTCGTGCCTGGCGCGTTGCTTGACTGCTCGGCCCTTGGCCGGGCCTGCCTGTCCGCCGGCCGCGGCGCCGCCCTGTGGCGCAGGGGTCTCGCTGCGGGATTCAGCGGGTCCATCGTAGCCTGTCGGTGTCATAGCGAGGCCCTGGTCCTTGGGGGTTGGCCTACAGAAAGCCGAAGGCGGTACATGCTTCAGTCGGCCGCGCATCCCGCGTATCGGGCGGCGTATCGCCCGGCGCGTCGGAGGTCACATCGGTCGGCGAAGGCATGGTTAAAGTTGAAAGTCTGCGCCAACCGATACGTCTTTGCGGCGTTGTCCGTGACCCACACTCCTCCCAACGATTCGCCTGACTATCGACGGGAGTCTCGATCATGTCGAAGCGAGAGCTAATCGACCGGATCATGGAACTTAATCGATCGGCTCGGATCGAGTTCCTGCAGTATTTCACCGAAAACGAGCTGGCCGATTACCTTCAGCAACTCGAGTCGGTCACGAACGGCCGCCCGCTCAGTCCGTCCGTAACGTCCAATAACTAGCCGCCTCGGTCTTGGTGGCTTCGACGCGGGTGCTGTCGCGATTGCCCAAGCCCTGTGGCGCGTGCGGCGGTCCCGGCTCGCCTGCAAACACATTTTGCAGGCACAGCCCCGTAGGTCAAACCAGACCGCACCTGACGAGAGGGTGCGGTCTATTCCTTTCGGAATTCTACAAGTCGCTCCCGAGACCGGCGTACGATGTGGGAGTTGGGCCGGGCCGATTCGGCGTCTGCGAGGATTCGCCTGTAGACCTCCATCGCCTTGGCGTTGTTTCCCTCCTGCACAAACGAATCGGCGACCCACCAGGCGGCGGTCGCCTTCTCCACCGGCATGACCGCCGCTGCCTGCTCGGCTTGGCGGTAGTAGCTCCTCGCCGTTTCGTAGTCGTATCGATACTCGGAGACAAGCCTTCCCGCCAGGATACCGGCGGCCCATCGTTTGAGGCCGGAGAGTCGCATCGACTGCAGCGCCAGCGTCAGTTGCTGTTCACATTGGTCGACCAGGCTGCGGTCAACCTCGACGCCCTGTCGGATGATCTGGCCGAAGAGTCCGATCCCCGATCGGAGCGAGGCAGGCGCTCCGACGGCCGCCTCCCCCTCGCCGGGCGGCACAATGTCGAGCGTGGGCGTGAACTGGACTGCGGCCTCGAACTCGCCCGGATCCTCAAAGATCAGATAACATTCGTCTCCGCTTCCCAGACGCCCCATCGGCACGTACAGCATGTCGAGGAGGGTCGCGCACGTTTTCGCATCGAGGTTCTTCAACTCGATGCAAACGTCGCCGTGGCGAACCTGCTCCTCGGCCTTGTCGCTGATCAGGTACAGGTGATAAAACGGACGGAGATTCCACTTGAGCCCCTCCTCAACCCGGCCTGTCTGATCGGGGCTCCGGACCTGCGGTGCTCGCGTGTCGGTCGCGACCGGGACTCCGCCTGGAGGAGGGGTATCCGACGGGCCGCGAACGGGCGGCGTCGGCTCCGCCGGCTGCGTCGTCTGAGCGGGCGGCGCCGGCCGGCGGCCCTGCGTCGGGCGGACGACGCGCTTCGGGCGCTGCCACCACGCAAGGTCCCAGTTCCAGTCCACGTTCTCGCACCCGGCGGTCAACACGAGTGGTGCGACGACGGAAAGAATCGTCACCAGACGCAGGCGCGGGAGTCCCCACTGAAGTCCCCTCGATGCGTGTTTCTTGATAAGGTGCGTGTGTTTCATTTCGTCGGTTCAGTTGGCGCCGGCCTGGGCTTCACATAGTCGCACTTCGCGCCGGAAGGTCGCGGGTCGGTTGATTGTGACGGCGGCGCAAGGAGTGTCAATGTTGCGGACGGCAAAAAGTGGATCGCCCCAGTTTCGTTCTGTACGGTGCAGGCACGGGCGGTCCGCCCACCGTGTGCAGTGGCAGTGCCGGGTTATCGGAAGTCCGGATCGCCGGCCCACAGAGTAGCCGGTCGTCGTGCGTCCGGGGCGTATGCGACCTAACTGAAGCAAGGTGTAGGTGTTAGATGGACGGGGAGTCTCAAGGTCCGTTTACATGACCGACGCGTCCCGCAGTAGTTTCCGGCTGCCGGCCCACGCGCTCGTGATTCAGGAGTGGGGCGCAGACTCATCACGTCCGACTTCGATTCTCTCGGTTCTGCCTGGATTGTGGCTCGCCTTTCAGGGAAAGCCGGGATATCATTGGCGTCAGGTGAGGGGAGAGCGTGCCCATTCGTGCATCGCCCTCATTTCGTTGTGATCAGATCCAAGCTTGTCCCCTCGCTCGGTCGTTCCGATCGGCACGACGGTCGTTCGACCCGCTATTGCATGAGGGGAAGTGGGAATGAGCAACTCTGCACGCCGCAGTTCGTTTGGCCGAATCGTGGTCGACATGAACACGCAGTGCGATTTTCTCTTGCCGAACGGCGCACTGCCCGTCGCGAATCGAGCCGAGGTCATCCCGAATATTCGCCGAATCATGAACTGGGTCCGCATCGAACGGATACCTGTCATATCGAGCCTCGAATGCCACCGCCCGGGAGAACCGCTCAACGGTTTTCCGGCGCACTGCATAGACAGAACAAGCGGCCAGAAGAAGCTGCCGTTTACGTTGATGCCGCGCCGGATCGTCCTTCACGGCGACAACACACTGGATCTCCCACACGAGCCGCTGCGCCGTTATCAACAGATTATCTTCACCAAACGGAATCAGGACTTCCTTTCCAATCCCAAGGCCGACCGTCTGATCAACGCGACACACTCCCGGTACATGATCGTGTTCGGCGTCTTGGCGGAGCAATGTGTCAAGTCAGCGGTGCTCGCCTTTCTCGCTCGACGGCGCCCCGTCGCCGTCGTGACGAACGCCTGTGGTTATTGGTGCGCCAGCGATGCCGAACTTGCGTTCCGTCAGATGGCGGCGAAAGGCGCGGTCCTCGTCACCGCGGAAGACTTGCTAAGCGGCGTGGTGGACGAAAGGCTCAACGCCCTGCTGCCGGAATCCACAGAGGTCGAGGAGGAGCCGTCCCTGCTGTCGCGCGCGCCGACGAACGGACGCGGCAACGGCAAGGCTCGGTATACGCGTCCCGACGCAACCTCAAACGGCAAGAGACACAATGAGAGATCCGCCGCCAGGCACGCGGACATCGTTCCGTCCCCGCCTCACAAACAACACACACCCGCCGCCTCACCCTGTTCCCACAAGACTCATCGCGGGCCTGTCTAGAGACGATGTACTGTGGCACCGGCGCTAAAGCCTGTGACCACACCGCCGGGACGGCGGCGCCACAAGTAGCGTCGGCCCCCTGCGGCCGAGGACGACCACCAAGCCTCCTCGGACTCGAAGAAGAGCCGCGGGCTTCAGCCCGCCCGGCCATCCAAAGATGCGAGGGTCTTTGCGCCGGGAACGACCGCGCGGACTGAAGTCCGCGGCTCCCCTGTCTTCTCGACAGCGCGCACGTTTCATTGCATACTGACGTCCCGCCGTTGCATTCGTCGCAGGCAAAGGTGTCCGAGACTCTGTCGGAGCACGTCGTCTCATGCTCACGCTCGGGATCGCGGTAGGCAGCCTGATCCTCTACCTCATCGCGTACCATACGTACGGCCGTTGGCTGAGCAGGCGGTTCTTCAAGTTGACACCCGACGCCGAAGTGCCGAGCCGGCAGATCAACGACGGGCAGGACTTCGTGCCGACCCGCCGGAGCATCCTGTTCGGCCACCATTTCACCTCCATCGCCGGCACAGGCCCAATCGTCGGTCCCGCCCTGGCGGTCATCTGGGGTTGGGTTCCGGCCCTCATCTGGGTGCTCGTCGGCTCGATCTTCATGGGCGCGGTCCACGACTTCGGCTCGCTCGTCGTCTCCATGCGAAACCGGGGCCAGACCGTCGGCGAAATCGCCGGGCGGCTGATCAACCCGCGCGTGAAGATACTCTTCCTGCTGATCCTGTTTCTGATTCTGACGATCGTGCTGGCGATCTTCGGGTTAGTCATCGCGTCGATCTTCGACATGTATCCGGCGAGCGTGCTGAGTGTGTGGGTGGAACTCCCGCTTGCCCTGGCGATGGGGTACCTGGTCTATCGCAGGGGGGCCTCGCCGCACGCGCCGGCGATCATCGCGCTGGCGCTGATGATGCTGGCCATTGTGCTGGCGGTGGAGTTCCCGGTCCTGCAATTCAAGTTCGAGCCGGTGAAAGTCGCGGGGCTGACGTTTTCACCCGTCGTGATCTGGACGGTGATCCTGCTCGTGTATTGCTACTTCGCCTCGACGCTGCCGGTCTGGAAACTGCTCCAGCCGCGCGACTACATCAACAGTCACCAGCTTATCCTGTGCCTCGCGCTGCTCGTATTCGGCATCGGCGCTGCCACGCTGTTCAGCGAAGGCGGCACACCGATCGTCGCGCCGGCAGTACAGGCCGCCCCGGCCGGCGCACCGCCGATCATGCCGTTCCTCTTCATCACGATCGCCTGCGGCGCCATCAGCGGCTTCCACTGCCTGGTCAGCAGCGGCACAAGCAGCAAGCAGATCGCCTGCGAAACGGACGCGCAGTTCGTCGGCTACGGCGGAATGCTGACGGAGGGATTCCTTGCAGTCCTCGTGATCCTGGCGTGTTGCGCTGGTCTCGGCATGCAGGCTCAACTCCCCCTCCAACCCGGCATTGGGCCGCCGATATGTCACGTGTTGGCACCCGGTATCGAACCCAGCGAAGCGACCGCCAATCTTGCAAAGATGGCACCTGACCAGTCTATCGAGAGCATCGTCTTCTATCGCGTTGAGCCTCAAGAAGACCCCCGGCTTCCAATTCGCATGTTCTACGGAGAACAAGGTGACGAACAGGCCTTCAAAGACGCGGACGCCGTTTACTTGTCGCGCGGCGATTCCATGCAACTCTCCAACGGCAGTATCAGTCTGAACCAACAGGGAGAAGCTCACGCGCGCGGCGAACTTGCATGGCTAAACCGCTACGAATCCTGGGGCGCCGCCAAGGGGCTGGGGGCCAAGGTCGGTGCGTTCGTCGAGGGCGGCGGCAACTTCGTTGCTTCATTGGGTATCCCGTTGAAGGTTGCGATCGCCATCATGGCCGTGCTTGTCGCGTCGTTTGCAGCGACGACGCTGGACACGGCGATGCGCTTGCAGCGCTACGTCGTGCAGGAGATCGCGGCGACGGTGAAGGTCCGGCCGCTGACCGGCAAGCATGCCGCGACGCTCTTCGCCGCCGTCGTGGCTGCCATCGTCGCGGCACTCCCGCCGCCAGGCCAGACCTGGGCGGTCGGCATGGGCAAGGGCGGCCTGATCCTCTGGCCGCTGTTCGGTGCCGCCAACCAACTGCTTGCCGGCCTCGCCCTGCTGGTTGTGGCGTTTTACCTCGCGCGGCGCAAGCTGCCGGTATGGTTCATCGCCCTGCCGATGGTCGTGATGATCGTCATCCCGCTGATAGCGATGCTGCATCAAGTCGGCGTCCCGGCCGCATGGGTGGACGACGTGCCGCTGCTCTCCTGGCTGCACGAGACCGGCGCGCGATGGCACGTCGGCCTCATCAACCCCAACGGCTGGCTGGAGCAAGGCCAATACCACCTCGTCGCCTTTGGTTTGATACTCCTCGCGCTGGAAGCATGGATGATCATCGAAGCCATCCGACTATGGCCAAAGATCAAAGGCGTCCTCGAACCCGAGTTGCCCCCGATCCGGCGCGGCTTTCCGGTGGTGGTGGAGACGGCCCGCTCACCGTCTGAGTCTGGGGGCCGCGATGTGGGTGGAGGCTGAAGCCGGTTCGCCGTGAATCCTCCCGTAGCGTCGGGCCCCCCCGTGGCGCCGGGTGGCGGGGGGTCCCCCCCCGCGTGCCCCGCGGGCCCCCGGGGGGGCCCCAGACGGGGGG
>JBDRKQ010000115.1:0-3483 GCA_043813895.1 Planctomycetota bacterium
CTTGCTCCTCCGCCGCGCTCATCTTCACCCGGAAGTTGTGCAGCGTCTTCTGGCAGAGGTGGGCTTCGTCGGGGTCGACGTTGAGGGCGTATTGCCATGAGGCATTGAACTCGAAGCTGTCCAGAGCCGCTTCGTCGGTCAGATCGAACATCTCTTTGAGGATGATCACGCCCAGCGTAGCGGCCACCGGCTTGTTGGGCCGGCCGTTATCCTCGCAGAAGAGTGGCCGGAAGGTCTCTTCATTGGGGAGAAGAACCGGCAGAGCCTTGTGGCGAAAGCCGCCGGCCCAGTGGTTCTTTTCCAGCCGGGCGATCTTCTGCGGGGAGAGCAAGACATTCAACGAGCCCAACGTGGCTTGAGGATCCGTGCGTCGAAACATACCGGGCCGTCCTTGGCTAAGAGGTCTGACTTCACACCGTCACGCCAATCCTCATAGCAACTCCCGGACCACGCGGCCGAAAAATAGGGTGGGTTCTTACGAGAGAATCAAAATTGCCTGACCCCATGCGTGCCCCCTGCCTGGAGGTTTGGAACTTCTGGAAGATGGATGCAGAGTATCGGATACACAACGAGCTATGGTTCTACGACGATCTGCCGGACACGTTCGATCCTCAGGTGCCATACGAGCACATTAGAACGTATTCGCGTCTTACGGAGGATGGAGAGAAAGTATCGGAGTGGCGTCTGCCAGTCTCCGCACTCGTGCGATCGTACCCTCGTCAGGGCTCGCCTTAATCCTGGGACGGGTGGCCCATGTCCTGTGGACATGGGGGAGACGATGATATACGGTTAGGGCCATGCCTACGTGTCTTCGCAGATACGGCGAGCCGGATGATTGTCGCTTCTGGCGGAGGCCTGGCACTCGCGCCTGACGTTCTTTCGCAACGACGGCCCGAAACGAATCGTCGCCGACGGACTGCGTGCACTTCGTAAGCGTTCGACGAATTACATCTTGAGGTTTTGCACGACGATCTATTGATCCTTGCATAGTCAATCAAACAGATCGGGGCGTCTGGACCTTCAAAAACCACGGGTTCGCGTGCCGCCGGTGTTTCTTTGGCAACGCAAGGATCAATAGCATGATGCTCGCGGAGGTGTGACCTGCCGGACCGGGCGGTGTATTGGTGGGAACTGGTGGAGGCCTGGACCGGGAGCAGGCTCAGTCAAGCGGCGTTTTGCCGGAAGCGCGGTCTGAGCTACGCCGCCTTCGGATACTGGAAGCGGCGGTTTGAGCAGGACGGCGCATCGTCCCGGCGCTCGGAGGGTCGCGGCGTATCAGTCCGGCGCTCGGAGGATCGCGGCGTATCGGCCCATCGATCGCCAGGAAAGGCCGGCGGCAGGAACGACTCGGCGAAGTTCGTCGAGGTTGAGCTTTCACATGGCCGCCTCACGTCGCAGAAAATCGGGTCCTACGAGATCATCTTGCGATGTGGGCGAACGCTTCGGGGGCCCGCGCGGTTCGCGGTGGAGGAACTGACGCGTCTGATCGGGGCGGTGGAATCATGCTGACGATGCCGCCTTCGGGGCGCGTTTTCGTCTGCCTGACGCCAGCGGACATGCGGCGTTCACGGGATGGTCTGGCGGCCCTGACGCGTGAGGTTCTCAAAGAAGATCCGAGGAGTGGTCACCGGTTGGTATTCTTCAATCGCCGGCGTGACCGGGTAAAGATTTTGCGGTGGGATCGGTCCGGGTTGTGCCGGTATTACAAGAGAATCGAGAAAGGCGGGTTTCGGCGGTCTTCCCGGGAGCGTCCCAATCGTATCCGCCCCGCGATCGAGGCGGCCGAGCTGCTGCTGATTCGGGAAGGGATTGATCTGCACCGCAGCAGAGGTCGCAGGCGTTTTGTTCCGCGCGAGATGGCCTGAGGGCTGATCACCGGGAATCCGCGGTCTTTGGCATGCGGGATGCTTATGATTCTGCAGATCGTCTGTGACGCGCGGACGACATCGATCTTCTTTCGGCCGGCGCGGGTTCCTGGAAACGCCAACCGCATCCCCAGAACCGAGTCGACGAGCTTCCTTCGGATCTGGAGGCGTTGCAGGCGCTCGTCGTGGAGTTGCTCCACGAGAACGCCTACCTGAAGCGCATGCGGTTCGGTCGTCGGAGCGACAAGCTCCAGGACCATCCGAACCAGGGACTGCTTTTTGGCACTCCCGAAGCGGATCAGGATCAGGAAGAGAAGGCGCCGGAGGAAGACGACGAGACGCCGCCTCGGCGGCAGCGCCGATCGCGTCATCGTGGCCGTCGACCGCTGCCGGATCACCTGCCGCGCGGCCGCCACGAGAGCCATCCGCCCAAAGAAGAATGGACCTGTCCTTGCGGTGGTGAACGAAAGGTCGTCTTCGGCCAGGAGGTGACCGAGGAACTGGACCTGGTTCCCGCGAAATTCTTGGTCAATCGGGATGTCCGCTTCAAGTAGGCCTGCCGTAAGTGTCAGGAGTATGTGAGCATCGGCCCGCGGCCGGCGCGCCCGATGGACAAGGGCATTCCCGGACCGGGGTTCCGGGCACATCTGATCACGAGCAAGTATGCGGATCACGCGCCGCTCTACCGGGAGCAGCAGATCTATCGTCGCGCCGAGATCGAGAGCTCTCGATCGACGAGGTGTGGATGGGTTGCGTATGCCGCAGCGCTCCTCCTGGCGATCGGGGATGCGCCGAAGGCGAGGGTGCTCGCGTCCCGGAAAGTGCACCCGGACGACACGCCGATTACGGTCTGGGATCGCAGCGTCAAGCCGGTCGGATCGCGCCAGGGATACAGGTGGGTCTACCTCGGTGATCAGGATGACGTCGTGTTCGACTTCACCAACTCACGAAACCGGGACGGTCCCGAGTCGTTCCTGAAGGGCTACGGTGGTTACCTTCAAGCGGACGCGTTCCGCGGCTACGAGCGGATTTGCGCCGGTGACGACGTGGTGGAAGTCGCGGGTTGGGCCCATGCCCGGCGCAAGTTCGTCGACGCGCAGACGTCGCCTCCCAGCGAGGCCGGGCGGATTGTTGATCTGATCGGACGGTTGTACGCAATCGAACGTCGTGCACGAGAGAGAAGTGTTTCCGAGAAGCGGCTTTTGGCGTGGCGCCGGCGTTATGGCCGTCGTCGTCTGGCTCGTCGGCGCGATGAACTGGATCGGTTTTCGCCCGCCGTCCTTCCGAAAAGTCCGCGGGGCCAGGCCATCACCTATACGCTGAAGAACTGGACGGCGCTGAACCGGTACACGGACGTCGCGTTCCTGAACATCGACAACAATCACTCCGAACGGCAGATCAAGCAGATGGTCATAGGCCGCAAGAATTGGATGTTCTGTGGCAGTGAACCGGGCCCCTACCAGGCGGCCATCCTGTTCAGCCTCGTCGTCTCGTGCAAGCTGCACGGCGTCGACCCGTTTGCGTACTTCCGGGAGGTCCTGATGCGGATCCACAACGAGCTATGGTTCTACGACGATCTGCCGGACACGTTCGATCCTCAGGTGCCATACGAGCACAT
>JBDRKQ010000116.1:0-10509 GCA_043813895.1 Planctomycetota bacterium
TTTGTTGCTGGCCGATGTCAATGAGGACTCGGAGATTGACGGCAACGACATCCAGTGCTTCGTGGAGTGCATGATCTCAGGCACGGCCCCGGGCTGTAATTGCGCTTGCGCGGACCTGGCCGAACCGATTGGCAGCCTGGATATGGATGACGTGCCCGTATTCATCGATGCGTTGCTGAACAGTTAGGCTCGTCCGGGCTTTGCCGTTTGAGGCCGCCCCTGATGCCGCTCAACATGAATGACACCGACGGCTTGGCGTAAAAGCGGCTCAGTGGTTTCTGATCCGGTCGACCGATGACTGCGAATCGCTTTCTTCGCGGGCGCTCCCGGCGGAATCGTCGGGAGCGCTCGCTGCATTTGTACGCCGGATCGAGGCCTCGCTCCGGCCAGCCACCCGGCAAAACCGTCAGGCCAATATAGCGACACGATAAACCGGGAAGTGCCCGCGAGCCTGCGTAGAGCGGCAAAGATTGCGCGGCTCCGCATACCAAGGCGTCTCTCCGGAAGAAAGTGACCAAAGGATTGTATTGGCTGGTATTCGCGACTGGGACTACCCGTTCGCCGTTTCAGACCGGCCAACTGATACAGTCGGTACTGGGATGGAGGCACTGGCGTTTGCGATGTTATCGCCACCACCAGATGTTAGGTGCACATGTTAGGGGAGCGGCGAGGGTCCGCGGAACCAGGCGAGGACCAGTAATGCCCCAAGTTTCGGTGCTTTTTTCAGCGACAGGCTTGACGTTCGTTTGCCGATTCTGGTACCATGAACCTCGATACCGTTGGCCGAGGAGAGTCGATCATCTGCAAAGCCAGCGAGCGAAAGGGGAATGGATGCGTCTGCGAGGATCCGGCTTCTTTAACATTGAATCGTTTTTGCCGTCTTCGAGGACAGCGGGTCCGAGAGGGTGGTGGTGTGGTGTTTTTCTGTCAATACTCTGCGTAGGAGTGGGACCAAGTATCAGGGGAGTGTCTGAGGATCGAGCGAACGTTATGTAGTGGTTGAGTTGCCTGCCGTCGCCGGCTGTTCGGCCGGGGCTGTGGGTCATCTCAGGAACAGAAAGTGTCTTATTGGGTAGTGCTGCTTTTTGGAAGGAGCAAGTCGATGACGAAGAAAGGCGTACTGTTAGTAATCTTGGGCTTAGCAGTCTGCATGTGTTGGATGATTTCCAGCACAATGGCTGGGGATCAGCCACGCAGCGCGCTGCAGGTTGAACAGAATGGCGCGAAGGTGCCGAGTAGTTCACAGGTGCTGAGTCCACACGTCAAGGTGTTGAGCCGTGCGGCGCCCTCGGACGGATCCCAAGTAGATCCGGTGTCCGCCGTGAAGGGGAAAGCTGCAAGCGCGACTCGCAGTGTTTCGCCCGTGCAGTCACATGTTCTCGGTGAGTTCATTCCGTCGTCCACTGTGGAGTCTAGCGACGGTGCCGAGCCCAGAACTATTGACGCATGCAAGTATGACAACGTAATCTCCGGGTATTATGGCTCAGCCACCTCCAATACTTGGCAATTCTCGGTGATTCACCATTGCACCGTGGTCGGCGCCGACGTTCGGATCAACGCCGTATCGACGGTCTTCAGTAATCTCTGCGTGCCGGTGGGTACCGAGTTTGCAGTATGGGTTTTTGACGACCCGCTTGGCAATGGGAATCCAACGCAAGCGGATATCGTGAATAACTGGACTACGGAGACTGCCATCCTTACCGCGACAACCGGCGTGCGGCAAACAGTCCCGCTCAGCAACCCGATTATCGCCACGAATGGCTCCTATTTCATCGTCGCTGCGGTGAGTTATCATGTTCCTCCCAGCAACGGATACCCCCATGGGGCGGATATCACCGGCCCGGACGGTGAGGCGTATTACTGCTTTTACAGCTACACCGTCCCAGACCCGGAGGGTCCACTGTTTCCGTTTGATCCCACGTGGATGACGACAGGTGGATATAACGCATTTACCGCGGGTGACTGGATGGTGCGGGCCGACGCGGATGAGCCGTCGCCTGGCTCCTGCTGCGACCCGAGCATACCGAGCTGTACTGATAATGTCATTTGGTCGGACTGTCTGGCCCCTGGCCAAGTCTGGACTGAGAATGTTGCCTGCGCCGCGCTGGATCCGCTATGCGGATACGGCGCCTGCTGTTATGGCGATGGGCTGGACGAATTCTGCGTCGTGGAGAGTGAAGCGGACTGCACAGCCAGGACCAATGAGTACCTATTCCACCTGCATGAGAATTGCGAGGACGTGAGTTGCGCGCGGATACCGGAAAACGACACGTGTGTCGCCGCAGAAGTCCTTCCGTCCGATCCTTGCGTCAATGTCACCTTCGATTCCTCGAATGCGATTTCCGACACGCTCGGCGACCCCGCGTCGTGTACGGCATCGGATGACGTGCCGGCCGGCTACCCCGTTGCGAGGGATGTCTGGTACAGGTACCAGATCCCGGCCGATTACAACGGCGAGACGATCGACCCTGGGAGTAGCTACCTGGTCATCAGCACCTACGGAAGCACCTTCGATACGATCCTCCAGGTTTTCTGGGATACCAGCGATGTGAACAAGCCCTGTACAGGGGGCGGCGCGCTCGAATGCCCGCCGGGCACCGGGACGGTTACCGAAAACCTGTGCAACGACGACGTGATTCTCGGTACGAGGCTCTGGTCGCGCATCGAGTTTAACATCAACGGTGGTGATAAGCCGGGCCCCGGTGATTGCATCATCATCCGCGTCGGTGGTTGGTTTGACCAGGGCGCCGAGGGCGGCGTCGGCGCGCTCAACATCCAGATGGTTCCGGTCACGACCACTGGCGCGGCTGGCCAGTACGGTGTCTGCTGCGACGGAACCGGCGGCTGCACGATGCAGACTGAGGCGAATTGCGCCACCTACTTCCGGCCGTGGACGGACTTCTACGAGAATGCCCGCTACGACTCTTCCGGTACCGATCCTGACACTGATCCCCTGCTATGCGGGGACCAGGACGAGGCATATGTCTTTCATGCGGGCTGCTGCACCTATGAGCATTGCGCCGTTGGCAGTGCCTGTTACAACCCGATCCCGATTACCGGGAGCGGCACGCACAGCATTCACAACGTCACATACTACTCGTTTACGGCTCCGGGCAGCGGCGCCGTCCTGATCGACACGTGTGGCACGACGGATTTTGATACGGTCATTTCGGTGTACAGTGGCGATCCGACCGCCCTGGAGGAGCCCGGTGCCGTCTATCCCGGCAACTGCAAGCAAAATGACCCCTATCTCATCAAGCGCAACGACGACTGCACCAGGGCAGACGAACCGGCTTCGTGCGGTCTGGCGCCGTGCCATGACGACGTCGATACCTACGGAGAATCCTGCCTCTGCCTGACCGTGGGCCTAAACGGCTTCCCAGATCCTGAGGACACATACGACTTGCTCCCAAGCCAGCCGTACATCATCGGCGTCGGCATGAAGGACGATCGGGTTGAAACCGTCGACGGAGGTCCTTGCCGCGAAGAGGGCATCGATCCGGTGCCGAACTATCCGATGGACGGTGAGTTCGAGTTGGTTCTCAACATCGACCTCGCCCTGGCAGGCTGCTACGACTGCGAAGAGAACTGCGTCTGCCGCGGCGACTTTAATGGCTCCAGTGATCTGGATGGCGACGACATTCAGGGATTCGTCGATGCGTTCCTCGCGACTCCCGCCGACTGCACGACAAACGAGTGGTGCAAGGCGAACATGAACGGCGACTGCGTCCTGAGCACGGACGACGTCCCGATCTTCGTCAACTTGCTGCTGGCCGGGGCGAGCTGCACAGCCGATCCTCTCGACTGCGCGAACCCGGACGCCTGTCATATACCTGACTTTGACACGGATATCGCCTTGACGAACGATTCGACGCAGTGCCTGTTCGATAACTTCTCCCCCGTGACTTACGGAATACTCTCCGAAGTCTGTTGGTGGGGAATTTACTCTGACTCCACAGCGGGCGGTGAGTGTCCCACGCTGGGCGGGAACGCCGATGACTTCCAGGTCGCCTACTTCGATAACTACGGCGCGGATGGTCTTCCCAATACTGCGGATGATGGTACTCCCGGTAATGCGATCGCGGAGTTCTCGCAGAGTGCCACGACCTTGACGGTCAATACGAAGACCTCAACCCTGGTCAGCACGGTGGATGCGCCGCTCGAGGGCTACAACGTCTTCGAGTTCACCGCTTCTCATGCGCCGATCAACGTCTTCCCGGATGAGTGCTACTGGATACGGATGGCCAACTATGGGGTCGACGCCTCCTGCACCTACTCCTGGCTGAGTGCCGACGGCACCGGTGACGACATCAACGCGTTCATCCCCGGTGGCGGTGATTGCGATAGCGGGTATGCCCCCGTTATCCCCAGCAATGCCCTTGATATGGCCTTCTGCGTGAATGTGGACATCAAGCAGTTCGACTGTGCGGACACCTCTTGCGTGGTGGACTGCGGGGATGCCACCAAGACCGAGAACGAGCCGACGGCCTGTCCGGACGGCGACGACACGTACAACGCCGGCTGCAATTCGACTCCGGAATCCTTCAACGGACCGGCGATTGTCTGCGGCGATATCGTCTGCGGTACCTCGGGTTCGTGGATAACACCGTGTCCGGGTGGTGTCGGCGACTGTGCTCCAGGCGACACCTGTACTGACGGTTACTGCGAAGGCACGATCACGCGTGATACCGATTGGTACGTGTTGGATCTGGCGGCGCAGACGCTCGTCACGTTGACGATCGCTGACGATGACGTTGAATTCCCATGGATAATGGGCTTCGCCGAGTACTTGACGAACCCAGGTTCCGGCGACTGTGCCGACCTTAGCGGGTACATCTTCCCGAATGCCTCGGGCATCCCCTGCGCAGGCGGCGAGGTGGAAGTGTGTCTGCCGGCCGGCATCTGGTGGGTGTTTGTTGCACCGCGGTCCGGTTGGTTGATTCCGTGTGACTCAGCGTACAAGTTCAGCGTGAGCTGCGATGTCTGCACCAACGACGAGTGCGAGCAAGCGGAAGAGGTCTTCCCCGGCACCAGCGTCTTCTTCAGCACCTCCAGTGCGACAACCGACGTAGGAGATGTCGGCATTAGCTGCAACTACCAAGGCGTGGGAGTACCGATGCCCTTCTCGCTGTGGTACTACTTTGTGGCCACGGCCACCACGGCCAAGGTCGATACGTGTTTGGCTGGCACAACGGCTGGTGACACGATTCTGGCCTGCTTCGATGACTGCGACCAGACCACTGAGCTCGGTTGCTGCGACGATGCTGGCTGTGGCCCAGGCGGGTACGGTTCCTGCATGACCCTGACTGGATTGGTAGTCGACACGACCTACTACATCCAGGTCGGATCGAACAGCGCAGGCTTCGCGGGACCGGTTGAGATGTTGATCACGTCTCCGGATGTTGCCCCCGCGTGCCCCGCCACCGGCCCTGGTGCGGGGACCTGTAACTGATCGATCAGGCGAAGACCTGATGCGAAGATTCATCCTCCGGCTCACCAAAGCGTGGGCCGGGGGATAACCTGAGATTTCAAGACCGGCCTTCAGACTACTGTCTGGAGGCCGGTCTTTTTTTCGCGGACCCTATCAGAGAGACCCTGAGCGTGCTCCCAGTTGCTCCAGGCCCTGATCAGGGTCGCACACTTGTGCACGCTGATATAGAATCCAAAGGCATGAATCACAGGTGGTGTAGCGCTGGTGCAGTGGTGGTGATCGTCGGGCTTGTGTGGGCCGGCTGCGATCGTTCGGGCGAGAACCAGGGGCAGAGCGCGTCCGTCAAGCCGCGGCCTGTTCTCAATGTTCTGCTGATCACCCTGGATACCACCCGGGCGGACCGCCTGGGATCCTACGGGTACGATGCCGCTCGGACGCCCACGCTGGACGCGCTTGCGGCTTCCGGGGTGCGGTTTGAGCGAGCGCATTGCCAGGTTCCGTTGACGTTGCCGTCACACGTTTCCTTGTTAACCGGGATGTATCCGCCGGTACACGGCGTCCGGATCAACGGTGCGATGGCGCTGGGGAGTGACCTGGCGACTCTGGCCGAGCGGTTCAAGCAGCGCGGCTATCAAACGGCCGCGTTTGTCTCGGCGTTCGTGCTTCATTCCCGGTTTGGTCTGGGCAGGGGATTCGATCATTACGACGACGACCTGGGGTCGGCGGGTGATGACGGTAGCGCGAGCGTGGAGCGTCGTGGTGACGACGTCTGCGATACGTCTCTGGACTGGCTGCGTGCCAAGAAGCGCGAGCCTTTTTTCGCATGGGTTCACTTTTTCGACCCGCACTATCCTTACGAGCCGCCGGAGCCGTTTCGAGATCAGTTGCCGAATGCCTACGACGGCGAGATAGCCTTCGTTGATACCCAGGTTCGTCGTCTGGTGGATTGGCTTGAGGCCGAGGGCCTGCGGGACAGGACGATAATCGTGGTGGCCGGAGATCATGGAGAGGCCTTCAACGAACATGACGAAGCGCAACATGGGTTGTTCTTGTATGACGTCACCTTGCGAGTACCGCTGATCCTGGCGGGCTCTGCGGCCGTACCCGAAGGCAAGGTCGTGACGGCAGACGTGGAACTCGTCGATGTCTTTCCGACCATCCTGGATCTGATGGGCTGGGAGTCGCCACCGGTGGACGGGCGGAGCCTGTCGGATACGTGGGGAGGGGGCGAACTGCCAGCGCGGCGCGTTTACGCGGAGACGCTCTACCCACATGCGTCGTACGGCTGGGCGTCGCTGCGGAGCTTGACGAAAGGGCGCTGGAAGTACATCGAGGCGCCACGTCCGGAGTTGTATGATCGTGACGCGGATCCGGGCGAGCTGCGGAACGTGCTCTCTCAACGGTCTCAGCTTGCATCACAACTGCGAGACGAGCTCATCGACGTTGAGGATGCCATGGTATCCCACGCGACGACCATAACTGCTCGCGATTTGCAATCCGTCGGGCAGCTACAAAGTCTCGGATACGTCGCGGGTTCCGCTGATAACATCGTGGAGGACACCGATGCGCCACTCCGTGATCCCAAAGACATGGTCCAAGTCTACCGGCGGCACATGAGAGGCAACCTTCTGCTTAAGCAGGGACGTTTTGCAGAGGCGGCTCAACTGCTTGAGGCGGCTGCAGGAGAAAGCCCGGAGTCAGACGAGCTGTACACTAGTTTGGGCCGTGCCTATCTGGAACTGGGCCGGTCGGAGGATGCAGAAAAGGCGTTCGAGGCGAGTCTTCGCAAGGTGCCTGACGAGCCGCACAAACTGTGGGCTCTCGGAGAGGCATTGCGACGTCAGAACAAGCTGAATGAGGCGATCGGTTGCTTTCGCCGGGCATTGGGGGTATTGCCCGATTTCGGCGAAGCCCACCGCGGTCTCGGAATGTGTTACGCCGCGCAACGGGACTTCGAGAAGGCCTACGAACACTGTCGTCGCCACATGGAACTCAGTCCGGGCTCACCCAATGCCTTGGTCAACTTGGCGAATGTCTGTCTTGCTCTCAAGCGGTATGGCGAAGCTGTGCCCTTGTTGCAGGAAGCCCTCGCTGCCGCCCCGGACAACTCGTTTGCCCATCGCTCTCTCTGGCAAGCCTTGCGGGCGGTGGGCCGAACGGAGGAGGCTGTGGTTGCCCTGCGAGCTGCGCACGGGGCACTACCCGGCGATGCCGGACTGACTTGCTCGCTTGCATGGCTGTTGGCAACATCTGAGTCGTCGTCGCGGTGCAATCCCGAAGAAGCACTGCCGCTGGCCCAAGCCTGTTGCGAAGCGTATCCCGAGAGCGCGGCGAGTCTGGACGTGTTGGCCGCCTGTTACGCAGCGGCCGGGGACTTCTCGGGAGCCGTAACGACGGCGGAGCGGGCGTTGTCCCTTGCCGAATCGCAGAGTGACGCTTCGTTTGTCAAGAAGATCCAAGCACGCCTCAAACTGTATCGATCGAAACGCCCTTACAAGGAATGAGTGCTGAGACGCTGGAGTTATGCCCATGTTGCACGGGCGAGACTGGCAACTCGCTGTCGGTGCGGTCCAGAGCGCGATCCGGCACACGACAATGGGGACAAGCCGCCGGCGGCACTTGTTGCAGCTACGGTCGCCGGCGGCGCTATCACCTGTGGAGATCATCGCCTATACTCTCACAAACGCGACGTCCTGCGATGTCCTTGGCAGAGGCTAAAGACATGAGTACCGCCAGACTGGGACCGGTGCCGCAACCGCCGAAGATGCAACTCGGCGATCTAACCATCAAACTGCTTGACGGCGGAGAACTGTGGCTCGATGGCGGGGCCATGTTCGGGGTCATCCCTAAGCCAGTGTGGTCGAAGCTGGTCGAGGTCGACGAGAGCAATCGCATACCACTGGCGATGACCTGCGCTCTCGTGGAGACCGGCGGCAAGCGGATCTTGATCGAGACCGGCGCGGGAGAGCCGCTGGGCTACGGCGAGAGGGAGCGGGGCTTCTTCCGCTTCAGGGACCACTGGGTGCTGGATTCGCTGGAGGCGGCGGGCGTGGAGCGCGGATCGATCGACTACGTCATCCTCACGCACCTGCACTTCGACCACGCGGGCGGCGTGACAATGGCGGACGGCCACGGGGGGCACGTTCCGACTTTTCCCAACGCGCGGTACATCGTTCAGCGCGGCGAGTGGGAGGACGCCGTCAACGGCCATGCCGTCATGAGGACGACGTACCGCACGGAGAACCTCGCACCGCTGGAGGAGGCCGACGTGTTGTCGCTCGCGGACGGACGGGCGGAGATCGTTCCAGGAATCTCGGTGACGCCGATGCCGGGGCACACGCGATATCACCAGGGCGTCGTGATTGAGAGCGGCGAACAGCGAATCGTGCAGCCAGGCGACTTGTTGCCGACGGCGGCGCACGTCGGCACGCGGTACAACATGGGCTACGACCTGCTTCAGCATGAGAATATGGAGCAGAAGGGGCGGCTGCTGGAGACCGCCTGCGAAGCGGGCTCGCTCTTGCTGCTGGGCCAGGACCCTACGGACGCGATTCGGCGGATTGAAAAAGGTAGCCGCGGTTTTTCGCTGGCGTCCGCACTGTAGCACCCGCGTCGGCACGCAACAGGTCGGGGTGTTTGACGCCCAAACGGACTTTCGTGATAATGGCCGCAGTGGGATTGGGGGCTTTCGCCGAAGGGCAAAAGCTAGCTCCCATGTTCTAGAGTCGGTTTTTGCACCATAGACCCGAGAGGGGACGTATGCAAATCAATCTTCCCGAAGAACTGGCGGCCTTTCGAGATGTCACGCGGGATTTCGCGGCTGAGAAGATCGCGCCGCATGCGCGGGAGTGGGACGCGAACAAGTGGATCCCAGACGAGATCCTGGCCGAGGCGGGCCGAATGGGGTTGCTCGGTGTGACGACGCCGGAGAAGTATGGTGGCGTCGGTCAGAGCATGCTCGCGATGTCGGTCATCATCGAGGAGGTTGCCCGATGGGATGGCGCATTCGCCTTGATACTTGAGGCCCACAACGGGCTGTGCCTGCAACATCTGAACATGGCCGCGAGCGAAGCGCAGAAGATGAAGTACCTCCCCGATCTGGCCTCGGGCAAGATGGTCGGTTCGTGGTGTCTGAGCGAGCCCGATTGCGGGACGGATGCGGAGGCCATGACCACGCGGGCCGAGAAGACGTCCGCCGGCTGGGTGCTGAATGGGCAGAAACTCTGGGTCACCAGTGGAAAACGGGCGGGCCTGTACGTCGTGATGGCTCGGACGAAGCAGGAGCGGGGCTCTCGGACGATCTCGGCGTTCATCGTCGAGCGTGGGACGCCCGGCCTGGAGATCGGAGAGCCCGAAGACAAGATGGGCATGCGCGGAAGCGATACAGTCCCCGCCAGCTTCGACAATTGCGAGATCCCCGAGAAAAACCTGGTCGGCGAGTTGCACCAGGGCTACGTCGATGCGCTGAAGGTGTTGGACGAAGGCCGGTTTTCGGTTGGGGCCATCTCCGTCGGGTTGGCTCGCGGCTGCCTCGAAGAGGCGCTCAAGTATGCGTGTGAACGAAAGGCATTCGGCACGCCATTGCACGCGCACCAGGCCATCGCCTTCAAGCTGGCGGACATGGAAACGGAGATTGAGGCCGCCAGGCTGCTGGTGCGCCAGGCCGCTTGCGCCCATGACGCGGGCCGACCCGACAAGCAGTTGTGCTGCATGGCCAAGCTGTTCGCCTCGGAGATGGCGAGCAGGGCCGGTTGGGAGGCAATCCAGATTCTGGGGGCCGCCGGCTACACGAAGGACTTCTGCGTGGAGCGGCTGCTGCGTGACAACAAGCTGTGCGAAATCGGCGAAGGCACGAGCGAGGTGCAGCGTATGCTGATCGCCCGGGAGGAGTTTAGTCGGCGCAGTGCGTAGCGACCGAGCCCCGTGTCGGACTCGGATCAGAGCCGCGCGCGTCAGCAAGCGGTTACTGCGTAACGGTGGAGGCCCACTCGGCGAGCGGTGACCCCTCCCTCACGATTAGGGCTCTGATCGTCGTCGGCCGACAGGGGCCTCGGCCGCTACAGGCCGGATGACTGTAG
>JBDRKQ010000117.1:0-3158 GCA_043813895.1 Planctomycetota bacterium
TTTGTTGCTGGCCGATGTCAATGAGGACTCGGAGATTGACGGCAACGACATCCAGTGCTTCGTGGAGTGCATGATCTCAGGCACGGCCCCGGGCTGTAATTGCGCTTGCGCGGACCTGGCCGAACCGATTGGCAGCCTGGACATGGCCGACGTGTCTGCATTCATCGATGCGTTGCTGAACAGTTAGGTCTGTTCGGTTTATGCCGTGTGAGTGACCTGCCTGTCCATACCGAAGACGTCATCAAGTCGAATCCGCGTAGCCGAAGGCAAGTAGGGATCGCCGAAAGACAGACCGGATCACGGGATCGACCAGAGGAGATGCTCGGAAGATGCTTGGCCGGCACGCCGAGCGAGCACGGTGCCAGGGAAACCGACACTCCTGTGCAGTCGGCGAAATGCTCCGAACCAGCGTAACGGATTCCCTCAGGCTGCCTGTGCTAGTCCACCGAATCTTGCGCTGCATGGAATGATGCATAACGCCGTCCGGATCAAGCCGTTATGATGATCGACGGCGCGGTTGGGAGGCAGAATGCGCAAGAGCAAGAACAGGGAAAATACCCACCTTCCGCGAGGTTGGCCCGAGCGTGTCGAGTCGGCCATGCTGCACGTCATCGCTTTGGCCCCGTGCATACCAAATATTCGATCTGCGGCAGTTCGACGGTGAACGCCAGTTTGAGTTTGCCGGGTGGACGGAACAAGTCACGTTTTGGATACAAGCAGAAGCCCGCCAGCGCGGAGTTCTCCTGCGTAGGCGCGCGGCCAACATACGAGCCGCATTTGTTAGATGCTCATCACATGTGGGGATAGCTGGTTGCTTCAGGCCGCGCGCGTGTAGCGATGATGCAACCCGCCAACCTGGGGGATGGTAATAATTCTGCCCTGGCTCGGAGGCTCAACTTGGCGCGGCACCGGTGCATTCCGATCCAGCGATAGGTGTGCGCGTGATTCGTGGTAGTACTCGAAGTACGCGGTGACCCATCGCGGCAGGAGAAGCGCCCGGAGAATGGTCACGACAGCTCTGAGGATGCTCATTCGATCCCTCGACTTGGACCGGCGACGACGATATCGTAAGCCAAAACGTGCGAACGAGGCAAAACGCGTAAGTCGTTGTGAATAAAGGGCGGATGGCGTTTTCGGTAGGGACAGGCGGAGCGAAACCCCTTGACGAATAGTTGGCTACGTAATATCCTCATACTCTCAAATCTTGCGTTGGGCGCGGATATTGCCCGGCCGCTGAAGAAGTTGATACCCGCGTCGAAATCCTACGCTGCCTACCAGCGTCGTTGGGTGCGGCGGTCCACCTGTCTCGCTGAGGGAGATCGTGTGCGTGCAACGAACTCCATCCACGAACCCAGACAGGAGGTCTCAGCGCGGGCCCGACCGCCCGCAAGGAGGTAACGATGAATCCTTCCAGAACTCGACTGAATCGGTGGGTGCTATGCCGCAGCTTGGCAGCTGCCTGCGCGTTATTCGGCGCGCTCGCTGGCGCTGTGCCGGCGCCGGCGCAGTGCAACCCGAATGAACTGCAGAAGATCCTCGCCTCCGACGGCGCGATGAGCGACTACTTCGGCGCCTCGGTTGCTATCTCCGGCGACACCGCCGTCGTCGGTTCCTACCAGGACGACCACGCCGGCGGGGCCGACGCCGGCTCGGCTTACGTTTTCGTCCGCTGTGGCGGCATCTGGACCCAGCAGGCCAAGTTGACCGCTTCCGACGCGGCGGCGGATGACCGTTTCGGCCACTCGGTCGCGGTGTTGGGCGACACAATCTTGATCGGAGCGTACCAGGACGATACCGCGAGCGGGTCCAACGCTGGCTCGGCCTACGTGTTTATTCGCACCGGCGGGGTATGGACGCAGCAGGCCAAGCTGACCGCCTCCGACGCGGCGGCGCAAGACTTTTTCGGCTTCCCGGTCGCTCTGTCGGGGGACACGGCCTTGATCGGGGCGTACCTCGACGACGACGGAGGTACTTCTTCAGGCTCGGCCTATGTCTTTGTCCGCACCGGCGTCGCCTGGACGCAGCAGGCCAAGCTGACCGCCTCCGACGCCGCGGAAGGCGACGCCTTTGGCGTGTCGGTCTCGCTTTCTGATGATACCGCGGTGGTCGGAGCCTATGGCGACGACGACGCAGGCAGCGCCTCCGGCTCGGCCTATGTCTTTACCCGCACTGGAGTCGTCTGGACTCAACAGGCCAAGCTCACTGCCTCCGACCCGGAAGGGAACGCCTCTTTCGGATACGCGGCCGCCGTTTCCGGCGATACCACGGTGATCGGGGCCTACCAACACAACAAAGGGCCGGGTGAGCCTGACGCCGGCTCGGCCTACGTCTTTGTGCGCAGCGGTGGAATCTGGACCCAACAGGCCCAGCTGATTGCCTCTGACGCTGCGGGGTACGACCAGTTCGGCTTTTCGGCAGCGCTATCGGGCAACATCGCCGTGATCGGCGCGCATACCGACGACCACGTGGCCGGGATCGACGCCGGCTCGGCCTATGTGTTCACCCGCGCGGGCGACGTGTGGAGCCAGCAGGCCAAGTTGACCGCCTCCGACGCGGCGGCGAATGACTATTTCGGCGTGTCGGTCTCACTTTCCAATGAGATGGCGGTGATCGGGGCTTATGGCAACGATGACGCAGGCGGTGCCTCCGGCTCGGCCTATCTCATCGATCTCGACTGTGGTGGCGACAGTGACGGCGATGGCGTGCTCGATATCTATGATGATTGCCCCAACACCGCAGCAAACCTAGCGGTCGACTGCTACGGCCGGCCCCTGCGCGATTGCAGCGGCGACTGCCTAGTGAACGGTCTCGACGTTCAGTGTATCGTCGATGAAATGCTCAACCAATAACCCGGCGTGTCATTCACTTTCGCCCTTGAGCATGGTGAGCAACATCTTGAACTGCCCTCGCGCGTTCACGGCGCGCGGCGCGTTGGCAGGCATGAGGACGACTTGGCCGGCCGTGACACGTAGCGCTTCGCCGCCAATCACGACGACGGGGCGGTCACCGCCGCCTATCGCGCTATTCCACGAGAGTGGGGCCAGAATGTCGAGCATTCCCCGGTTCGCTCGCGGGGAGATGGGTGTAGCCGGACAAGAGTAAAGGCGACGGCGTGGGGCTATTCAACCACACGGGCTCAGCGTGACGGGGGCAGGACA
>JBDRKQ010000118.1:0-20630 GCA_043813895.1 Planctomycetota bacterium
GTCATCGGTCGTGCCCAGGAAATTGACGAGCGGGTCCGTGCCGCTGTTGCCCGAGAGCGACCAGTACCCGCCGAGGCCGATCTCGTCGTCGGCACAGAGCCAACCGGCGCCGTCATCCCACTTCGCGACCTGCCCTGCCACGCAAGCCTGGGGCAGCCGATAGAACGGATCAATCTCGAAAGTTCCCCCTTCCGGCATCGGCAGGAGTTGGAGACCCGCGCCCGCTTCATAGGTCGTGTCATCGTCGACACCGTCCGCGAAGCCCGCCGGCACGTCATACAGCCCGGCCCACGGCGCGCCGTCGCTGTAGACGGCGTACGGCGCCGGCGTCACCGACTGACGCGGTGAGAGCGTCACGGGCGTCCCCTCGCCCACGGTGACCGTGATTTCCAGCCAGCGCGGCTGGCCGTTGAACGCGTCAGGCCCGAACTCGCCGCCGGCGTTCAGCAGGACGGTGAACAGACCGTTCACCATCGGGTGATCGTAAACGTACTGCGTCGCGCCGATCTGCATACCCGGCTCGCCCTGCCCCGGGCCGTCCCACAGGCTGAACTCGAAGCTGCATGTGTCGGTGATGGGCAAGCCGTCCAGCTTGAGTTGGCCCTGGTAGGTGACGCCGGGGCCGAGCTGGGCCTGTGCGACTGTGCAGCAACCGCCTGCTACGGCGAGTGCCGCCACGATTCTCCAACCTCGCGGAATTCCTGCTTTCATGACGATCCTCCTGCGTTGTGAGATGGCGCCGGGCACCCGGCTGCCCGCAGAATGAGGGCTGGCGCCGCGTTTGCCCGGCAAGTTTGTTATAATGGCCTCCAGCGAATGTCTGGCCGTGTCCCATGGGAAAACGAGATTCCGGCTGGAACCCCGACAGAATTTCTTGAAGGGGGCCGAGCGTGAAGGGCTTGACGGGCGGCTCGTCGGATGAGGTGACGCTGGGGCTGGCCCGTCTGCGCGACGGGGACGGCCGTGCCGCGGACTCCATCTTGCCCATCGTCTATGACGAACTCCGCCGGTTGGCCAGTCGGTATCTGCGCCACCAACGCCCCGGGCACACGCTTCAGACCACGGCCCTGGTACACGAAGCTTATCTTCGGCTGGTTGACCAGACCCAAGCTCGGGAAGGCGATCGCGTGCATTTTGTGGCCCTGGCGGCACGGGCCATGCGGTCGATTCTGGTGGACCACGCGCGAAGCCGGCGGACGGTCAAGCGCGGAGGGGCGCGGCGGCGCATTCCGCTGGACGACACGGTGGCGCTGTTTGAATCCCGCTCGGTCGATCTGCTGGCTCTGGACGAGGCCCTGGCCCGGTTGGCGGATGCGAATGAGCGACAGAGTCGGATCGTCGAGCTTCGATTCTTCGGTGGATTGACCACTGCGGAGACGGCGGACGTTTTGGGACTGTCGACGCGCGCCGTGGAGCGGGATTGGCGCTACGCGCGCGTGACACTCCACCGTACGCTTTCTGCCAGCGACACCCGAAACGTCGACGGCTGAATGCCGAGCGCCCAATCGGGGAGCACCGGCGTCTTGCCGGTGGTGCCGCCGGCATCGAACGTCGAAAGCTGAGAAATACAGCGATGGAAGCCGAGAGTCGTGGCCAAAGCGCTGAAGAACTCTTCAAGGATGCCGTCGAACGCGAAGCGGCCGATCGAGCGGCGTTTCTGGATCGAGCCTGTATGGGTGACTCGGCCTTGCGGGCCGAAGTCGAGTCCCTGCTGGCAACGGATGGGGAATTAGGCTCATTCCTCGAGTCGCCGATCGAGTCGGTAGCGAGCGCGTTGGAAGACGCGACCGATGCGATGGTCGGGACGCGAATCGGGCACTATCGCATTCTGCGGATCATCGGCTCGGGCGGGATGGGCACTGTCTACGAGGCCGAGCAGGATCGGCCCAAACGCCGCGTGGCGCTCAAGCTGCTCAAAAGCGGTTTGGCGTCACGTTCGGCGATGCGCCGTTTCGTGCATGAGGCCGAGATCCTGGCTCGGCTGCGGCACCCGGGAATCGCCCAAGTCTACGAGGCCGGTTCGCACGGCGAGGGGGGGAAAACACCATACTTTGCGATGGAGTACATTCCCGGAGCGCAACCCATCACGACCTACGCGAGCGACCACCGCTTCTCGACTCGTCAGAAACTGGATATGTTTGTGGCGGTCTGCGAGGCCGTTCACCATGGGCACCAGCGCGGCGTGATCCACCGGGACCTGAAACCGGGCAATATCCTCGTGGACGAATCCGGCCAGCCGAAGGTGATCGACTTCGGCGTGGCTCGGTCGACCGATGCAGACATGACGATCGCCACACTCCGGACGGATGTTGGGCAGCTCGTCGGGACCTTGCGCTACATGAGTCCGGAGCAGTGCGAGGGCGACGCGAGCGAGCTCGACACGCGTTCGGATGTGTACGCCCTTGGCGTTGTGCTGTTCGAGTTGCTCACGGGGGAACTGCCGTACGATCTGACGACCACGTCACCGTTTGAAGTGCCCCGGGTGATCCGCGAGACGGCCCCGCGGCGGCTCTCATCAATCAACCGGTCGCTTCGCGGCGATCTCGAGACCATCGTGCTGATGGCCTTGGCGAAAGAACGTGATCGTCGCTATCAGTCGGCGTTGGAACTCGGGCAGGACATCCGCCGGTATATGGCGAACGAACCGATCGAGGCGAAGAGGGATCGGGCTTTGTATGTGCTGAAGAAGACCGTGATTCGGCACAAGGAGGCCGTCGCGGTGGCCGGCCTGATTGGAATCCTTCTCGCCGGATCCGCGATCGGATTCGGCCTGCTTTATCGACGTGCGGAACAGCAGCGTACCGTGGCGGAAGATCGCACGGAGGATCTGCGCCGCGCGGCGTACTTCAACAGCATCACCGTTGCCGCGAAGGCTCTCGAGGACGAGGACACCGCGACGGCCGCTCGGTTTCTCGATCCGTGCTCCGCGGAACTGCGTGACTGGGAGTGGTACTACCTTCGCCGACTGTCGGACAACAGTCTCATGACGTTGCGGGGGCACACGAATGAAGCAGCCCCCATTTTTTCGCCCGACGGGTCACTGATCGCCTCAGCCAGCCTCGATACAACAGTCAGACTGTGGGATCCCGTGAAAGGCGCGATGCTGCGCGTATTCGCCAGCCCCGCAGACAGGTACGTTGATCGCGTCTCGTTTTCGCCGGACGGCCGCACCCTGGCATCGTGCGAACACGGCACCGTACGACTCTGGGACGTGGCGACCGGCCGGCAGTTGCACGCCATCACCACGAATCTCGGCTGGACCTCGACCGCCTTGTCGCCGGACGGACGGTTACTGGCGTATGGAGCCGACCGGACACTGATCAAGCTGTGGGATGTGGGCGCCGCGCGCGAGATCGCGACGTTGCGGGGGCACACCAGGCAGGCCACCGGCATCGCTTGGTCTCCCGATGGCAAGCGTCTTGCTTCATCGAGTCAGGACGCGACGATCAAGCTGTGGAATGTCGAGAGTGGGGATGAGATTCGGACACTGCGCGGGCACACGTATTACGTTGGTCCCGTCGCGTTTTCCCCGGACGGTCTGACACTTGCGTCGTCCGGCAGGGCACCTGACAGCACGATCCGTTTCTGGGACACACAAACTGGGCAGCCAATCCAGGTACGCGACTTCGGAACGAGAACGGTGGGTGACATTGCGTTCAGCCCGGAAGGCCAGCGTTTCGCGGCCTCCGTCGGACAATTGGTCAAAGTCTGGGACCTTCGGAACTGGCAAGAGGAAGCCGTTCGCACCGGCGTCCATTCCTATGCGCGGATAGACTTCGCATCGGACGGAAACCATATCGTCGGTGCGGGCATCAGCGGTGAGATCAAGATCTGGGATGGGAATCCGCTGGAAGAGCCACCCACGCTCCGGGGACACACGGATGAGGTGCGTGACGTCGTTGTGTCCGCCAACGGCCGACGGATCTACAGTGCATCCAGCGACCACACCATTCGCGTATGGGACGCCGGAACGCGGCGCGAGGTCGCAACGTGGTCCGCTCATCAGGAGACAGTGTGCACTCTCGCCGTGAGCCCCGATGGCTCGCGTCTCGCCTCCGGCGGCAGAGATCACATGCTGCGGATCTGGGATACCGCCGGGGGACAAGTCATCCATGAGATCAAGGCCTTCGAGGACTGGAACACGGGCGCTGTGGCGTTTTCGCCTGACGGACGAACGGTCGCGAGCGGAGGCCGGGAAGGCGTCATCAAGCTGTGGAGCACGGAAGCAGCAGAGCTGTTGCGGACCATGCCCGGGCGGCCGGAAAGCGTGGAGCACATCAAGTTTTCGCCGGATGGCAAGCGACTCCTTTCCTCCGGCATCGACGCATCCGTGTGGGTGTGGGACCTCGCCAGTGGGGATGCGCTGCTGGAGCTGGCAGGTCATACCGGGTCCCGGTGGGGCGTTGTGAACGCCGTATTCTCGCCCGATGGAGCGATCATCGCTACGGCTGACGGGTCGGAAACGGCGCGTGTCTGGCGTGCGGCCTCAGGAACGCTGTTACATGAGTTGCCGGGGCACTATCGGTCGGTTCTCGGGCTGGCTTTCTCGCTGGACGGTCGCCGGCTGGCGACCGGCGACGCCGGCCATCTGGTTCGACTCTGGGACGTGGACACCGGCAAGCTCGTGCTGACACTCCGCGGACACGAGGGCACCGTGACCGCGATCGCCTTCTCGCCCGATGGCAACTGGTTTGTAACAGCAAGCAATGACGGCACTCTCCGCCTTTGGGACGCCAGTTATCCTGCCAATTGACTTTTGACCAAGATCTCACCGTTCAATGACAGCAAATGCGAAACGCCCCGAGCATCCTCCGGTTTCGCGTCGTCAGGCGATTCTCATGCCTACCACCAACAGTCCGCCAGAGTGGCACCGGCGGACGACCTGTCCCTTCGATTTATTCCGTCCTCATTGTGCCATAAGGAGCTACGGCGATCGGCGTTCGGAGGCCCATGGTTAGTGGTCCCTCATCATTAACATAGCTCATTAACCCGCGTGCGACCGCACGTTTGCACGCAATTATGTCCACGTGGCGAGGAGATCCTCCCTCGGGGGACCCGTTGCGCACCTCGCGCGGACCGATCCTGTGCCAAGGCAGCCTACTCCTTCGCGTTTGGCGATTCACCTCCCAACCGCGCCCAGGCCATCATAGCAAGTGGAACAGGGCATTATGAGCAGTCGCGCACAGCGCAAGAATCGCTGGACCAGGCACACCGTGATACGCCCGCGAACGTTCCTCGCCTGCGATGCGTGCAGGACGTGCGTTTTTGTCGGAGGCAAGATGAGCGGCTGACGGCAGCAGAACGAGGCAATCTGGCGGCAGAACCGTGAGAGCGTGGGAGGGTACAGGTTGGTTCGGTGCCCACTCCGGACTACGCAGACCCTCTATCGTAGAGCTTTCGGCTTTGCCGAAAGCTCTGTCGAAGGGTACGCTCAGAGCGGTTCGGGCACGCCGAGGCTCGCCGGGCGGCGAGCCTCGGACAGGTGGAGACGGTCAATTCGGCGCACGGCCTACGGGAGACCCAGAACACACGTCACGAACTGTTGAATGTCGAGTGCATCAATGACCGCGTCCCGGTTCGTATCGCCGATGCAGACGTCGCCGAACTGCACGTCCATCTCCGTTCCTGTTTCCAGCAGCACGGTCGCCTCCTGAGGCTCCGTCCCTGTGCTGCAGACATTCAGCACATACGCGCCATCCGGGCTCTCCGGCGCCAGGATGGCGTCCCCCTCTTCGTCGGCAAAGGCACACCCGGCCTCGCACATCAGCCCGCCGAGTTCGCGGAGCTCCCAGCGCCATACGCTGTCAGTAAAGAGAGTCTCCGGGGCGACGACCGGCGGAATGTTGATCTTGAGAATGCGAGAATTGAGCGTGAAGGCCAAGTCGTTCTGCTGACCGTCGCACGAATCAGGCGGCAGCACCCCCAACGGCGGCGCCTGCATGGCCGGACAATCCACGACCGGACGGTGTGCCGACCAGCGAAAATCCTCCACGCCGGCCGCAAGGCTCTCAAGATCGGGCTCCGAGATTTGCAGCCAGTATCGCACGCCGGCAATCGCGTTGAACGGTGCAGTCTCCGGCCACGGAGCCGATAGCTTGTATATGCGATTGTCTTCGCAATCCGCGCCAGCGCGCCACACGAAGTCCGGAGTCAGGCACGTCCATGCGACCGGCGTGGATCCGGGTTGGCAACTGCCGTTGTCGGCGTAGATCGCGACGTAGAACGGGCGTGAACCCTGATCCCGATCGCTCAGCCAGCCGAGGGGGTGTCGACGATGCTAGCCTTCCGGCCCATCGAGTTGAAGGATCTAGTCGAGAAGTGGCTCGATCACCATGAGCAGGTGCGGCGGTCGTCCCTGGCAACGGTGCGCCGATACCGAACTGCGGTTGGGCATCTGGGAACCTACGCGGCCAGTGCCCACGGCGGGCTTCGTACGGATCGATTCACTCAAGCCATGGCTGAGGAATTCGTGCGTTATCTCCGTACAACCAAGGTCCCGCCGAACGGGCATCCGAACACCCAGAAACGTCTGATGCGAAGCAAAGGAATCGTGTTCATCCTCGGGACGTGCCGAGCCTTGTTCAACTTTGCCCGTGAGCCCTCAACATTCGGGACCCGCTCTGTTGGACCCGCGCGCGTTCGCTCGCCTCCCGGCAAAAGGCCATTCGCCGGGCATACGAGATCGGAATCTGCGGCTCCCACCGCTCGGACTCGGCCCTCCGCAGGGACGGCCACCGCCCGGATGCTAGGCAACGCCACCCGTCGCAAGTCCCTATGCGGCGACGCAGATGGAGTTTTCGGTAGGGACACCTGTGTTTCCGCCGCCGTTGGCGGCAGAATCGTCGTAGTATTGGCGCGGTTTCCAAGCATTCCGCCGTGGTCCCCGGGTCGCTGAGCGATGCTACCCAGGGTATGATGGTGCTCTCCTGATTGTGGAGACCGAGATGGCCGGTCCAGGCGTCACAACGGACCGGCACCAAAGAGGATGGACCATGCAGATCATCGGTGTTTCCAGGGGTAGCTTCTCAGGGGGGAAAAGCCTCGCGGAGAAGCTTGCCGCCAAGCTTGGCTACGACTGCCTGTCTCGTGAGGAACTGACCGACGCAGCGACTCAGGCGGGTATTCCGGTTGGCAAACTGGAGATGGCCATCATTCGTCTGAGGCCTTTGAGCGAGCAACTGGCCATCGAGAAGGAGCGCTACACGGCGTTCGTGACTGCGACGCTCTGTGAGCGTGCTCTGAAGCAGAGCCTCGTCTACCACGGAAGGACGGGGCATCTTGTGCTGCCTGGCGTCACGCATGTGCTGCGCGTGCGCGTGATCCAGGATCCGGAGCAGAGGATTGCTTCGATCATGGAACGGCTCAGGGTGAGTCGGCAGAAGGCCCAGCGATACAACGAACAAGTGGACGAAGACCGGCGCCGGTGGGTGCGGACCCTGTACAACATCGATTGGCGAGATCCCATGCACTACGACATGGTGGTCAACCTGTCCCATCTCGGCGTGGACAACGCTTCGTCAGCGATGGTCGCCATTGCGCAACTCCCCGAGTTTCAAGTCACGCCGGTAACACGCCGGATGATCGAGGATCTGCTTTTGGCGTCGCGGTGTCGCCTGGCCATTGGCGCGGATCCGAAGACCCGGCCAATGAGCGTGCAGGTCAAAGCGGAACGCGGCCGGGTCTCGGTCACCTACCTCCCCCGACAAGCGCAGACGGCCCAATCCATCCCCGAGATTCTCAAGGCGGTCGACGGGGTGGAAGAGGTCCTCTGCACGATGGCCTCCACCAACATCCTGTGGGTCCAGGAACGTTACGATCCGGAGAGCCAGGCCCTGTCGGATTTGCTTGAAATCGCGAGCAAGTGGAACGCGGCCGTGGAAATGGTCCAACTGACTGAGGCCGAGGAAGGTCCGGCGGTGCCAGAGGCGGCGGCGGTCGAGACCCCAACGCCGGAGGTGGAGGAGCACGGCGGAATCCTGGATGACACCGCAGGTGAAGAGGAGGGGACTCAGGACGAGAGCCTCAAGCAAACGCGGGAGCGTCTGATCACGGCCGGCCATGCCGGCGGCTGCAGGGTCGTTTCCGGCGGACCAACGAAGTTGCTCGAGAGTATGGACCGGACGGCCCCATATAGCTTGGTGGTGGTGGGGGACGTCTTCCTGTCGAAGATGGAGTCGGTCCGCAAGCGGCTGTCCAGCGAGTTGGTGGGTTATCTTTCTGACTCCCTGCGAGTGCCGGTCATCGAGGCGAACGAGCTGAAGACGCAGTTTCTCTTTGGCCCGGCGCAATGGCTGAGGCTGTTCGTGTTTGGGGGCATCGCCGCACTGTTGATAATGTTGATTCTGACCCATCAAGAGGCGCTTCTTGCCTTCACCACCCGAGAAGGAACAGGCAATAGGATTCTCAGCACCGCGGTCATTCTGGCGTTCGTCCCTGTTTTCGCGTTCTTGTATGGCGGCTTCACGCGCTGTCTTCTCAGGCTCTTCAAGTTCGAGTAAAGAGACGTCCTATGCATGATCTCCTGTTTGGCGGCTTCATTGAGCTCGACTGGCTGAGCATGGTCGAGGTTGTCATGTTCGGCTTCACGGGGGGAGTGCTGAGCGGCTTCATCGGGAGCGGCGGCGCATTCTTCATGACGCCCGGCATGATGAACATCGGCGTGCCCGGCAACATCGCGGTGGCCAGCAACATCACGCACAAGTTCGGCAAGGCCATGGTCGGCGCCACGCGGCACGGCGAGATGGGCCACGTGGACAAGAAGCTGGCCATCTTCGTGCTGATCACGGCCGCGGCGGGCATTTCGCTTGCGGCGTGGTTGATGAAAGCCATGGGGGTGGCGGGCGAGCATGGCGCAACCGGCGCGGGTGCCAACTTGTACATCAGCGCGGTCTTCATTGTCGTGCTGTCCTTCGTTTCCGTTTCGATGCTTCGGGACATTGTCGCGTCACGGAAGACTGCGGATGCCAAGCCGTCATCGCGGATCGTCGATTTTCTGAACCGGCTCCCCCTACACCCCAAGATCTACTTTCCGGTGGCCGATGTGCGTGTGTCGCTGTGGGTCCTTCTGCTCTGCGGTTTGGCGACCGGTTACCTTGCCGGCACGATCGGCGTGGGAGGGTTCATCGGTGTGCCGGCGATGATCTACGTCTTCGGCGTGTCGGCCCAGGTGGCGGCCGGCACCGAGTTGTTCCTGGCCCAGTTCATGGGGGCCTGGGGAGCCATGAACTATGCGTTTCAGGGTATGGTCGATCTGAGGTTGGTCGGGCTGCTCTACCTGGGTTCGCTTCTCGGCATCCATCTCGGCGCCTACGGAACCAAGGTCGTCAGAGAGGTGGTCATCCGGCTGGTAACTTCCGTGATCATCCTGCTGTGCGTCTTGAGTCGGGCAATCAACGTGCCCGTCTACCTCCGGCAGCTTGGCTACGTGGATAGCGACCCCGGCCTGGACCCGCTTTTCAACACATCGAGCAAAGTCTTGCTCTATGTCAGCGGCATGGGCGGCATCCTGATTATTCTGTTTTTCGTTCTGAAGGCGTACTGGCAGCGGCGGAAGGTCCACGCATCTCTGGTGACCCGCGCCAAGTAGATTGGATCGACGTGAAGGAGCGTTGAAGAAGATGGACACCACGATACGGCTGCTGCTCGTCGACGACGAAGAGATCGTCGGCAAACGACTCAAGGTGGCACTCGAGAAACACGGGTATGCTGTCGAGGTGGCACGAAGCGGCCGGTCAGCCATCGAACGCTTGCAGTCGCAGGAGTTTGACGTCGTGATTACGGATCTACGCCTGGACGACCCAGACGGCCTGGACGGCCTCGACGTCCTGGATGCCGTCCAGGAGCATTCGCCCCGGACCAAGACGATTCTGATAACCGGCTATGCAACGGCCGAAGTGGCGAGGGGCGCGGTGGCCAAAGGCGCTTTTGACTTCATCGCGAAGCCGTTCAAGCCCAAGGACCTCCGAGAGTTGATCGAGAACGCCGTCCGGGCACCCTGAGCGACCCCACGGAGCCCGGCCGGCCGCCGGCGGTTGTTCGCACGAGACGGACTGCGCCAGTGGCAGAAGGGTAGATGTGCCTCGGCAAGCGAACGAATCCCGGGAGCAAGATAATGCGCCGACGCTGGGGTCGGCGCTAACGTCCGAGGGTTTCGACAGTCGAGACCCAGAACTCGACAGGGCCGCGGATCGGGCACTTCAGGAAAGACCTCTCTTCAGCATTCGCACTCGGTTGATCCTGGCCTTCGCGGTGTTATTCTCGCTTTCTCTGGTTATCACACTCTGGAGCATCAAGATCCTCGCGGAGGTGGACGACAAGATCCTCTTCCTCGAGGTGGCCGACGACTATGAAGTGGAGATCCAGCAGGCGCGCCGCTTCGAGAAAAACTTCCTCCTCTACGGCACGAACCTCGATGACGCCATCGAACACACCAAGATGGCGCAACGCGTGACGGCCGAGCACCGGCAGCAACTCCGCAAAGTCGTCGGTGAGGAGGTGCTCCAGGTCATGAACGCCCATCTCGGCGATTACCTGGTCCTCCTTGCCCGCTTGGGCCAGGACAAGAGCGCCGAGTGTGAGGCCGAGCTTCGCGAGCATGGCGCCAGGATGGTCTCGCTGGGACAGAGCCTCGTGGACAAGGAGCGGAAGCTGCTCTACTCCAGGCTGGCCCTGATGCGCAGGGTTCCGTTCATCTTCCTCGGCGTGCTGGCGGTGTGCATGGTCGTGGTCGTCCACTTCCTCGCACTCAACATCATCAGGACGCTTTCTCGATTCATGCGATACACGGAGCGAATTGCCGCCGGTGACTTCACACCCATCACGCCGTCCCGTAAGTACCGGGATGAGTTTTCCAATCTCGCGCTGATGATCAACCAGATGATCAGAGAGCTGGATCGCCACCAGCAGATTCTCGTGGAGTCGCACAAGTTGAGGGCCATGGGGACGCTGGTCGCAGGCGTCGCTCATGAGTTGAACAATCCGATCAACAACATCATGCTGACGGGATCCCTGCTTCAGGAGGAATCAGAGTCTCTCACTGAGCGCGAGAGGCAGGAGATGTTCCAGGACATCATCTCGCAGTCGGAGCGGTCAAAGCGCATCATCGGCAACCTACTGGACTTCGCCCGAGAAAGTGAGACCAAGATTCAGCCCCTTGATCTGCGGAAGATCCTCGAAGACACGGTCCAACTGGTGGGCAACCACATTGCCGTCAAGAAGATTCACCTGGCCATGGATCTGCAAGAGAACCTCCCGACCGTACACGGCGACCACCAGCTGCTGAGCCAGGTCTTCATGAACCTGATCCTGAACGCCGCGGATGTCCTCCCGGCCGGCGGCGAGATTCGCATCACGACCGATACTAAACGAAAAGAGGGATACCTCGCCGCCAGCATTTCTGATAATGGCCCGGGCATCCCCCCCGACATCGTGAACCAGATTTTCGATCCCTTCTTCACGACGAAACCCAGAGGTGAGGGCACGGGCCTCGGGCTCTCGGTGTCCCGCGGGATTGTCCGTACGCTCGGAGGTCAGCTATTGGCGGAAAGCCAGCCAGGCGTCGGCAGCACTTTCACCGTACTCTTGCCGCAGACTTCGGTTCCCTCGGATCTTTCATCGCTGCGAAAACCGGCTCAGCCTGCCGGTGAGGATCTTGACAAGACGGACGGGGAGGTGTGTAAAGGGACCCCCGTGGAATCGAAGAGGGAGACCTAGCCAGTGTCGCTCATCACAGTTTCCGGGCTTTCGTTCACGCCGGCACAAGCCATTGCGAAGAACGTGTCATCACGCCTGAAGTATGCGTGCATCGATCGCGAAGTCTTCGAGGAAGCGGCAAAGCATTCCGGGATTGCCCAGGCCGAACTGGAGAAGGCCTTCGTGAGGAGCCCTGCCGTCTTCGGTCTGTCGCGAGCAACACGGAGGCAATACACTGCGCATATCCAGGCTGCATTGGCTTCTCGCTTTCTTCAAGACAATGTCCTCTATTACGGCCAGTTCGGAGCACACCTGGTGCGGGGTGTGCCGCACTTGATGCATGTGCATGTTCGCGCCAAGCTCGAAGATCGAATCACCTCGAAGATCGAGCGTGACGCATGCTCATCTGCGGAAGCAAGAAAGGCGATTGCGCGACAAGACAAGGAACGCCGCGCGTTGGTCCGTTCTCTCTTCTCGGCCGATGATGAGAATGATGAACTATACGACGTCGTAATTGACGCCTCGACCACACCCGTGGAGGCAGGCGTTGACCTGCTCGTGGAAGCGATAACGCAAAGCCGGTACAGGCCTTCGACGTTCTCGATCGGCTGTATGGAAGCCCAGGATCTTGCCAGCAGGGTCAGAGCGGCGTTGGTTGATCTGGAACCCGAGGTGGCGGTACGAGCGGATGCGGGAAACGTCAGTATTCGATACAGGGCTCGGGGCCTGATGAGGAAGAGAAAGGTCGAGATTGCGCAGCAGAGGGCAGCCAGAATCTATGGGGTCAAGGATGTGAAGATCGAGGTGGTCGAGGACGTGGGCGACCGAATCCTGGGCGATGCTCGGTGGTGATGGGAGCTGTGATGCAAGCAGGATCAGGACAAGAACACCGTGTGCTCGTAATCGACGACGAAAGCATTGTATGCAAAACGCTGAAGCGCGCGTTGGGCAGGCCGAGCTTTACGGTCGAGGTCTTCGAAGATCCCGTGCTCGCTCTGAAGCGGTTGGAACAGCAGCGTTTTGACATCGTCGTGACAGACGTCGTCATGGGCGATGTGGACGGCATTCGGATACTGGGCGCCGCCCTGGGAAAAGACCCGCAGACCAAGGTGATCATCATGACCGCCTTTGCCTGCATGGACTTGGCTCGCGAGGCGATGGCTAAAGGCGCATTCGATTTCATCGCGAAGCCTTTTACGGCAGAGGCAATCCGAGCGATTGTCGACAAGGCGGCAGAGGCGCTGCGCGGAGACCCCAACGGCGAGAACCAGACGCCTTAGCCAAGCTGTCCCGCACGCAATGCCATTGCCTGAGCGACGTCGAGAACCTCCTGAACGACGTCAGGGAGTTTCTCTGGAGGTGATGGGCGAGGTGATCCTTCGGAGGACGGCAGCACCGCCCTGATCAAGCCTTTCATCCGGACGATGAAGGAGGAACGCGTGCGCCGCATCCTGGTTCTGCATCGCCAAACCGACTCAGGCCTTCCAGCCAGCAATTCGGGTTTGTGCACGTTTTGTGCACATCAGGAATGGCACTTGCGCGATTGGGAGCGTTCTGCTATCATCTGCAGCGCAAACGCAGCGGGAGCGTAACCCGTTGCGGACAACGGCTTTGTGCATGAATGCGAGCACTGCCTGAGACGCCTCCGGACGGGGAGGGCTGAGAATCCCCTCCCCCCCCCATCTCCGAATCTTCCCGTCCGAAAAGCGTTTTTCGCTGTTCTGACGGGTTTGCCTGTTCGCTCCTGTGCCCTGCCGACCAGGAGAAGGTGCGTCCAGAACGCACCCTACCTGGGCTGTGATGCAGAGCACCGGCGTCCAGCAGAATCTGCCCACAAACTCGGGGGTGATCCTGTTATTCGGCCTGCAACGGCTGCGTAAAATGGGCCGCCGCCCATTCTTGGCGGCATTGGGCAAAGATAAGGAGCCAAATCCTCGCCTGCAGACCTTGCAATGAACGGGGCGAATTGATAGCATTGAGAGATGTAGCGGACAGTGGGGAGCCCGCGCGGGAGGATAGTGCCAGCGTTCTGGGGAACGCGTAGAGGGCCGAGGGAGTTCGCAACGCGCGGACTCGACGCGGCCATTGCAGGAATTGAAGCACTTGCTACACCGCTCTTCCATCCTGATCCTGATCATCGCCGCACTCGTTTGCGCGCCGGCGCAGGCGGACGTAACAACCGGCTTTGAGGTCTTGGTCGAATGGTCCGGCGGGAGCTGGAGTTCCTCAGACCATTCCGGTTCACTGATGCTCACCGAGAACGGGGACGGATCGTACGACGTGAGCTTCTTTGGTAATGTGCCGGGGCAATGGACGGCCTTGTGGTTCGGAACGATCGACCCTGATCCCTACATCACCGGCGTGGCGTCGTTCACCAATGGGGGCAGCTTCGAGGGTACGTTCAATCTCATTCTTAATCTCCCAACCGTCAGTCTGGCGGCACCGACGAACACGAGCGGCTCCTTCTCAGGTTCCCTGCTCGACAACGATGGCACGGGTGCCACGCTGATGGCGCCGACAGCCGGATCAGCCTACACGGCGATCATTGACGGCATCACGCACAAGACGATGGCGGATGACGGTTCCTTCGGACCGATCACGGCCGGAGGCTGGCAGACGCAGGCGTTTGGGCCGATGGACTTCGCCAAGCCTGGTCCGGCTTTGAATAGCTACATGGAACTCCGCAACGCCTTCCGTTTGTCCGCCCACGATTCCGCCACGATCGTCAGTTCATTCGTTGTGACGCCCGAGCCTGCGACGATCGCCCTGCTGGGCTGTGGCCTGATGCTGCTCAGGCGTCCCCGACGACGTGCGTGAGCCGGCTTCGCCACTCGATTCGCCACCCCCCCTTCGATGAGTTGACTTGTGCAGGTGGTGACTTCCTTGCGTGTAAGGACGGCGCTCGCTCGCTTGTTCCCGCCTGCCGCAGCAGCCTCCCTGGCGAGATACTGCGAGATCGCACGCGGGTCCCGGAACACGGCTCCTGGCAGCGCCGATCGAAGCTCGCGTTCGAGAACTGTGTCCTTGCGAACGAAGATGAAGCGCCGCCGCTGCTTTGCCGGATCCACCCTCGTCCAAGGAGCGTGATCGATCCAGCGATACCCCGTGACGAACTCCCCATGATCCAGCCGTCGAAGCCAAGCCATCGGAACATTGTTCATGATCAGGTGGGGCTCCCTGCTTATCACGTAGTCGAAGGCTGAACGCCCAAATGGTGGAGCGGGACGGCCGCGCGTGGCGATGTGCCGATCGGTCAAGCCGGCCATGTCCAGAATCCGGGTTGAACCCGAGTAGTAACCCAAACGACCAAGGACATCCGTCGCGGCCAGAAGATGAGGCTGGCGCGAGTTCGCAAGCAGCGCCGCCACGGCAACGTCCGGGTTCTCCCGGATCGCCGGCCGGCGCCACTGGTACTGGTTGAGCGCGCACCACACAACGGCCCCCGTTGCGGCCCAGCCGATCAACCTGCGGGCGCGCCCGCCTGCGACACGCTGTCTGAAAGCACGAGCGGACTCGGTGACGCCCCACACAACTGCAACGGTCAGGAGCGGCAGGTATGGTGTAAGGAGGCGGAACGACGTCATCCAGTCTCCGAAGTTGTAGACAGCAACGGTCACACCCATGAACACGGGCGCAAGAAGCACGTGGGCCATCCAACGCCGCTCGGCGCATCGAATCATGGGGACCACCGCAAACAAGACGAATGGGCCGAAAGTCTGCCGCATGAAGTCGCCCACATATCGGAGGCCCGCCGTGTTGAGAATCAACCCGGGCCAGTCGCCGAACGGTGCTTCCCGCAAGAGGGGCAGCAGCGCGCTCTTGGCCCTTACGCTGTTGGGCAACCAGTCCCCGAAGTAGGCAAGGCGGAAGGCCGTCAGACTCGCCACGATAAGGGCGCACGGACCGATCAGGGCAAACCACCGTCGTCTGTTGAGCAACCGCCTCCGCTCCACCCACAAGATGGCCGCGGCGACAATGCAAAGGCCCAGCCCTTCCGGCCGCGTGCATGCCGCCAGCCCCATGAGGATCGAGGCGAGTGCGTGGCGGCCGCGGATCACAGAGGCGATGGCCCCCGTCACGAGCAGACAGTACAGCCCTGTCTCCAGCCCTCCCATCGTCGAGGCACATAGCGCGGTCGACGTTGCGAGCAGCACTGCCGTTGCCAACGCCGCCCAGAGCGAGGCCGTCAAACGCATTGCCAATCGCGCGGCGACACTCACCGTGGCGAACAGCGCGATGGCCCCCATCGCCCTCGCCCACGCGGCCGGTTCGAGCCGGCAAACCATTCCTCCGGTCGTAAGCAGCACCCAAAGGAAGTTCGAGTAGCCCTCGACACGCTCGCCTGGATTGAACACGAGGCCGTGTCCGTCGAGGAGATTGCGCGCATATCGAAAGGAGATGAACGCGTCGTCCGTCAGATAGCGTGGCAGCCGGAGGATGTGAAAGGCGGCGATCGCCAGCCCCGCGATCAGGATCGCACCCAGAATGTGGCGCTGTCTCGTCGGCATAGGGGCAATCCGTTCGGGCCGGTAGCTGACACTCGGTCGGTGCAGGGGACGTCGCAGGTTGCCGGCGTCGCACGATGCCCTTGGACCCGTGTAGAAGTATCGGTCCGCTCGCAGCGCGTCTGCATCATGCACGCGTCACGGGTCGCCAGAATCGGAGGGTCCGATAGCAGCACGAACGCGGCGTGAGGCGGCGAGTTATCGCTCCTGGGCGGCATCTCTTTGCGACGGCATGTTGTCTGTCGAGCAATCGGAGAGATCTCGATGCTGAGTTGCGACGCTCCGCACGGCGGCTACACTGTGCTCTTCGGCGTGTGAGACCGCGCGCATCACGCCATGAGGCCGAGGCAACTTCCCACACCGGCGTCCCGCCCTTTCAAGGGACACGGAATGCGCACAGGAAGCATGGATGACGAAACAATCGAACCCGGAAATGGTTACGGACGCTTCATCGCTCAGCGACCTCTGCGCGCGTCTCAGAGAGACCGGGCGTTTTGCATTCGACACCGAGTTCGTCGGCGAGGACGGATACAAGCCCGAGATCTGCCTTGTTCAAGTTGCGACGGACTCGCTGTGCGCGCTGATCGACCCGCTGGCCGGCGGTTTGGATCTGGCGTGTTTCTGGGAGCTCGTGACGGATGAGAACATTCAAGTCATTGTGCATGCAGGCTCCGAGGACCTGGCTCTGTGCTGGCAGCAAACCGGCAAGGCGCCGGCACATGTATTCGATCTACAGGTGGCAGCGGGTCTGATTGGGCTGGGCTATCCGACGAGCCTGATGCGATTGGCGCGCCTTACGCTGAAGACGAGGATTCACAAGTCGCAAACACTGACCGATTGGCGCAAGCGACCTCTCACCACCGAGCAGATCCGCTACGCGGTCGAAGACGTCGCGCACTTGTTGCGGATGTTCGAGTTCATCGTCGAGCGCCTGAAGGCGAAAGGCCGCGAAGGTTGGGCAGTGCAGGAATGCCGGGCTATGTGCGATCCCGCTATCTTCGCCCCAACCGGCCGGCAGAAGCTCCGTCGATTGCGCGGCGCGGGATCGCTGCGTCCGCAGGAACTTGCCATTGCCGAAGCCCTGCTGGACGAAAGAGACAAGTTGGCCCGGGCATACAACCGGCCGACCCGCGCCGTGTTGCGGGACCACCTGTTGGTTGAGATGGCCCGCAGGGGTTGGACCGATACTCAACAACTCCGTTCGCTGCGCGGTGTCAGCCTCAAGGAATCCGCTCTCAAAGAACTTGCCGCCGCCATCAGCACTGCCAAGGCGCTGCCCGCTGATGAATGGCCTCGCCTGGCGCCCGAGGACGACACCCAACAGGAGCAGGCGCTCCTCGCCTTCTTCACGGCCGTGTTGAGAAGCCACTGCCACAGCAACGATCTGGCCTATGCCCTTCTGGCAAGCAAGCAGAACCTCCGCGACTTCGTTCGCCGCTACACGCGATCGGAGAAGCTGGATCAGGTTCAAGCCCTGTCGGAGGGGTGGCGTAGAGAGGCCGTGGGAGGGTTATTGGAAGACCTGATGGCCGGCCGATCAGCCATCAGGGTCCGTTGTCTCGACGGGCGTGTGCAGCTCGAAGTCGAGTGAAGCTCCCACTGAATGAGCGAGTTGCCGCCAGACGGCAGACGGCGGACGAATGCCCGGAGAGGCGGATACCGGGGGGCAAGACAAATCACCCGCGGATATCATCGCTACGAGGCTGAAGGAAGGTCTTGCGGAGTCCGATAGGATACTGTAACGCGAGATCAAGGTAGGTGGTGTTTTGGCAAGCCCGCGATCATCAATGAACGTCAAGGAGGTGGCCGCCAGCCTTCACGTATCCGAGCGTGAAGTCATGCGTATGGCCGAGCGGCGAATCCTGCCGGCGACGTGGGTCAAAGGCACGTGGCAGTTTCGTGCGGGCGAAGTGTGGAATTGGATCGAAGCGAACCTCCAAAGCTTGCCGACGGAGCGCGCAAAGGGAAGACCGCCGCCGACGGGCGGAGACCTCCTCGTCTGTAAGTCGTTGAAGGAATGCGCGATTGCGGTCGATCTCGTGGCGAAAACGAAGTCTTCGGTAATCCGGTCGCTGGCCCGCCTCGCCGAGTTGGCCGATCCGACGCTGGACGCCTCAGTGCTGGCGGACGCCCTCCTCGAGCGCGAAGCTCAGGGTTCCACGGCCCTCCAGGACGGCGTCGCGGTGCCCCACCCTTCTCGCCCGATCTATGCGGAGAGCCCGGTCCTCGCGGCGGCCAGGACGTGCCAGGGTATCGTCTTCGGGGAGAGGCGAGGTGGGCTGACCGACCTCTTCTTCCTGGTGTGTTGCCCGACGCAGACGGACCACCTGTTGTACTTGGGACGTTTGTGCCGATTCCTTCTCGATGCCGGCTTGCGAGAGTCACTTCGCACCGCGGTTGACCCCGGCGAGTTCTTGGATGCGATCCGGCACGCCGAGACCGCCTTGTGCAACCCCCGATGAGGAACGGCTTGGGCAACTCAACTCCTCTGTAGCGGCCGACGCCCCTGTCGGCCGTCGAGAACCACTCGTAGTCCACGTCCGACACAGGGGTCGGACGCTACTCGATTTGCGGATGCTCCTGGACTTCGTCCGGCGGATGCTGCTGGACTCTGTCCGGCGGATGTGGTTCGTGAACGTCCTCAGGGGGCGGAGAGGACCGTGCCTTCCGGAGGCGACGCGGCGGCCTGCGGCCCGCCTTGATGTCCTCGTCGAATTGGCGTTTGCTTCGAAGGATGTGATGGTAGTGCTGGGCGAATCGGTGGGCCTCATCGCGGACCTGCTGGAGCAGCCTCAGCGCCGGATCATTTCGTGCGAGTCGAATCGCTCGCTTCCGCTGCTGGGTGTAGAGTTCCTCTTCGCGTTTGGCGAGCGACACGACCATCGGCGGCCGAACGAAGGCCTCGTCGCAGGCCCCTATCGCCGCGTGTAACTGCCCCAACCCGCCGTCGATCAGGATGACGTCCGGATACAACTCCTCACCGTCCCCGGCACGCCGATACCGACGCTGCACCACTTCACGGATCATGGCGTAGTCATCCTGGCCCTCCACACTCTGGATGCGAAAGCGGCGATAGCCCGCCTTGAAGGGTTTGCCGTCAATGAAACAGACGAGCCCCCCCACCGACTCCTCACCCTGAAGATTGGCGATGTCGATGCCCTCGATAATCCGCGGGACCTGCTCCATCTCGAGGACCCGCGCCAGACGTTCGAGGCCTTTGCTCGGGTCGACGAAAAAGGCCTCAGGCTGAACGTCATCGTGGGCGTCACCCGATAGCTTGAGATTGCGGATGGCCTGGATGCAGTCCCGAATGCGGCCCGCGCCCTCGAAGTCGAGTGCCTCGGAGGCCGCTTTCATCTCACGTTCCATTTCGCCCAACACGACGCTCTGCTTCGACGTCATAAACCGCTTGAAGCGTTCGATGTCGCGCCGGTAGTCCTGTCTGCTGATCCGGTCGCCGCAGGGCCCCGTACACCGGTTGATGGCGTGAAGCAGGCACGGACGGAAGAAGCGCCGCTTCTCGTCGTCAGCACGGATAGACAATTCGCAGGTGCGGAACTTGAACACCTTCTGCAGGGCGTTGACGGCATCACGAAGCGTGCCGACGGAGACGAACGGCCCGTACAGCTTGCTGCCTGTGACCCCGGGATTGCGCGTGATGAAGACGCCCGGAAAGTCGTCGCGCGTCGTCACCTCGATGTACGGGAACGTCTTGCCGTCCTTGAGTTGTGCGTTGTGCGGCGGCTGGATGTCCTTGATCAGACGTGCCTCGCGAAGGAGGGCGTCCACTTCGGTCTCGCACTCGAGAAAGTCCACGTCGACGACGCCGGCGCCCATCCGCGCAATATCGGGACCGCGTGTGTTGAGAAGGTCGGCGGAATCCTGGAAGTACGACGAAACCCGTGCGCGGAGGTCCTTCGCCTTACCGACATAGAGCACACGGCCTTTGGCGTCTTTCATGAGATAGACGCCAGGCGTTTTCGGAAATCGCGAGATGTGTTCCCGAAGCCGGCGGATGCGTTCGGCATCGTCGGATGGCGTGATCATCGCCGTATTGTATATCAGCGGCGCCGCCTTGCGATCGGCACCGTATTGCCGTATTCTCTAGCGCCATCTGCCGGTTGCGAAGCCGGCAGAGGAGGAAGTAGGTCATGGGCCTGATGAAAATCGGCGAAGTCGCCCGTGAGATATCGCTATCGGACCGTCGCATCCGCGAGTACGAGCGGGCCGGCCTGATCCGGGTGCGGCGAGAACCACGGACGGGCGACCGCCTGTTCGACGACCGTGCGATCGCACAGCTTCGGCTCATCAAGACCCTGATTCACGACCGGGGCTTCACGATCGAGGCGTTGCGCAGCCTGATCCAGTACGCCCCCTGCTGGGAACTGACCGACTGCCCCCGGCGGGATTCATGCCCGATAATCTCCAGCCCCC
>JBDRKQ010000119.1:0-6995 GCA_043813895.1 Planctomycetota bacterium
CCTCGACCGCGCAGCCAAAGAACCAGCCGCTCGAAAGACCCATTCTGGCACTGTCATTGTATGGTCGCCGCTCGCCGCCGACGTTCACAGATGACGGCTATCCGGTCACTCGCTTTCTTCCATACCCTAACATATACCGAATACGTGTTGAAGTCAAATGGGGATTGCAAAATGAATGCGACTTGAAATGCGCGCCGCGTTACTCGGCATCGAGCCGGCTCGCTCTGCTACTCCGCTGCGGCCAGCAGCTTGCGTGCGTCCTCCAACGGCACCAGGGCCGATCGCACTGCTTCGTCGCATGTGCCGTCGAGGCTTACGGCCGCCTGCAGGTCAAACGGGCCGACCGCGGTTCGCGTCAGGGATTCGCAGCAGGCGCCGCAACCGAGCTGCTTTCCGAGATCTCGGGCGATTGCGCGGATGTAGGTGCCGCGGCCACACCGGATATCCAATTCGAGCCGGGGCCACGCGTAACCCAGAATCTCGATCCGATCAATCCGCACGGTCCTCGGTTCCCTGGGGACAGCACGGCCTTCCCTCGCGAGACGGTGGCTTGATACGCCGTGGATCTTGACCGCGCTGAAGGCCGGAGGAATCTGCGGGATGGCGCCGACGAACCGGGCGACCGCTTGTTCAATGGCTTTGCGATCGATCGGTGCGGCCGCTGGGACCGGCTCGAACGGCATCTCGGTGTCGAAGGTCGCATTCGTGACGCCGAGGTGGAGGGTGGTCCGATAACTCTTCGGGAGCCCCATTAGCAGCTCGACCAGTTTCGTCGCGCGGCCGAGACAGCCGATCAAGACGCCGGACGCGAAGGGGTCAAGCGTACCCGCGTGCCCGACTTTCCGAGTCCCGAAGATCGGCCGCAGCCGATAGACGTACTTGGCGGACGACGCGCCGACAGGCTTACGCACGTTGACTATCCCGTCGACTGCGGGTGTCGCGTCCGCTTGCGGGCTTGCCCGCCTATCGGGCTGATCATGTTGTGCGTGTCGAGTCATGTCGGCTCTCGCTATAATAGCACAAGGCAGGTGTGATGCAGGATCATGTCATTATCGCAGGTTTCGGCGTGGGCGGGCGCTTCATCGCGGAGCTACTCCAGGAGCGGGGAATACCCTTCGTCATCGTCGAGATGAATCAGGCCACATGCGCAGCGCAGAGAGACCTCGGGCTGGATGTCATCCACGGCGACATCGCCGAAGAGGAGGTTCTGGAGCTGGCCGGTGTTCGGACCGCTTCGGTGCTGGCCCTGTCCATTCCCAACGAGGACGCGGCCCTCAAGGCGACGGAGACGGCCAACCGCATTAACCCCGAGATCCACATTATCGCCTCAACACGCTACACATCCACAGGCTTGCAGGCGTTGCAAAAAGGCGCGGACGACGTGATCGTCGCCGAGCAGGCCGTCGCTATGGAATTCTACCGACGCATCGCCGCCCTCATCTCCTCGGAATCAAGCGTGCCTGCGGCTCGTTAGCTCTGCTCGGTCAGCCGCGCTAGGGTCCATGACACTGTCGGCGGGACTGATCGAAGCCACCAAGCAGGGGGGCGGTGTCACCAATCTGAGCCCCAAGCGCCATCGCGGGGTATCCACGGACAGATTGCGGGTCTTCAGACCCGCTCGCTTGCGCTCGAGGCTCGGTGGGGACCCGCCACACTATGCCTCTGAATGCCCGGTACCGCCCGTGCGCCGATGAGCCTCGCAGGGGAACATGATGACTGTATCACCGTGGGGAGCTAGAATTGCAGGCGACGCTACTCAATCGACCCGCTGCCCACAGCCACGCGGTTTGCAGCCCCAGCCCTCGGCCGCTTTGCTGCGGGGAGCAAAGGCGTAGCGTCCTTCTGCTCTGCGCGGGCACTGAATGACGCGAGCCCCCCTGGGTCCCGGGGGGCTTCGGCGTGCTTTCAAGAGTTGCGGCGTGCGGTCGGCGGGCGGAGGCCGTTGAACTCTCCAGGGGTGCGATCGGCGGGGATGATTGCGCGCGCCGGCAATGCAGGACGGACGGAAGGATGACGAAGGTGATTCGCAGTGAGCCCACTCATACGCTACCGTGCGGAAGCGGCCAAGGCGTGTGTCCTGTTGCAGACGGTGCTCACGGCGACCCTGATGAACTGTCGCCTGACAGGCTCGCTGGAGATCAAACACCCGTTCAATCGACTCAATTGCCCGGCCGGCCGATAGGCTGCGATCCGCGGTCTTGCGAACGGTTCCATCAGTGGATGAAACGGCGGTAGGAGAAGTACCTTGGCGGCGGCCCGGCAGACTTCAGTCCTGTATTGCCACTGTGCTCATACTGACGTCATCCCTCCGCAGGCCAAGCGAGAGGTGTTCCGGCAACTCAACGCTTCCGGTGTGCCGTTCGAGGCCGTGGCGGACCTGTGTGAGGCATCCGCGCGGCGCGATCCGATGCTGAGGCGGCTCGCTGAATCCGGCGATCTCAGGGTCGCGGCCTGCTATCCCCGGGCCGTCAAGTGGCTGTTTCATGCCGCAGGCGCCCCGCTAACGGACGGCCGCGTGAAAGTCATGAACATGCGGGAGCAGGGCGCGGACGAGGTCGCGTCCGGCTTGCTGGCGGATTGTCAGTGTGCGTGTGCGGATGCGGTTGAGAAGGACGTTTGCGAACCGCGGCCCGGCGCATGGATGCCGTGGTTTCCGGTGATCGACTACGACCTCTGTACGAACTGCAAGCAGTGCCTGAGCTTCTGCCTGTTCGGTGTGTTCGGTGTGGATGCCGACGGGAACGTGGAGGTCCGGAACCCGGACAAGTGCAAGACGCGTTGCCCGGCGTGTTCGCGGGTGTGCCCTTCTGTCGCGATCGTTTTTCCGAAGTACGACAAGCGACCGGTCAACGGGGACGTGGTTTGCGAAGGCGATGTCGGACGCGACGTGGTGAAAGTCGATCTCGACGAGCTTGTCGACAAGGGTGTTCGCGCGTCCTTGCGGGCGCGAAGCGGTCAGCGTGGCGGGCGTTTTTCACCCGCGCGGGCGGCGAACGGCGCACTGACGGCCGATCTTCAACACCTGAAGAAGATGCAGGCGGAGTTGGATATACCGGACCAGGTGTTCCGGGGCCTGCCCGTGTTGAATGAACCGGATTGCGGCTGCTCGTGTGAATGTCAACCCGCCTCCGCGCCCGACCGCGACTGTGCCTGCGAATGCACGGACGAATCGGAGTCCGACTGCGCATGTGACTGTGACTGCTCGGCCGAATCGGAAGCGAGCAGCGACATCGCCTGCGATTGCGTGTGCGAATGCGCGGGGGAGGATTCGCGTGCGGATCCTGCGGATGAATTGGAGGCGAGTCGGCCATGCTGTGACCCCGGCGAGAAGCGCGCGCCTGCTTCACAGGAGGAAGAGTGGGATATCTGATTGCAAACGCGACGGCATCCGACGCCGGGGAGAGTCGTGCTTCGCGCCCACGGATCGCGGGGAGTCTGCTGTCGCTGGCCGTTCGAATGCTGCGCACGACGGATGCCCGCTTGCTTTGGAAGTTCGGCTACAATTTCGGGTACAAGGGGATCCGGTCGGTGCGGCGGTTCAAGAAACGGCTCAAGAGCGGGCAGAGCTTTCCGCCGTTTCTGTACATCTCGATCACGAACAGCTGCAATCTTCGCTGTCGGGGTTGCTGGGTCGATGTCACGTCTCCGCAGGCGTCGATCGATTTCGCCGATTTGAGCAGACTCGTTGACCGTGCCAAGAAACACGGCAACAGCTTCTTCGGCATCCTCGGAGGCGAGCCGTTCCTCCATCCCGATCTCATCAGACTGTTCGAAACGCATCCCGATTGCTATTTCCAGGTGTTCACGAACGGGCATTTCATCACCGACGAGGTCGCTGCCGGGCTTCGCCGTGCCGGCAACGTGACGCCGCTGATAAGCATCGAAGGACGCGGGCTTGTCAGCGACCAGCGGCGGGGCAGGCAGGGCGTGTTCGACCGGACACTGGCCGGCCTAGAGGCGTGCATCCGCAACCGGTTGATCACGGGCGTGACGACCAGCGTCTGCCAGAACAACTATGACGATCTGGTCAACGAAGACTGGGTCGATGAACTCATTCGGCGAGGCGTCCACTACGTGTGGTACACGACGTTCAGACCCGTCGGACCGGACCCGGCAGCGGAGTTGGCGCTGCGTCCTGAGCAGGTGCTCGGGGTGCGCCGGTTCGCAATGCACGTGCGCGGCACGAAGCCCATCGGCGTCGTCGACGCGTACTGGGACGACAAGGGCCAGGCGCTGTGCCCGGCAGTGGTCGGGATCAGTCATCACATTAGCCCATGGGGCGACGTCGAGCCGTGTCCCGTCATCCAGTTCGCGGGCGAGAGCATCCACGACAACGACGGGGACATCTTCAAGACGGTGACGGAGTCGCGTTTTTTGAAGGACTTTCGGGAGGCGACTGCCTCGGCAACGCGCGGTTGCATCGTGCTGGAGCGCCCGGACCTGTTGAAATCCATCGTCGAACGTCAATCCGCACAAGACACCACGGCACGGCGTACCGCCCTGGCGGAGCTCGATGCCATGGAACCGCTCGGCAGCCAGCACATTCCCGGACACGAGCTGCCCGAGCAGAACTGGCTGTATCGGTTTACGAAGAAGTATTGGTTTTTCGGATTTGGGGCGTACACGTAAGCGCGTTGTTATTCCGCGGCGAAGATGAACCTCTGCAATGATTCAACCCGTGCGACAGGATGATGAGGCGGCCGGCGGAACGGTGAATCCGGTCGAGGATCGCAAGAAGACTGCCCGGCTGTCTCCTTCGCCGGTCCTCCTGCCGCCCAAGATTCCCCGGCAGGCATATCGGCCTTCGCAGCCCAGCGTCCCGGACAGCAAACCTGCCAGGGACCGGCTCAAGCACGTTGCCCGGCAGCACGTTGAACGAAACCGCCTCGTGCCGCCTCTCACGGTCGATGAGCTGCGGCGTCACGCCGAGGAGGTCTGCGAGCACGCGGAGATCGATCTCGCCTGCCGCGACTACACCGCCATCATCGTGAACAACGAAGCCTGGCGAGATACCGTTGCCGGCATTCCGTACGAACGTCGGTTGTTGCTGCTGCCACAGTGCCTCCGTGATGACGACGATTGCCAGGCATCGATCGACGAGTTCGGTCTCGTTTGCGCCGAATGCGGCCGGTGTTCGATCCACCGATTCCAGACCGAAGCGGAGCGTCTGGGTTACGCGGTGCTGGTTGCGGAAGGCTCGGCCGTGGTCACGAAGATGATCGAAGCCGGGCAGATCGAAGCCGTTGTCGGCGTGAGCTGCATGAGTGTTTTGGAGGAGTGCTTTCCCCACATGGAAGCCCGCGCGATTCCGGGGATTGCCATCCCGCTGCTGCAGGACGGCTGCGCCAAGACGACGGCGGATCTGGATTGGATTTGGGATGCCATTCACCTGACCTCCGAGGATCGGACGTATCGGCTCGATCTTGATGCCTTGCGGCAAGAGGTGCGAAGCTGGTTCAGCCGGGAATCGCTCGGCAGAATCCTCGGCGAAGCTGCTGACAAAACCGAGACGATCGCCCAAGACTGGCTGGCAAGAGACGGCAAGCGGTGGCGACCATACTTGACAACATGCGTGTACATGTCGCTCCAGGGCGAAACGCGAAGAGCCGCGGACTTTAGTCCGCGCGGCGCTGGGCAGGGCGGAGCCTGTGCCTGTTCACAGCAAGCAGCGCAAAGCGAGGGATGCGGCTGTTCATCTCGCGTGCCCCCAAGCATCGCCGACAACAACCTTAAGAAGCTCGCCGTTGCGGTGGAGTGTTTCCACAAGGCCTCGCTGATCCACGACGACATCGAGGACGGCGACGACAAGCGGTACGGGCAGGACACGCTGCACGTTGAGCACGGTGTACCCGTCGCGCTGAACGTCGGCGATTTCCTGTTGGGTGAGGGATACCGCCTGATCGGGGAACTCGGCGTCGATGATGCGACGAAGGTGGCAATGTACAACGTGGCCGCGTCCGGACATCTAACATTAAGCCGGGGCCAGGGAGCCGAGCTTTGCTGGGCGCGCCGGCCGAAGCCGCTATCCTCCCTGGAGGTACTGGACATCTTTCGGCAGAAGACGGCGCCGGCATTCGAGGTCGCCTTGCGCCTCGGTGCGTGTTACAGCGGCGCCGATCAGGGCGTCCATGACGTGCTGACGCGGTACAGCGAGTCGCTGGGCGTCGCCTATCAAATCCGCGACGATTTGGAAGACTTCGCGGGAGAAGCCGACTCCGACGACCTGCGCAGCCTGAGGCCGTCACTGGTCCTGGCCGTCGCGCATAAGCGCGCGGGCACTGACGCAGAGCGAGAGTTGACGACATCGCTATGGGGCCGCGTGTGTGGTCAGAGTGAAATCGCGGGCAAGATGAAGCGATTGCTTACTGAGCGCGGCGTGGTCGAAACCGTCGAAGCACTGCTCGACGCGTACACCGCACAGGCGACTGCCGCGCTGAACCCACTGAAGGAACCGACGCTCAAGGGCTTGTTGCGGCGCGTGATCGGCAAGATCTTCGGCAACGGGCAGATCCAGGGGTATTGCCGTGAGCATCAAGCGCGACATGCAGCGGGCAGCGCGACTGGCCCCGAGTCTGCTCCGTGAAGCCACGGACGGCGTCGTCGAGTTCCTGCTGGGGCAGTTCAATGCCGACGGCGGCGGCAAGAACCGGTCTGGCGAGAGCGACTTGTATTACACCATGTTCGCGATCAACGGCTTGGCGGCGCTGAGCGGCGCCCCGCCGACCGACGCGATTGTCCGCTATCTGCGCGGGTTCGGCGAAGGCGCCGATCTCGATTTCATTCATCAAGCCTGCCTCGCCCGCTGCTGGGCGGCCATGCCCAAGGGCGCGCTCGACGCCGATACGGCCTGCACTATTCTGCGTCGCCTGGAAACGCATCGAAGCTCTGACGGAGGCTACAGCTCCGCGCCGGGGCGCCGATCGGGAACCGTATACAACTGCTTTCTAGCGCTGGGCGCGTACCAGGATCTCGGTCGCGAAACGCCAGACTCGCGG
>JBDRKQ010000120.1:0-22315 GCA_043813895.1 Planctomycetota bacterium
GTCGTGGTGACGACGATTCCGGAGGTGCGCGATGCGGTGCGTCGCGCCCGACAGGCCGGGCGAACAATCGGGCTTGTGCCGACGATGGGCGCGTTGCACGACGGGCACACGAGCCTCATCAAGGCGGCGAAGGCCGACGGGCACTTCACCGTCGTCAGCATCTACGTCAACCCGACGCAGTTTGGTCCCAGTGAGGATTTCCAGCAGTATCCACGGACGCTGGACGCCGATCGCGAGGCGTGCCAGGCGGCCGGCGGTGATTCTATCTTCGCGCCGCAAGATGCGGAGATATACCCGGCAGGCGACCAGACGCGCGTCCGCCCCGGGCCGCTGGCGGAGTCGCTGTGCGGCGCGGTTCGCCCGGGCCATTTCGAGGGTGTCTGTACGGTCGTGGCGAAGCTCTTCAACATCGTGCAGCCGGACGCGGCGTATTTCGGGCAGAAGGACGCGCAGCAGGCCGTGATCCTCCGCCGGATGGTGGCGGACCTGTGTCTGCCGGTGCGGATCGAGGTCTGTCCTCTCGTCCGTGAGTCCGACGGGTTGGCACTTTCCAGCCGCAACGCGCGGCTCAGCCCGGAGCAGCGAGGCCAGGCGATCTGCCTGTACACGGCGCTGTGCCTGGGCAGGGACAGGCTGGTCGCCGGAGAACAGTCGGTCGGCGGCACGATCGCGGCCATGCGCGAGGTCATCGCAGAGGCTGGGCCAAACATCGATGTTGACTACCTCAGCATCGTCGATCCAGAGACGCTTGCGCCGATAACGGCACCACACGGGCGCGTCATGCTTGCAGGCGCTGTGCGAATCGGTGAGACGCGCTTGATCGACAACATGCTCGTAGACCTGCCGGCGAACGGGGCGTAGGATGCCGCTTCACGAACGGTTGTGCCCCGCTTGCGCTTCGGGCTGGTATGGTCAAGTTGAACTGTTCTGATCCCGTGTTCGAGGGCTGACGGAATCCATGTATCCGACTTTGTTCAAGCTGCCGTTGCTGCCGGACTGGTTGGCGGATGTCAAGAGCTATGGCGTGATGATGATGATCGCCTTCCTCTCTGGCACGTGGTTTGCTTGCCGTCGGGCGAGCAAGTCTCAGGCCGATCCGGACATCGTGATCAATATCTGTTTTATCTCGTTGGTCTGTGGGATCATCGGGTCTCGGGCGATGTTCGTGCTCCACTACTGGGACACACATTTCGCGATTCGTCCCAACCCGCTACTGGCGGTGTTCGACATCCGTGCCGGCGGGCTGGAGTTCTGGGGCGGGCCGCTGCTGGTGATCCCGGCCCTCATGATCTACCTGCGGTACGTGGCCAAGGTGTCCGTGCGGTGGTACCTGGACATCACGATGCCCTCGTTGGCCTGGGGGCTGGCAATCACGCGAATCGGCTGTTTCCTGAACGGGTGTTGCTGGGGCGCGGTCTGTGTGGATCAGCACGATCCCGCGCACGAGCGCGCGTCCGTGCCTTGGGCCGTGCGGTTCCCCTACGGCAGCCCGGCGATGGTGCAGCAATACAAGTTTGGACAGCTCACACTGCCCAAGGAGTTGATCCTCACCCACAACTCGGCGGAGAGCGCCCCGCTGCCTCGCGATTGGCTCAAGGAGGCGGTCGAACATGAAGGCCCGACCCGGCAGGAATCGTTGGATGCCAAGAGGCAGGCGGATCGTGCCCGCGCCGAGCGGCTAGCGGCCGGCGCCGACGAAGCCGAGTTGAAGTCATTAAAGGCCAGCGCGGACAAGGCGGCCGCCGCGCTTACGGCTTACGACCAATCGCCCGCCGGGGTCGTCGAGGCGCAGTGCCGGACATACGGCCTGACTCTGGACGAGTTGACACAGCTTGCCTCTCATTACCGCTCGAAGCCGGTCCATCCGGCACAACTCTACGCGGTCATCAACGGCCTCATCATCTCGTGGGTGCTGACGTTGATCTTCTACCGTCGCAGGCGACATGGTGTCGTCGGCGCCTGGTTTCTCATCTTCTATTCCATTTCGAGGGTGTTTCTCGAGCTGATCCGGCAGGACAACCCGCTTGACATGGCCGGGCTCACGATCTCGCAGGCAATCAGCATCGGCACTTTTTCCACCGGCGTGCTGTGGCTGCTGGTCGTGCACAAGCTTCTCCCGGAGCGAAGCCCGCGCGTCGTTCCGTTTATCCCGCCGGATGATGAATCGCCGCCCCCCGTTGCGCGAAAGCAGAAGAAGCGGTAGCGCACTCCATCAAAACCAATTGTGGCGTCTGTGCCGCACTATGGTTACGGCCGGGGGCTCGTGTTGTGCGTCCTCGATGGGTTCAGCTCTTTTGCTATGCCTGGTACCGACACATCCCGCTGTCGATGTTTGCCCTGGCGTTCCTCACGGTCGTCCGCGTCGCCGTCTCATCGCCGAAGTCGGCACGGTCGAACAAAACAATCTGATTCCGCTCACGGAGCCGCAGGTGCGGCACCTCTTGATACGAATCGTCTGGCCGAGACTCAACGAGGACGAACAAACCCTGGCATGGTCAACTTGGCGCCGCCAGCATCAGGCCATCGCCAGACGATGCCACTATCGGATACGCAAGCGAAAAGCGCAACTGTAGTACTAGAAAGGCATGTCAGCGTAGGGGTTCTTGTTTATGAGCATCGGAACGATGAGTGAAGCGATACCTGCCACGATTGTCACGATCGCTGCACAGCCGATGTAGAGCTTCGTTCGCGGGGACAGATGCTGAAAGGGTCGGTCGATCAGGATGAGTGGCTTGGCCGCGAAGTCGGGAAGACCGCGTCCGAACCGGCGCACGATGGATACGCCTTTGCCGCGAGTGCCGCCGGCGAGTTTCGCAAGGAGCGACTTGATTGAACTGAGTCGCGCGACACCTTTTGCCTCGGCATTCTGACCGTCGGAGCCGACCGGTTCGTCTTCATCGATCTCGAAGTCCGACCCTCCACCGAACTCGCCCTCGAATTCCACGTTGTCCAGGTTGATCGTGTTCTTGCCGGCCTGGCCCCGAACTGCTGTCCCGCCATCTCTCGACGCGCCGTCCGCGGGCTTTTCCGCTGACTCCCCATCCAGCATCGTCTCGAGGGAGGCGAGTGTGCGGTCAATCTCGTCCGGGCCGCCATCGGCCTGCGGCGACTCCGCGCCGGCTGTCGCCACAGCCGCATCGGTCTCGGGCTCGGGAACGATCGGTTCTGTTGTTTCGTCGCTGCGCCTGACGTCCTCTGCCGCATCGTCCGAGCCCGCTTCAGTCGCGATCTGCCCGGCGAGCGCCGCTGCCTGATCAAGAAGGGCCTCGACATCGGCAGTCTCATCAAGCGGTGAGGCGTCGTTCGGATTGGTTGGTTTCTCGCCTTCGTCCATCGGCTGGCGCGCTCCAATGGCGTGCCTGCACTGGGGCAGGTTGCCGCGCTTTTATCGGCCCTTCGGCAAGTGGACTTGAGCCCCACAGCTCTCGGCTGCCTGGCACCCCTCTTGTCGTGAGCGGCGGGAGTGCCGAACATGCGGTCATGCGAATCCGGCGATTTCAGGTTGACGACGTGTCAGGCTCGATTGTGCGTGTCGGCGGCCCGCAGGCCGAGCACGCGCTGAAGGTCCTCAGGCTCAAGGTGGGCGGGGAGGTGGCGCTCTTCGACGGCCGCGGAGCCGAGGTGACAGGTCGCGTTCGATCGATCGTGCATCGCACGTTCGAAGTCGAGGTCACGCATCGGTACGGCATGCACCGCGATTCGGGACCGTGCCTGGTCATGGCGGCGGCTTGTCCCAAGGGAAACCGCGCGGATTGGCTCGTCGAAAAGTGCGCGGAACTCGGAGTGCGTGCCCTGTGGTTGCTGAAGACCGAACGCGGCAGCGTGGACCCGGGCGAGGGCAAGTTGACCCGTTGGTGCCGCAAAGGGGTGGAGGCCGCCAAGCAATCCGGACACACGATCACGATGGCCGTCGAGCCGGCAAGAACGGTAGCGGAGGCGCTGGCGGCCGCGGCACGGGCGCCGGCACTGCATCTGTTCTACGGCGACCCTCGCGACGCGGATCGGACATTCACGCATTCGCTCGCGAAACTGCCCCCGCCGGGCACGCACCCTTCCAGACTCGCGGTCTTCATCGGACCGGAGGGCGGCTTCACGAACGCCGAGTGCGGGCTTCTCACAGGCGCGGGCGCACGCCCGGTCCGCTTGTCCAATGCTATCCTGCGAGTCGAGACCGCCGCCGTTGCCGCAGCGGCCGCGTGGGCCTCGTGGGTTGCGTCAACGCCGGAAAGGCCCGTCGAGGAGTGATGGCGATGCCACGAATGTGGCACTGATGCACGGCATCAGTCGAAGTGCTCGTTGAGCAGCGGGATGCAGACCGGCCTGTCAACCACGATGTCGAGCAGCTCCATCAAAGAAAGCGCCTGCCACACGCTGCTCTCCTTCACCGCGTGTGTCGTAACCACGACGGGCACGACCTCGCTTGGCCGCTCTTCCGCCGACTCGTGTTGCACAATGGTCGCGATACTGATGCCCTGCTCTCCCATCAGGGTCGCGATCCTGCCGATACCGCCGGGCCGGTCAACAAGACCGACACGAACGTAGAACGGCGATTTGTTCCCTCCGGCGGGCCGTATCTTCGCCGGCTGGGCCTGATCCGCGATCGCGGTGAGGTGTTCAAACGTCCGCAGGGCGTTTCCGATCGCCACATCGATGATGTCCGCGACCACGGCGCTGGCAGTCGCACGGCCACCCGCACCAGGCCCGTAGAACAGTGTGTGCCCTACGTTGCTGCCATAAACGCTGACGGCGTTGAACGGCCCGCCCACGGCGGCGAGCGGGTGCGTCTTGGGAATGAACGTCGGTTGGACGCCCAGCTCCAACTCGCCATCGTGTCGCCTGGCGATCGCGAGGAGCTTGCAGGCGTACCCGAGCTCGTCAGCCGCGACCAGGTCCGTCAATGCAATGTGCGAGATGCCCCGAGTGCGAATCTGGTCGGGACGACAGTGTTGTCGCATCGCGATCGAGGTGAGGACGGCGAGTTTGTGGGCCGAGTCCGTCCCATCGACGTCGAGTGTCGGATCCTGCTCGGCATACCCGAGCCGCTGCGCCTGAGCCAACGCGTGCGCATAGCTCGCAGTGTCGTCGAGCATCTTCGTGAGGATGTAGTTGCATGTGCCGTTGAGGATGCCGAAGATCGCGTCGATGCGATTGGCCACGAGCCCGCTGCGGATCGACTCGATCAGCGGGATGCCGCCCGCAACCGCCGCTTCGAACGCGATACACCGACCTGCTCTTCGCGCCGCGAGGAAGAGCTCGGGGCCGTAGCTTGCCAGCAGCGCCTTGTTCGCCGTAACCACACTCTTGCCGGCTTCAAGTGCCGCGAGTGTCATCCGCCTGGCATCTTCCTCACCACCCGCGAGTTCCACGATGATGCCGGTCCGGGCGTCGTCCAGCAGGGACCCGATGGCGTCACAGAGCAGGCCGTCCGGCAGATCGACGGGCCGAGGCTTCGCCTTGTCGCGGACGAGCACATGCCGCAGATCGAGCGTCACCCCCGTGCGAGCCGCGAGGTCGGTGCGGTCTTGCAGGAGGATTCGGGCCACCTCCGATCCGACGGCCCCACACCCGATCAGGCCGATCCCGATTGTGCTTTGCCCAGACATGATGGAGGGCGAATCTACGTGCTCATCGCGGCTGGATCAAGTGGCGTCGGTCCCCCGTGGCCGACGAGGATCACTGACCGGATTTCACTACCAACCAGGGGGTCGGCCGCTACCAAACCACGCAAACCGTTCCGGCCCGAAGTCGCCAGAACGCGCAATTTCTGCGCCGCACGCTGGCGAGCAGGCATTCGGTTCGCGCAATCCTGGCGGCCTGGCTGGCCCGTGTCGCGATCTTCGGTGGCAGCCGTAACCGTGTTTTCGTTATGAGGTTAAGCTCCGCCGCTTCCGATAAAGACTATTCTGTATTCGGCCGATAACGGTTAAGACGCCCGCGCGAGGAAGTAGGGCTCGCACGCGCGTCGGTGAGGATACGCACATGCACAGGTCCATACTTCAACCCAGCCGGACCCAGAATCGCAATGGCGGGGAAACCGCCGATCCGACGTTGTTTGATGGTATTGGCTTTGAGGTGCACACGCCCGGAGAGCCTTGGTCGGAGCACAACCCACCGTTGACCGCCGTTCCACACCTCAAAGCTGTCCCTGCGGAAGTCGGCTTCAACGAAGACCACGGCCGGCACAATCATGAGGGCGACGTCGAACCGGACGGCGACACGATCGAAGCGATCGAGTATCAGGCGACCGACGATTCATACGATTCGGGCGAGTCGTGCGACGATGTGGAGCTTGACGAACTCGACGAGGAGTCCGCGGCTGACGATGACTGCCCAGTTGATGAAGACTGCTTGGCCGGGGATGAGGAGCACGTCGAATCGCCGGCCACGCCAACCGGCAGGCCGATGCCGCCACTGCCCTCGCCAGGCCAGATCGCCCGGCTCGGCATCGGCACCCCCGGCGTCGTGCCAAGGCGAATCGGAAGGGGACGGCTCGTGCCGGCCCGCCTGACATGGAAGCCGGGTGATCCCTTCGCCGCTTCGGCGCAGGAAGTCAAATACAGTTTTCGTTGGGAACTCATGCTCACTGCGGCATGTGTAACCGCCGTATGCGGCCTTGGCTGTGTGTGGTTGCTCCGAACGCTTCTCGCATAGAAGCGAATCGTATCGTATCAAACCAAGAACCTCCTGCGCCTCCACAGACGCTACGAAACGGATCGGCTTGCACCATGACCGTGTATCTCGACGACAGCGCGTTGGATTCCACAGACGAATCGGCCACTCTGGCCCAAACCATCGACATCGCCAAAGCGAAGCTCGTCGGCTCAGATGGGATGATCGTCGGCGTTCGGTGCGACGGCGAGGACATTCCGCCTGATCGACTCGACGAGGTTCTGCCCCAGCCGCTCAGTCGATACGGGCGCGTCGATCTCCTCTCCGCCTGCCCGAGGGAAGTCGTCGTTGCGGCATTGCGCGACGTGCGGACCGCATTGGAGGAGACGTTTGTCGGCGTGAAGAGCAGTGCCGAAGCGCTCGCCGGAGGGCACGTCTCAAAGGCGATGCAATCACTGAGCGAATGCCTGAGCGTTTGGGGACGGGCGCACGCCTCCGTCATGGAGAGCTGTTCGCTTCTGGGCCTCCGCCTGGACGACATGCAGATCGACGGCAGGCCAATCGTTGACTGGCTGGTCGACCTGAGCGACAAGCTTCGTGGGATCAAAGGGGCGATCGAGGCCCGTGACCACGTCCTGCTGGGCGACATGTTGCGCTACGAAATGGAAGAAACACTCGACGCGTGGGACCGCACGATCGAAGGCCTCATCCGCCACATCGAATCCCTCTAGCGTTTTGTGAGAGACCAACCAATGGGTGCCACTGGCAGCTTGTCTGCCAGTGCTTTGGAGGAAATCCCGGTCGAGATCGCACTGGCGGGCAAGCCGCCAGTGGCACCTCGGCGGGGCGGCCCACTCATTACTCGTGAGAACATCTTGACGTTTCGCCCACGGGTAAGCTCCGCCGCTGAAAGCGGCTTCGCTAACCCATGCCACGCCGGTTAGACGCACATGAGAGTCTGTTCTCATCGCGGTCTGTTAGTTCGCCGTTTCCAATAGTCCTCCCTCGCGCTATGATTGGGTCGGAGTCTGCGGTATGGCGAAACCACCCAACAGATCCCTGGACACGGCCTATCGGGAGCACGGCCGGCACTGGCGGCAAAATGCCTATTGCTACCCGGTCGTGTCGCGCAGGAGCGGCGGCCTGTCCATCGGCATCAATCTCAACCCCGAGAAGGCCTGCAACTTCGATTGCGTTTACTGCCAGGTGGACCGGACGACGCCGCCGGAGGTTCGAGGCGTCGACCTCTCGATCCTGCGAACCGAGTTGAACCGGCTGCTCGACATGGCGGTTGATCAGTCATTGTTTGAGGCGTCTCCCTTCGATCGCCTCGGCGCCGCGGATCGCATCGTTCGCGACATCGCATTCAGCGGCGATGGTGAGCCGACGGCCCACCCCCGGCTTGGCGAGGCCGTGCGGATCGCGGCGGATGCCCGACGGAACCACACACTTGACAATGCGAAACTCGTCCTGCTGACAAACGCCTGCTACCTGGCGAAACCGGAGGTCCGCGCGGCACTGCGAATACTCGACGAAAACAACGGCGAGATATGGGCGAAGCTCGATGCAGGCACGCAGGCGTACTTTGAAAGGGTGAACCGGTCGCGATTCTCGCTTGGCCACGTGATCGAGAACATCCTCGACGCGGCACGAGTCCGGCCGGTCGTCATCCAATCGCTCTGGATGCGCATCGACGGCAAGCCGCCGCCCGAAGAGGAACTCCGCGCGTTCGCCGACCGGCTCGAAGAGATTCGGGCAGGCGGCGGACAGATCAAACTCGTGCAGTTGTACACAGTCGCCAGAAGACCGGCCGAGACCTTCGTAGCAGCGCTTTCGCGAGAGGAGTTGGAGCGGATCGGTCTGTTGGTGCGACAGTCAACAGGCGTTACGATCGAGACTTATGCCGGTTTCGAAGGCGCGTCCTAAGCGGTTTTCTGGCCGGGGCGAGATGCTGCCGCTCAGGGCGTGCGCACAAATAAACTGAACGAATGCCGAAGGGTGGTACGGGCGTCCCGCCCGTAGCCGCACGGGCAAAACGCCCGTACCACCCATATGAAACGTGCAACTTATTCATGCGCGGGTCCTAACCTCCGGGTATGTCGGTGCCAACGCTCGATAACATTGACCTCTCCGACGGCTATCCAGCCTACGTCCGCTGGTGGAGGCCAGTGGAGCCACGTGGCGCCGTGCTCTACTTCCACGGCATCCAATCGCACGGCGGATGGTACGAGCAGTCCGGCAGTCTGCTTGCCGAGCAGGGCCTGACCGTGCTGATGCCGGACCGGCGGGGGAGCGGGCTGAACACCGAGCACCGCGGCCATGCCGAGTCGGCTGGGCAGTGCGTTGCCGATGCGGCCGATGCGCTGGACGCCTTGCTGAACGAGACAGGCCGGGCCGACGCCCACGTGGTCGGCGTCAGTTGGGGCGGGAAGCTGGCGGTGGCGCTCGCGGACGCTGCGCGGGAAAAGGTGCGGTCCCTGACGCTCGTCGCCCCAGGCATACACCCTAAGCTCGACCTGTCCACGGCGGACAAGTTCCGCGTGGCCGTGGCGATGATCAACGACCGGTCGCGTATGTTCGAGATTCCGCTGAACGCTGCTAGGTTCTTCACGGCCAACCCCAAGCGGATCAAGTATGTCGAAGCGGATGATCTCAAACTGCTGCGGTTGACCGCTAGTTTCCTCCTGGCTTCGCGGCGTCTGGACAGGACGGTTCGACGGTTCGGTGGTTCTACCTGGCAAGGACCGATCCACTTGTTCCTCGCGGGTCGGGACAAGATCATCGACAACGACAAGACGCGCGAGTGGCTCCGAGGCCTGCCGCTGGCGGATCGCCGGATTACCGAGTATCCCGAGGCGGAGCACACGATCGAGTTCGAGCCGGATCCGTCGGGCTTCTTCAACGATCTGGCCTCGTGGATCGTCGCGCACAACGGCTATTCCCCGTGATGCCCGCGTTGCAACGCGGGATTGGCAAGATTCAGATCATGCCTTTAGAATGGCCCCGGGAGTCGAGGCGGCCGCGACCGAAGTGTGGCACAGGCGTCCCGCCTGTGACTCCACCGGCGAGACGCCGGTGCCACCCAGACGCGGTGCCACAGGTTTCTTCGCAAGCAGCGGAGATTCTCAGGGTCAGTAGTACACTGGAGTCGAGATGTCTGACCGCCGAATGCTCGTGACCGCCGCACTGCCGTACTCGAACGGGCGCCTCCACGTCGGGCACGTGACGGGCGCGTATCTCCCCGCGGATATCTACGTTCGCTACATGCGGTCGATCGGGCGGGATGTTCGCTTCATCTGCGGCAGTGACGACAACGGCGTTGCAATCGAGATCGCGGCGAAGGCGAACAACACGACCCCCGCCGAACTCTCCGCGAAGTACAACCTGCGTCAGGCGGCGGATTTCGAGGGACTCGGCATTCATTTCGATATCTACGGCGGGACGCATCAGCCCGGCTTCGTCGACTACCACAACCGAATCAGCCAAGAGTTCTTCAAGGCCATCCACGACAACGGCCACTTCGTGAAGCGGACGACGCAGCAGCTCTTCGACGCGGAGGCCGGCAAGTTCCTGCCCGATCGTTACGTCAAGGGCCGGTGCTATCACAAGATGCCGGACGGCGCGCCGTGCGGACATCCGGAGGCATTCGGCGACCAGTGTGAGCACTGCGGAAACAGCATCGACCCGCTCCTGCTGGGCGATCCGGTCAGCGCCATTACCGGTTCGACGCCGGAACGTCGGGAGACCACGCACTGGTATCTCCAGTTGGGAAAGTTCCAAGGCATGTTGGCCGACTGGTTCAACCTTGTGTCGTTGGACTGGCGTCCGATCGTCACGAACTTCGCGATGGGCTCGATCAAGCTGGGCCTCCCCGAGCGCGCGATGACGCGCGATCTCACCTGGGGCGTGCCGGTTCCGCTCGACGATCCCGACGCCGAGGGCAAGGTGCTTTACGTCTGGTTCGACGCCCCGATCGGATACGTCAGCTTCACCGCGGCGCTGTGCGAGGAGCGCGACGGCGATTGGCGGAAGTACAAGGACTGGTGGCAGGATCCTGAGTGCAGGATCGTCCACTTCATCGGCGAGGACAACATCGTCTTCCATGCGATCACCTGGCCCGCGATGCTGCTGGGTGCGCAGTTTACCGCGGGGGAGATGGAAGCCCGCGGGAGCCAGTACACGCCGCCGAAGGAGCACGGCCATTACCAATTGCCGTCCAACGTCGTGGCAAACGCGTTTCTGAACATCAAGTTCTCCGGCAAGGCGGAGGAGAAGATCAGCAAGTCGCGCGGCACGGCCGTCTGGATTCAGGACTACCTCGAGTCCTTCGATCCGGACCCGCTACGATACTACCTGACGATCAACGCGCCGGAGTCTCAGCGGACGGCGTGGCGGTTCGACGACTTCATCGAGCGAAACAACAGCGAACTCATCGCCACGCTGGGCAACTTCGTGAACCGCTGGCAGAAGATCGCCACGCAGCACTTCGACCGCAAGGTGCCCGACCCCGCCTGCGCCGATCAGCTCGAAGCCGACCTGCTCGCGAACATCCGCGCGATGCCCGAGGCGGTCGGCCGGGACATCGAAGCTACGCGATTCAAGGCCGCCCTGGGCCGCATCATGGACGGCTTCCGCGCGTGCAACCGGTACATCGACACCCGCGAGCCGTGGAAGACCTGCAAGAGCGACCTGCCGTTGTGCGGCACGACGATTCACACGTGCATCCAGGCCGTGCGAACGCTGGGCGTCTTGATGGGCCCGTTCCTCCCGTTCGCCTCCGAGAAGATCCGCGTCTCGCTGAACGTGCCGGAGGATGCATGGACCTGGCCGCACGCCGCGGAGGAACTGCCCGTCGGTCACGCACTCGGTCCCGCTCCCGGGGTGCTCTTCCGCAAGCTGGATCCGAAGGAGTTCACGCTGGATTGACAGGCTGTCGCGTCTGCACCCGAGGCCGGAGGCCCTGCTGTGACTCCTTGATCGATTCAGCTCTTTGACCTTCCCCACTCCCTCTTGTTCAGCGCTTCAGGGTTTTGGGGTTTTCTTCTTGTTTGGTTTCATTGAGAACACTGTTCAAGAGCAGTGGCACCCGGCGAACATTCCTGAGGCCAGGCGAACTCACGACGTTGTTTCCAGGCTACAAAGTCGTCGATCTGTGGGAGGGGATGGGTCCCGAGCATCGGCACGACGACGGCCCAGTCAGCCGCCACACGATGTCCGAGGCGGTCCTGCGCCGGTCGCGGTGAGTCGGGGGCGCTGGGTTCATCGTTGCTCAAGGATAGCACTGTTCTAGAACAGCGGCATTCGGCGGGATGACAGCTACCACCCCGCCCATGCGAGGAAGTTGACGGCCATGTGCGTGGCAATCCCAGGCAATATGCTGCCCGTCAGCTGCCGTGCGAGCAGAACCCACGCTCCACCCACCAGCGTGTACACAAGCTGAAACAACACATAAGGAACGGGAATGCCGGCGAGATTCGGCACATGCCACAGGCTGAAGAAGACGGCAGTGAGAAACACGGCTCGGTTTATGCGGAGGCGCTTACCGACAGTGCCAGGGAAGGCGGCTTCCAGAAGGCCATACAAGTAGCCTGTAAACAGCAGGTCCTGGGCTATGGGAGAAATCAGCCATACGCCGATGTGGCCACCAGCGAAGGGCTGAGAAGTAAACGGATAGATAATTGCCGTTAAGACAACCGGCAGAGCGCAAATTCCGAGGATCTGCATACCCCGCGAATGCCATTCGCCAATCCGCAATCCACTTCGTGATGGTATACTAATACACAGTAAGAAAGGCACGAAGGCACTGAGGCTGTCCCAGAGGTTGGCGAATCCACCTTCCCCCAACCGTTCGTATAGCTCCTTCACGGGCAAGAACTGGAAGAACCACCGCGGAATAGCGTGATACGCCGCAACAAGAACCAGTGCCAGGAGAATCGCTTCGACCTTTCGCGGTGATCGGCCAGATACCGTTTGAACATCCTGTTCACACAAGATCGGGGCTCCTGAATCATCAGCGAGCCGACGAGGTCAACGATCAGTGTGCCAATAGTTCTGATCGGCTCGCTGTTAGAAGACTATCCGCTCGATACAGCCCTTCGCAAGGTCTGTTTCGCGATCTTCGGATACGAGGAACGAGAAGGGATTCTCGTTCGAGGATTCGACCGGGCCGGGGTCGGCCCGGCTCGCTTGGGGGGAGGCGGCGCAGCTCAGCAGGGGCGTCATTGCAGGGGCCATGTCATTCTGGCGGCGATGGGCATTCTGCGGCCGACGCCGAATGCGCGACTGGTGACTTTCAGGCCGGTGGCGGCCTGCTTGCGTTTGTACTCGTTGAGGTCCACCTTGCGGAGGACGTCGCGGACGGTCGCTTCGTCGAAGCCGTGTTCGACGATTTCTTCGGCGGACTCATCCCGTTCGACGTAGTGGTGGAGGATTGCGTCGAGGATGTCATACTCGGGCAGGCTTTGTTGGTCGTGCTGGTCGGGCTTGAGTTCGGCGGAGGGGGGCTTGGTGATGGTGGAGGCGGGGATGACTTGGCGGCCCGAACGTTCGTTGAGGTGCCTGGCGAGTTCGTAGACCATCATCTTGGGAACGTCGCTGATGACGGCCAGACCGCCGCACATGTCGCCGTAGAGGGTGCAGTACCCGACGGCCAGCTCGCTCTTGTTGCCGGTGGTGAGAAGCAACCAGCCGAACTTGTTGGACATGGCCATGAGGATGCCGCCACGGATCCTGGCCTGGATGTTTTCCTCCGTTGCATCGGGGGGCTTGCCGCCGAAATGTGGCGTCAGGGAGGCTTCAAACACGTCGTGCACGTCGGCAATGGGGATGGTTCTGAACTCCATGCCGAGGTTCTCGGCGAGACTCGCCGCGTCGCGCTTGCTGTGCTCGCTGCTGTATCGGGAAGGCATGGCGATGCCGTGGACGCGATCGGGGCCGAGCGCTTCGACGGCGACGGCGGCGGTGACGGCGGAGTCGATCCCGCCGGAAAGGCCGAGCACGACTTCATTGAAGCCGCACTTCTCGACGTAGTCTCGCGTTCCGAGGACAAGGGCCTGCCACACGGATGCGATCGGCGCGGGGTAAGGTTCTCGCCTGGCACTGCCGAGATTGTCAAAGTCAACGAGGACCAAGTCCGGTTCAAAGGCCTTGGCGCGTGCGACGACTTTCCCCGAGCGGTCGAACGTGCAACTCGCGCCGTCGAAGATGAGTTCGTCGTTGCCGCCGATCTGGTTGACTGAGACGAGGGGCACGCCTCGCGCGGCGGCCTGACCTCCGAGGAGCTTCTCGCGGAACGCCTGCTTCTCGACGACGAAGGGAGACGCGGAGGCGTTGATGATGAGGTCGACGCCGGCGTGGGCCAGTTTCTCGATCGGGTTGTCGTGATAGAGCCGGCGTTTGAAGAGTCGCTCGTCGTTCCACAGGTCTTCGCAGATCGTAATGCCGACTCGGAGCGGGGGGCCGTCGAGTGCGAGCGTCACGACGTTTGCCTTTGAGGACGGTTCGAAGTAGCGGTGTTCGTCAAAGACGTCGTATGTGGGAAGGAGGGATTTGTGAAACTCCGCGACGCGACGGCCATCCTGGAGCAGTGCGACGGCGTTGTGCAGGGGTCGGCCGACGGGGTTGGGGTTGTGGCTGACGAAGCCGACGAGGACAGCGGGGCCGTTGCGTGTGTGTTTGGCGAGCTTTTCCAGCGCTCGGGCGTTCTCGGCGACGAACTTGGGTTTGAGGAGCAGGTCCTTGGGGGGGTATCCGCAGACGGCGAGCTCCTGAAAGACGACGAGATGGGCGCCGGCCTCGCGGGCTTCGGCGATGCGAAGGCGGATATTGTCGACGTTGTCGGCGATGTCGCCGACGATCGAGTTGATCTGGGCCATGGCGAGGATCATGGGCATGAGTATATCCTCGCGGGCTGTGATGGCGAAGTGTGGCGTGATGGTTTTGGGAGGTCCGTGGCAAACCTGGCGGGGCGTTTCGGTGCCGCGAGATGTGGCGTGGGCCACAGGGGGGCGACGCCACGTTCAACGTCCGACACGGGGGTCTGACGCTACGTCGTTGGTACGCTTCCGTGATCCTCGTCGGCCACGGGGGGCCGACGCTGCACTCGGAGTCGGGACGAAGCGCTACACCCGGAGTCGGGATGAGACGCTGGGCTCGATGTTGCCTGGCGATGAGCGCGAGGCTGCTTCAGGTGTTCTTGGAAGTGCCCCTGTGGTAGATGCCTCGCTCACATGCGACGACGAAGGTCTCGGCGGTCGTCTTTAGGCGCTGCCAGCCGAGGCGGATTCGGTCGGCCTCCGCCGGGTCGATGGCGCCGTCGTCGGCGACGGACTTGCCGACCTCGTTGAGCAGCCGGCTGAAGGCCACGACGAGGTGTTGTGTGGACTGGAGGAGGTCAGAGTCGATGTCCAGGCTGGCTTCTTCGGGGTTGTGAACGAAGAACCCGTTCGCCTCGTGGCAGAGCCAGTTGACGACCGGGATGTGTCCCGTCAAGGCGACGATGTCTCGGAGCCTGTCGAGTGGGTTTCGGGTCCCGCTGGTATCGGGGTCTTTGGCGGCGGCTTCTTCGCACCATTTGTAGACGAGCGCAGGGCTGACGCGAAGCTCAGCTGCAAGGGCCTTGACGCCGACTTGTTCGGCGGCCTGACGAAGGACCTCGTGTGATTGCATGACTCTCTCCTTTTCCAGCGGTGAGGCTATTTAGTAGCCGGACTTTTTTTTCGTGGCGGCCGACGTTCCGTTTGGCACCGCCGTCCCAGCGGTGGGGTCACCGGCGAGACGCCGGTGCCACAGATACGGGGGTCGGGTCGGTTGCTGCAGTGTTCATCAAACGGTTCGATCATAATCACTGAATGGCTCTTCCGTAATCGTGCCACAGGAAGCGGCTGGGGCCATTATAATCGGTTGACATCATTGGAGTCTTGGATGTCGACCGGACAGAACGATCATCTTTTTCAGACGCAGACGCAGATCCGCGGGCTGCTTGCGGCAGCCGGCGGCTCGCCACGGAAGCGTTACGGCCAGCATTTCCTGGTCGACAGGAATCTGATGGCGAAGCTGCTGGAGGCTGCCCAGGTCGAGCCGGAGGATTGCATCCTGGAAATCGGAGTCGGTACCGGCAGCCTGACGGGCCTGCTCTCCGCCCGAGCCGGCAGGGTGGTGGCGGTGGAGATCGACAAGCGGCTCTTCGAGGTGGCGACAGAGCAGTTGGCGAGCTCGCCGAACGTGACGCTGCTGCGGCTTGATGCGCTTTCGAGGAAATCGGCAGTGAACCCAGCCGTCCGCCGGGCGATCGATCGGGCTCGGTCGGAGGTGGACGGCGCGTTGAAGCTGGTGGCAAACCTGCCATACGACATCGCCACGCCTTTGGTCCTGAACCTGCTTCTGGACGGCTCGGCGTTCGAGCGGATGTGCTTCACGGTGCAGGCGGAGGTTGCAGATCGGTTTCTGGCGGCGGTCGGCACGGCGGCGTACGGTCCGGTGAGCATCATCGCGCAGGTGTTGACGGAGCCGCGGCGGGTCTGTCCTGTGCCCCGGCAAGCGTTTTGGCCGGTGCCCCGTGTGGATTCGGCGATGGTGTGTCTGCTACGGCGGCCCGGCGCGGAGATCGAGGGCGAAGAAGTGCATGGTTTTAGCGCTCTGGTGAAGTCCTTTTTCCTTCACCGCCGCAAGAGCATCAGACACACGGCGGCGACTCGGGAAGACAGGGAGCGTTGTCTGGCCGCCTTGGCAGAATCGGGCATCGACGGCCGCGCCCGTCCGGAAACAGTCGGCGTGGAGCAGTGGGTATCGCTGTATCGGGCGTTGCGATGACGGGCCAGGGATGATGGGTTATACTCGCTGTGCCATCGGTGAAGTGGGACGGCGAGGCACGTTGCAGCATGAGAACGCGGAACATCGGCGAAGTCGGAATGACCTCAGAGAAAAGCACGGAACGACAGATCAGCACGACACACGTCGTCAAAGGCGAGGACCTGAACCACCACGAGACGCTGTACGGGGGCCGGTGCGTGGAGTGGTCCGTCGAGACGGCGTACATCACGGCCGCCAACTGCTTCGACGAGGCCACGCGCGTGGCGTTCATGTCGATTCGAAACCTGTCGATCCGTTCTCCGGCCCGGGTGGGCGACGTTCTGTGTTTCACCGGGCGGATCGACTATGTAGGCGAATCTACCATCGGCGTCCGCGTGGACGGCCGGAAGCTGCACCCCCGGAGTGAGCAGCAGTCGGTCGTGACGGGCACCTTTCTCTTCTGCACGGTGGACGAGCGGGGCAAGGCGGAACCTCACGGTTTGCCGGCCGCGCTTCCGGAATCGAACTCCGCCCGGGATCGCTGGGCACAAGCGGAAAAAGCCGCGTCGCAGGATCCTGCCTGAAACGGTATCAGAAGAGACGTAGCGTCCGACCCCCATGTCGGACGTCGAACGTGACGCCTCCGCCGGGATGGCGGCGGCGCCACAGGTAGCGTCGGCCCCCCGTGGCCGACGGAGATGACCGGTTTGTTGACATTTTCTTAGTCGAACGCTGACCGCTTCCTCACGGGCGCGGCTCTGATCGCTACCGACGCCGAGAAGGGATTCTCGGCAGAGCGTGTTCTCGGCAGAGCGTGCCTACGCGACTGACGCTCCTGGAGCTGTTCGGTGAGAGTGCGCTGCGAAAAGTGATGAACCTCGACGACACGATTGTGGCCGTGAGTTCGCCGCGTGGGAACGCGCCCCGTGGGATCGTGCGGTTGAGTGGCGGACGGGCCGTCGAGATCGCCGGGCAGGTGTTCGTGTGTGCAATTGGCGAGGCGCTGGCCGGCGTATGCGACAACCGATGTGTCGACGGAAAGGTGTCCGTTGCGGCATGGCGGCTGCCGGCCTCGTGCTACGTGTTTTGGTCGCCGGCCAGCTACACGCGCGAGGACATCGTGGAGCTGCACATGCTCGGGGCGTCCGGCGTCCTGGCAGAGGTGATGGAAGCGTGCCTGGCGGCAGGCGCCCGAAGTGCGGAACCGGGGGAGTTCACGGCGCGGGCGTTTCTATCAGGGGCGATGGATCTGTCACAGGCTCACGGTGTTGCGGGGATGATCGCGGCCCGGTCGGATCATCAGCTTCAGGCGGCGGAGCGTTTGCTGCACGGGGCGCTCTCCGAGACGGCGAGGCGAGCCCGTGATGAGCTTGCGGAACTGCTGTCATTGGTCGAGGGGGCGTTGGATTTCGCGGATGAACCGATCGAGTTCATCGGCTCGGCAGAGTTGCACGCGCGTTTGGTGAGCGTGTATGACGCGTTGGCCGCGACTTCCGCAGCGGGTTTGCGGGCGGAACGGTGGGGGCAGCTTCCACACGTGGTGCTGGTGGGGCGGACGAACGTCGGGAAGTCCGCGCTGTTGAATCGCTTGACTGGTTTGGATCGGGCGATCTGCGCACCGGTGGCGGGAACGACCCGGGATGTGTTGTCCGCCCCGCTGGTTCTGGAAGACTTGGAGTGCCTGTTGATTGATATTCCGGGCTCTTCCCGCGGTGCGACGGGTGTGGCGGCTGAGGCGCAGGCGGCGGGACGACGGGCGGCCAATGGTGCGGATGTCGTGTTGCAGGTGGAGGACCTGTTCGAAGGTTCGGCCTTCGGCGACGACGGTTGCGCGGGCCTTGTCCGGTCCGACGTTCCTCGGATTCTCGTCGCGAACAAATGTGATCTCGTGCCGCGCCATCAGTGGGAACGGACCGTCGCGAAGTGGCGGACGGCCTCGGGGTGTGTGGTCTGCCCGACGAGCGCGAAGACGGGAGAAGGTTGTGATGCTCTGAAGGCAGCGATCAGTCGCGTGGTTTCGGATCGACCAGTGGACATCCACGACGCTTCGATCGCGCTGATGGCCGAGCACCGAGCGGCGTTGGATCGATCGATCGAGGCGACGTCGCGCGCGATTGCGCTGGCTGCCGCCTGTAGCGAGAGCCTGGCGGATGCCGACCTCGTGGCGGTCGAGCTGCGAACTGCAGCGGATGCGCTGGGGACATTGGCTGGCCAGGAGGACACGGAGGCGCTATTGGGCAGGATCTTCTCGCGGTTTTGCGTCGGGAAGTAGTCTGTCCCCGGGGAGGCAATCCATCGTAGAATGGCGACGAGTCATAGACGCACCCGCACCGGCTAGAGTAGCGTCGGCGCGGCAGAATTTGGAGATCGGGATGGAACTTGACGGCGTTTTCATGGACCTGTACGGCACGCTGACATCGGGTGATCGTGAGGCGGTCGAAGAGACGTGTGCGGCGATTGTCCGGGATACGGGGGCGCCGCTGACTCCAGGAGAGTTGAGCATCGTGTGGGGCGAGCGGTTTCTCCGCGCGACCGAGTCGTGCAACGGCGATGCGTTCGAGACGTTGTTCGAGTTGGAGCAGAGGACGCTCGTCGAGACGATGGACGAGCTTGGATTGACGGTCGATCCGGAACCGTATGCCCGGATGCTCGTGGCATATTGGCGGAATGCGCCTTTGCAGCGGGAAGCGGCCGAATTCCTGTCGCGATTCGAGCACCCGATCTTCATCGTGTCGAACGCGGACCAGGCGGACGCCGAGTCGGTACTGTCGCGACACGACATTCGGTTGAAAGGCATCCTCACGTCGGAGTCGGCCCGGTCGTACAAGCCGGATCGGCGGATCTTCGAGATTGCGCTGGAGCAGACAGGCTGGCGCCGCGACCGCGTGATGCATGTCGGTGATTCACTTCACAGCGACGTTGGCGGGGCGTTGGCCGCTGATATCCGAAGCGGCTGGCTGAATCGAACACACCGGATTCACGACATCGGGATACACGAGCCCGATCACGAATTCGCGGACCTGAATGCGTTCGCGGCGTGGGTGAACGGTGCGAAGCAACGCTCGCAATCGGTGTGAAAACGGATCCGGCGGTTCCGACGATGGTGGCCGAGTGAGATGGGTGCGAGAAGGGATTCTCGCACCAGCGGACAGCATCACGGGCGACGACGAACACGCCGCACAGCCCACGGCCGACAGGGGCGTCGGCCGTTACGAAAGACTGGGACATCGCGCGCAGCGTCGGCCGCTTCACACCCTTTTGAGCTAGCGTCGTCAACGGCCCCGTTCGGCGCGCTTGCGGTCAATCGCGTTCAGATGGCGTTTTCGCAAGCGGAAGGCGCCCGGTGTGACTTCAACGAGTTCGTCCTCTTCGATGAACTCCAACGCGATCTCCAGCGTGATCTCGCGGGGCGGCCTGAGGACTACCGTCTTGTCGGAGGAGGCGGCGCGGACGTTGGTCAGTTTCTTGCCGCGGCAGACGTTGACCACGATGTCATCGTCGCGGCAGTGCTCGCCGACGATCTGGCCCGGGTAGACTTGTTCCCCCGGCGCGACGAACATGATTCCGCGGTCCGCGAGGTTGTCGAGGGCATAGGCCGTGACCTGGCCCGGCTCCTTGGCGACGAGAACGCCGTTGGCGCGACGGGGAATACTGCCCCGGAGGAATTCATATTCGTAGAAGTTGTGGTGCATGATGATCGTGCCCTGCGTGGCCGTCATCAAGCGGTTGCGCAGGCCGATTAGACCGCGGGCGGGAATGGTGAACTCGATGTGCGACTGGTCTTCGCGCGTTTCCATCTTGTTGCAGATCCCACGGCGGCTGCCCATGAGTTCCATGACGGGGCCGACATGTGCGGTCGGCACCTCGACGATACAGAATTCGATCGGTTCGGTCTTCTTGCCGTCGAGTTGGCGGAAGATGACCTTCGGCTTACCAACGGCGAGTTCGAAGCCTTCGCGGCGCATGTTTTCGATCAGGATGGAGAGGTGCAGCACGCCGCGACCGGAGACATGGAACTCCTCGGGGGTATTGCCGGGTTCGACGCGGAGGGCGACGTTTCGCTGAATCTCCTTCTCGAGCCGATCGCGGATGTGGCCGCTGGTCAGGAACTTGCCGGAGCGACCGGTGAAGGGCGAATCGTTGATGCGAAAGGTCATGTGCAGCGTAGGTTCGTCGATTCGAACGATGGGGAGCGGCCTGGGGTTGTCCGGGTCCGCGATCGTGTTGCCGATGTCGACGCAGTCGAGCCCGACGACGGCGCAGATGTCGCCCGCGGCGACCTTGTCCACCTTCGTGCGGTCGAGTCCGTCGAAGACGAACAGCTCGCTGATCTTCCCGGAGGTCTGCGTGCCGTCGCGATGGATGACCGTGACGTTGCCGGCGGTTCTGATCGTGCCGGCGAAGACACGGCCGATGCCGATGCGCCCGACATAGTCGTTGTAGTCTAGCGTCGTGATGAGCATCTGGAGCGGGGCGGCGGGATCGACCTCCGGCGTCGGCACGTGTTCCATGATCGTGTCGAACAGGGCGAAGATGTTGTCGGGGCGCTCGGCGGGATCTAGCGTGGCGTAGCCCTGCGTCGCGGAGGCGTAGACCGTCGGGAAATCAAGCGCGTCTTCTTCAACACCGAGCTCGATGAACAGATCGAGTACCTCGTCGTGGACGTCGAGCGGCCGGGCGTCGTGCCGGTCGATCTTGTTTATGACGACGATCGGCCGCAGACCGAACTCGAAGGCCTTTCGCAACACAAACGTCGTCTGCGGCATGGGTCCCTCGAAGGCATCGACGAGCAGCAGACACCCGTCGGCCATCTTGAGAACCCGCTCGACCTCGCCGCCGAAGTCGGCATGACCAGGCGTGTCGATCAGGTTGATCTTGGTGTCCTTGTAGCGGATGGCGATGTTCTTGGAGAGGATGGTGATGCCACGTTCGCGCTCGATGTCGTTGGAGTCGAGGATGCGATCGCCCTTGAGCTGCACCGCGCGAAACTGCCCGCACTGGCGGAGCATCTGATCGACCAGCGTTGTCTTGCCGTGGTCGACGTGAGCGATGATAGCGACGTTGCGTATGGCCCGATTGATCACGCGGTCTTCCTTCACCGTATTGCAGCATCGCCCCTGCGTCGCGAGGACAGGGAGCAAGAGGCGTGCGTCAGGTCGATTCGGCTTGTTCGACGCGCCCGGCAGGATTTGAACCTGCGACCTACGGTTTAGGAAACCGTTGTTGCATTCCCTAACCGCTGGAAAATACCCCGCGTATGAACGCAGCCCAGATCACTCGGCGGATTACTCGGCGTTTTCCCCAGCTGGACGGCTCTGATTCAGTCCTCTTCGCAGGGCTGCAAGTGTCACCCCCACGCCATCGCGGAGCAGCTATCCTGCGAATGGCAGAGCGTACAGCCTAGCAGCAAAAGCCCCCCCTGACAACGGCACTGTTCGTCCTGCCCCGGCAGTCTGAACAGGATACTGAAGCTGCGGCCATCCCCGCCCCGGTAGTAGGCTCACGAGCCAAGCGGAAGTCCAGAATGCGCTACTCCGGCGCTACGCGGCCAACGCCGCCTCTATCTCCAAGTCCATCAGGCAGAGCCGGATGTTGTCATGCCGGTCCTGGGCGAATCGCCCCTGAGAGCCGCGCGCGTTAGCAAGCGGTCAGCGTTCCACCCTGGAGAAGGTCAGCAAATCGGTCCTCCCCGTCGGCCACGGGGGGCCGACGCCACACCGAAGCGGCAATGGAGTACGCATCCTCAACCCTAAAATGCTCTATCAGCCCGTGGTAAAAGTCCTTCCGACGTAGGCGTTCGAGTCATCACGCGGCGGTCGGCATTTGAGCGCGGCGACTCGTCGGCAGAGCGTCTTTTGCTACGATGTGGGTCACTGCCCGCCATGTCGTTCGCCCGGAGCGCAACATGACATTTGCA
>JBDRKQ010000121.1:0-16277 GCA_043813895.1 Planctomycetota bacterium
GAAAGGCCTTGACCTTTCTTCAGACAGACACTGGCCCGACTGTGGGCCGCCGACGCAATGGGTGTGTCGCGATCTTGCGGTGGCAGATCTGGATGACGAGCGGGGTGACGAGGTGGTCGTGATTGCACACGACAGTATCGAATACGCAACAAGGGTATCAATCCTTGATCCCCGCACTTGGGAGATTCGGTCTACTTTCTGGCACCTGGGCCAGCTTAATACGCTTCGCATCGAACCGAAGTTCTTCGAGAAGAGCAAGCCGGCGCTTGTCATCGTGGGCGTAAACAACAAGCTCGATGGTTTCGAGGTGCCGCACGAGGGCGACGACGAACCCCGCACCACCTGCGATCTTGCCTCGGTGATGATGATCCTCGATCCGCGCGAGATGTTGGAGCAGGTCGAAGGGCTCGGCCCGCCGCGGACCGGCCAACCAAGGGTGGCCGATATCCCGCCTGCGAGGCCTTACGCCTACGCCTTCCTTAACCTGCCTCAGGGAATCCAATGCTCGTTCGTGCCATTCGGCGAAACTGAGTCTCGATTCGCCTCAGCGGTCGAGAACGGCCTCATTCACGAGGACATTCGCAAGGCTCCTTTCACGGAGGACGAGGAAACCGCTCCTTGGTTTTGGCTTAAGCTTACGAGGATGGGTGAGAACGTGGTCCCATGCGGTGGTGTCGAATGGACGATCGACCGCCACCTCAACCCGCAGTCTATCACTGTCGTTCCTTCAGAACTGACCGTCATGGGTTACACCGTCGATGAGGCCAAGGCCTTCTGGCGTGATCATTGGTGCGTCATTATCCGAGAAGGTGAATACGTCGTACCGACGTGCGCATCGATGAATGCATCGGTTCCTCCAACTTGAGTGCCACGAGGCAAGTGCCAACGCAGAAAAGCCCACGGATCAAGAGTCCGTGGGCTTTGCTTGTTTCCTTGCTTCAGCAATGCCATCTTCGACAGGCTATCTTTGCTCGAGTCGCCGCCGGCAAAGGATCATCACCATGCTGCCCAACGCCATCAGCGAAAGCGCGGTCGGCTCCGGCGTCAGCTGAAGATTGTCGATTTCAAAATCCACCCACCAGCTATTGGACATGCCGTCTATGCTGGAGATGTGAAAGTAGTCGTAGTTTGCCTGGACAGGCACATCGATGTCGATCCTATCTATGGCCACGATGCCGCTATCGCGGTATGTTGCCTCGAAGTACCCTTTCGTGCCGGTACGACCGAAGTTCATCGTGAGCCACACCTGGCCAGCCATCACGGGGCCAGGGTCGAAGTGAGTGTAGTCGTAAATACTGCCGTTATTGCTGGCTGTCAGGAAGCTGCGATGCACATCGCCACCACCGTCACCCGAACCGGAATTGAGCGACACGAACAGACCACTGCTTGGAGTACCCTCACGGTCGTGGGTCTCCCAGCCATAAAGATTCTGGTAATTGCTATGATCCTGCACGGACGCGAATTCGTTGACGTTCATCCAACCGATCCCAAGAGATCCTGAACCATTGTATGCAAGCCGCTTGATGTCAAACTGCACATCAAAGTCACCCGTACTGGTAGCTTCTGGGTGGGTGATGCGGGATGCCGGACTCCAGTCCACTGCTCCATAAGCGGAAACAGCGTCGGGAATCGTGTCGTCCACGTTGACCGCGTTTGAGCCGTGGTGGGTCCATTCGGAAGTATCGAAAATCGTGAAATCGTCAGCAAAGATGACGCCAGCGTTGGCCGTGGTTGGCAAGAGCATGGCGACCCCCAACACGACAGTTGCCGCCGCTACAGTTAAACCGGATTCCGTAATGTGTCTCATAGCTTTCTCCTCTCAGCGTGTTGCCTCGGTGCTCGCGGAACGCCCGCGGGTGCTTCGTGCCTGTTCACCAGGCAATCACCATTCGCAGCAAGCAGTCACGGAAGAATCTAAAGAAACTCGTGGAAGTGCGGGATCGAGCGGTTGGGAGGGCGGCGGCAACAGGGCATCGACGGGGTGGGCCGTCGCTTTATAGCCTGTCAAAGGGGCGAGGCGCTCAAACCGATCAGTCTTTTCGCTGACCCGTTCAGATGCAAGCTGAATCACTCGCCTTCAGATTGCCCCGCGTCCGCCAGCGGCGCTTGCACTTGCTGCTCCAACTGGGCGAGGAGGGACCGGACGCCTGGTTGGTCCGCGTCGATTTGCAGGGACTTTCGGAGGTGGGCCAATGCCCGCTCACGGGCGATCGTGCTATCGCCTGCGGTTTTGCGGTTCATCGCCAGGTTGATCCGGCCGCACGCGTTGTGGACTCGGGCGTCTTCCGGAGTCGTTCTCAGCACGATGGAGAACTCGCGCAGTGCCGCCCCGTACTTGCCCTGGGCCTCGTACGTCAGGCCAAGTTGGCGGTGAACCTCCGCCGAGTGCGGCATCAGTTGCTCGGCGTCGCGCAGCGCTCTGACGGCCTGGGCGAGACGCCCCAACTCTCGATAGACCGTGCCGAGATGAATCGCCGCCGAGAAGTGATCCGGCTGGAGCCGTCGCACATAGCGGTAGGCCCGTGCGGAGGCCTCGAGCATCCGCCGCCGATCGAGCGAAACATCCGCGGCGAGTCGCAGGTTGTCGGCCAAGGCGACGGCATAGTCCGAATCGTCCGGCGCGAGCCTCACCGCCGCGCGATAGTGCTCCGCCGCGGCGCAATGATCACCGGCGGCCTCACGGATGTCACCGAGGTTCGCATGGGCGACGGCACTGCGAGGATCACGCCGGGCGGCGCGCGCGAAGAGCCTCGCTGCGTCGGTCTCGTTCCCGTTCGCCAACGCCTGTTCGCCTCGCCGGATGTCTTGTCGTGCCAATGTCCTGTTCAGGCCGTCGAAGACGTGATATGCCTGATACTGCTGGCAACCGGACGTCGACAGCACGGCCACCGCCAGTAGGACAGCCCAAGATCGCGATCTTGACGCCTGAAGAGCCCGAAGCCCAAGAGCCCACGGCCTTGGCCGGGGGGTTGCTCTGCGATATGGGGGGGCGTACCCCCCGGCCAAGGCCGGGGGCTCCTGGGCGCGACTGCGGCGTCGCCTCGCGTCATCGGCGTTCGAGAAGCAGGTTTCGAGCTTTCGTGATCGCGCCACAGATCGCACCGCGCATAGATCAACCCCGACGCCGGCGCGGTCCTTCCGCGCGTTTCCCAGCATCGTTATGCCACTATTATCGGCATTATCGACCGGCGAACGCCTTGGAATCGGCCGTGAAGTCTCCCCTCTTCGCCGCTGATTGACTTGGCTCGCCCCGCACCTAAGATGTCCGTAGTTGCGCTGTCAGCCGTCGGGGGGGGCTTCGCTTGTCCACGTCGGCCACGGGGGGCCGACGCTACGGCACACGCAGTGTAATCGCTGGCCCGAGAATCCCTTCTCGGCCCTCAGGTCGGTGCCGAGAAGGGATTCTCGGCAAAGCGCGGCCTTCGGCCACAACCAAAGTGTGGCACAAGACACTGGCGGGCGAGCCGCCAGTGGCACCGACCAGTGGCACCGAGACGAATTACACGGGCTTTGCCGCCCGATCCGAGGCATACGCGATGCGAGTCTTGACCGCACTGCCTGTCTTCAACGAGGAGAAGCACGTTGCCCGTGTCCTCGAAGAGGTCCGTCGACACACGAAGCACATTCTCGTGGTTGATGACGGTTCCACGGACGGCACGTCGCGCATCCTCGCGGATACTCCGCGAATCCGGACGATCACCCATCGCGAAAACCGTGGTTACGGCCGGAGCTTAATCGATGCTCTTCAGTATGCTGATCGGCAGGGCTACGATTGGGTGATCACGCTGGACTGCGACGACCAACACGAACCGGCGAGGATTCCGGACTTCATCGATCGCGCCGGGCGGGGAGACGTCGATATCGTGTCCGGTTCACGGTACCTCGTGGATCTTCCCGAGAACACGCCAGCGCCGGAGGACCGCCGCCTCATCAACGCCAGAATCACGCACATGATCAACCACATGCTGGACCTCTCGTTGACTGATGCGTTTTGTGGATTCAAGGCATGTCGCGTGGAGGCCATGGCCGGTCTGCCCCTTTCGGTGCCCGGGTATGCGTTTCCGCTCCAATTCTGGGTTCAGGCCGTCGCGGGGGGGTTGCGGATCTGCGAGCTGCCCGTCCCCCTGATCTACAACGATCCGAACCGCCACTTCGGCGGCCCGCTCGACGATCCTCAGATCAGGATGCAGCACTACCTCGATGTCTTCCGGACAGAGTTGGCCAGTGTGTTCACGGCGTGGACATGCCCGATGGGCGGGCACACGGACGGCACTTCGGCGGCTCTGCCTTGCGGCTGCTTGTCAGCAGGCTGATTGCGGAAGCTGGCGAGCCGAACCCCTTTGCGAGATCACCGTTGAATGGCCGGGACCGCCCAGACAGAAATCGACGCACTCGCGGCACCGACACGTGACCGGGACGTCCTCATTCGGCCCGATCCTGGGGGGTTGCCGGAGATTGCCGAATCCAACGTGGCCATGCGGGATTCCTATGTGTTCGACCTGCTCGGAAGACCCGCGCGCCACTGGCTTGCGAACGCGCGCGCGGGCGGTCCCGTCATTATGACCGGCCACCAGCCTTCGTTCATCCATGCCGGGGTATGGGCCAAAGGCGCCGCGCTCGCGGAGTTTGCCGAGCGGCTCGGCGGTGTGCCCGAGTACCTTGTCGTGGACACGGATGAGGCCCGTGATCTCACACTGCAAATGCCCTTCGTCGAGCACGGCTTCTGCAAGACGAACGTCGCGACCGCTCCCGCGCTGCCGCCCGTTTGGGCCTATGAGCAGTTGCCCGCGCTGCCGGATGCCCAATGGGAGGCTTTCTTTGGTGAGGTTAGCTGGGAGTCGGCCAAAGATCCCACGGCCCCCTTGTCGACGTTCGCCGAAGCCTTTGTGAAGACTGAAACCGCTGGCAGCGAAACGCCGGATGGGTCCGACTACACGTCCCGCTGGATCGCCGGCATGATGGCCGTCGACAAACTTCTTGCGATTCAGTCACCCCGGTTCGTGCGTACGAGCGAACTCTTCGCCGGACGGATACCGGAGCACGGTTTGCCGGCCGCGGTCTTCATTGCTCATTTGCTTCTGAACGCCGCCGAGTTTTTCCACGCCTACAACAACGCGCTGGCAACCTATCGCCGACGGCGCGGCATCCGCGGAAGTCATCACCCCATCCCGGACTTGGCGGCGGACGGCGAGAAGACCGAGCTTCCTTTCTGGCTGACGCGCGACAACCAGCCGCGCCGGAGGCTCGCGCTCTCACCTGTCGGCCCCGAGGCAATCGAGTTATGGGCTGAAGCCGAGTCCGTCTGCACACTTGATCGCCGGACGCTCGCGACAAGGCCGGCGGAATCCCTGGCCCGCGCGCTCGGCCCTTGGCGGCTCCGCCCCCGAGCCCTCGCGCTCACGCTGTACGCGAGGCTGTTCCTGTGCGATCTCTTCATCCACGGCATCGGCGGCGCGAAGTACGACCAGATTACGGACGATATCATTCGCGGCTTCTTCCACGTCCAGCCGCCTGAGTACGTCTGCGTCTCGGCGACGTGTCGGCTCCCGCTGCCGGTACACGATGTGACTGAGAAAGACCGCGACGTGTGCCGGCGCCGGCTCCGCGACCTGAAGTACAACCCGCAACGATACCTGACGAAGGACCGGGTTTCCGAATCCGTCGACTCCGTGTTCGGCGATCGACAAGAGGCGATTGATGACTCCGAACGTCTGCGGCGCGAGGAGCCCCGGAATAGCACCGCGCGCCGGGTCGCATTTCGTCGCATCCGGGAGGCGAACCGGCAAATCCTCAGCTTGAAGCCCAATCTGCTGGAACAAGCTCGGCAAGGACTGGTGAACGTCGAGCGACAGTTGGCGCACAACCGCGTCGCCGCTTCGCGCGAGTGGTTCTTCGCCCTGCACCCGCTAGCCGCGTTGCGGTCTTTGCGAGACGCAATGTCTTGCGCGAAATCCCGAGGCGTCCTGGGTTAGAATGGCCGTATCGAGAAGGCGCCGTAATCCACCCGTGCGAGAACCCTCTCTCGTACACGCGCTGGCAGGAATCCTGGTGCGAGAATCCCTTCTCGCACCCACTGTGGCGGGAATCCTTTCCCGCACCCTCGCAGGATGGGAACCCAGCGAAGAGAGGTGCGAGATGTGAAACTCGCACCAGCGGAGAGTTGTACGTTGACCACGTCGGAGCCGAGATGCACGCCGCCTACCCCAGAGCCTCACCACGTGCCCGTCCTGCCGGCGGCGATCGCTTCGTGCTTCGCGGATCCTCCGCCCGGCCTCATGGTGGACTGCACGCTCGGGCTGGGCGGTCACGCGCGGATTCTCCTGGAGCAAAACCCCGCCCTCAAGCTGCTCGGGCTTGACCTGGACGCGGACAACCTGGAGCAGGCGACCCGTCAGCTCGCCGAATTTGGGGATCGGGTGCGGCTGATCCAGGCGAGTTTTGCCGATTTGGCTTCCGTCCTCGCCGACCTGGGAATCGCCGCAGTAGGGGGGGTCCTTGCCGACCTCGGTGTCAGTAGCAGCCAACTGGCGGACGGGGCGCGGGGCTTCAGTTTCGAGGTGGACGGCCCCCTCGATATGCGGCTGGACCAGCGGTGTAAGACTACCGCCGCCGACCTTATCAACAGCCTGCCGGAGGGCGAGTTGGCGGACCTACTTTACTTGCAGAGCCAGGAGCGACACAGCCGAAGAATTGCAAGGCGAATATGTCAGGCTCGGCGCCAGGGCCGCCTCAATAGTACGGTCCGGCTGGCGAGGTTGGTCGCCTCTGCGGTCGGTGCGGACCCGGATTCGCGCCGCTGCCGCAAGCACCCGGCGACGCGGACCTTCATGGCGCTACGGATCGCCGTGAACCGCGAAATCGACGCGCTGCGGGCATTGGTATCGTGTGTGCCGGAGTACCTCGCGCCGGGAGGGCGCATCGCGGCGATAAGTTTTCACAGCCTGGAAGACCGGGTTGTGAAAAGAGACTTCAAGGAGCGATCGCGCAACGGCGTCTATCGAATCCTCACGAAGAAACCGATCGTAGCGGACGAGGACGAAAGGTCGGAGAATCCGAGGAGTCGGCCGGCAAAACTTCGCATCGCAGAACGGATTACATGCCCTTGAGTTGTAGGGCGTTTTTGCTATCATTCGCCGTCAACCAGCACACGGAGGTGCATTGGAATGACCAAAGAAACAAAGATTGGTCTTCTGGTCGGCTTGGCCTTTATCATCCTCTTCGCGATCATCCTTTCGGAGAAGAGCGCGACGAGCGAGAATCCATCGCTGCCGGCCTATGCCATCGCTGACGCCGCGAAGAAGAGACCGGCGTCGACCGGTTCGGAGAAACCGTTGCATGACGTCGGACGGTTGCCGATCGACAAGGAGCTTGCGCCCGTCGCCAGATCAACGAAGCAGCGAATCGAAACGCAGAAGATGGAAGAGAAGCCCCTCGGCAAGCCCCTGCCTGCAGAGGACCAGCCGCTGCCGGCGCTGCCGGAATCGCTCGTCAAGCTGCTCAATGGGCACGTTCCACCGGAGGACGACCTTCTCGCCGAGCGGGCTGCGAGCGGGAAGGACGACACGCCGTCGATGAGTCTCCAGGACGCCGTGGACATCGCCCTCAAACCTGATACGGACAAGGTCGCGATCCAGCCTGCGGAAGTCAACACGCCCGCCGACGAACGCTCCGAGCCAACGAGGCTCGCCGAGACGTCTCGCAACGTGCATGGGCAAGGAACACTTCCGGCGGCGCCGGCCGCACCCGTAGTCGTGATCGCAACACACACGGTCCAGCCTGGCGAAAGCCTCGGCAAGATCGCCGCGCGCTACTACGGCCGCGCCACTCCGAGCCGAACCCAGGCCCTCCTCGACGCCAACCGCGACACGATCGAAAGCGTCGATCGGATTCGGGCGCAGGATGTGGTTCGGATTCCCAAGTTGGATGAGGATGACACGCTGTTTGAACCGGCTCCAGGCTTCGCCGTGGCTGACATCGCCGTGAACAGGGCCTCGCCGGCCAACAGCACAGGCCCGCGAATCCCTCTTCCCGTCGGCGACACAGCCCGCGAGTTGGATTCCCGGCGCAAGACAGCTCCTGGCAGCGTCCGGCCGACCGCGACCGCAAACCGTGCACCGGATACGAAACCCCCGTTCAAGTGGTATGAAATCCGCGAGAAGGACTCGCTCAGCCGAATTGCCAAGCGCATGCTCGGCAACGAGAAGCGCTTCCTCGAACTCTACCGATTCAATCGCGACCTGATCGCCGACAAGAATGTGCTCAAACCGGGAGCGAAGATCCGCATCCCGCTGGAGGGCGAGTCGGCGGGCGGTTCGCGTACCGCGATCTCGTCGGCTGGGCCCGATGCAGCCGAACCATAGGAGAATCGCAAAGCGATGACCGTTGCGCGGGCACTCCTCGTGTTGGCCATGATGATGGCAATTGGAATCGCCATCGTCCTGCTCCGCGGCGAATCCGCGAAGGTTGCCAACCGCGTGCAAACGCTCCACAACCGCCAACTGGCGCTGGAGCAGGAACTCTGGGCCAAGGAGATGACCCTCGCCAGGCTCCGCGGACCCGACGAGATCCGCCGGCGCGCACACGAACTCGGGCTCGATGTCGTGTCGCCGCAAACTGAGCTTGAAACGGGTTCGGAGTCGGCTCAATAGACAACGCCGACTCGCCCTCAGTTTCGACTGACACAGGAATGGATGCCGTGCAGTCGCGCCTTTCACAATTCGCTAGCCAAGCCATCATCACCATTGCTATCGCCGCGCTCGTCGCCCTCGGCGGCCGCCTGATTTACATCAATGCTTCCGACGGTCCTCGCCTGCTGGCCAGGGCGAGGCAGCAACACCGATCCGACGTTCCTCTGCCACACCGTCGCGGTCTGATCGTGGATGCTCGCGGGCGTATCATCTCTGGAACGATGCTTCGCAAAAGCGTGTTTGCCGATCCCACGGTCCTGCCGGACAAGGATGCCGCCGCGGCCGAAGCCTCGCGAATCCTCGGGCTCGACATCGCGGAACTCTCCGAGGACCTCCTCGCCGCGGGCGACCGCAGGTTCTTCGTCATCAAACGAGGCATCTCGCAGGCGCAGGCCGCCCAGATCAAGGCCGCCGGAATCTACGGCCTCGGCGTGTTCGACGAGCCGTACCGCACATACCCGATGAACGGGCTGGCCGCCGCGTTGATCGGTTTCAGTTCTTCGGACGGCAACGGTGTCAGCGGTCTCGAACACCAGTGCGACGCGTGGCTCCGCGGAGAGAACGGCGTCAAGACGATCATCCGCGATGCCCGCCGAAAGGCTTTCTGGCTTGCCGACGGGGGGTACCGGCCCGCTCGTGACGGCTTTCATGTTGTTTTGACGATCGACACCGAGATACAGGCCGCCGTCGAACGCGAACTCGCCGCGTGCGTTCAGCAGTTTCGCGCCGAGAGCGGCACAGTGGTGGTCATGCACCCGGGCACCGGCGCCGTGCTGGCGATGGCGAACTATCCGGGTTTCGATCCCAACCACTATGGCGACTACGGCGCTTCACTGTATCGCAACCGCGCCATCACAGACCCGTTCGAGCCGGGAAGCACGTTCAAGCCTTTCATCGCTACGGCTGCTTTGGCCGAAGGTGTCGTCAAGCTCGGCGACCTGATCGACTGTGAGGACGGGCTGTGGCAGGATGGCGCTCGGACTCTGCACGATCACCACCCGCAGGGCTTGCTGACCTTCGAAGAGGTCATCATCAAGTCGAGCAACATCGGCATGGCGAAGCTCGGCAAACGACTGGGAAACCGCAAACTGTGCGAGTACGTCAGGGCATTCGGCTTCGGGCAGAAGACAGGCATCGATCTTGACGGTGAGGATGCCGGCATCATGCGCCCGGAGCATCGGTGGAATACTTTCTCGACAACCAGTATTCCGATGGGCCAGGAAATCGGCGTGACTGCCTTGCAGATGGTTCGTGCTTTCTGCGCGCTCGCCAACGGGGGACGCCTCGTGCAACCGTACGTCATTCGGGCCGTGGTCGCGGCCGATGGCAACGTCATCAGCGACTTCTCACAGCCGCCTCCCGCCGCGCAGATCCTCGATCCGACGGTCGCGAACATCATGAAAGAGCGGATCCTTGCCGCAGTTGTTGACAAGGGGACCGGCACCAAGGCGAAATTGGCCGGGTACCAGGTCTTCGGCAAAACCGGCACGGCACAAATCGCCAGGCAGGGCGGAGGCGGTTACGAACGGAACGCGTACGTGAGTTCCTTCATTGGCGCAGCGCCTCTCCATGATCCTCAACTCGTCGTCCTTGTCTCGGTCCGACGCCCGGACCGCTCCCTCGGTTACTACGGGGGCACCGTTGCAGCGCCGGCGGTCCGAGCGATCCTCGCCCATAGTCTTGCGTACCTGCAAGTGCCCCCGGACAGGCCGTTCGCCGCAGTGACAGACGCCGGACCCGTTCTCGATAATGACTAGCGAATCGTCGCCGGCCAAGCGATGGGTGGCACTGGCGGCTTGTCCGCCAGTGGGGTCTTCCCCGCGAATGCTCACAAAACACTGGCGGACAAGCCGCCAGTGGCACCCTCGGCGCCGCGCAAGCTGAAGTCCGCGGCTCTCCTCCGGTGCTCCGGCACGACTTATGCCCAAGACCACCCCCACCATTAGCCGTCTCGCCGCCCACACCGGCTGGGTCGCCGCGATGGTCGTCACCCTTCTCTGTGCCTCGGTCTGGTGGTACACGGTCGACGACGCCTACATCACGTTCCGATACGCGAGGAACCTCGTTGAAGGGCACGGGGCCGTGTTCAATGTCGGCCAGCGTGTCGAGGGCTTTTCCAGCCCGTTGTGGCTGGGCGCCGCGGCCGTAGCCGAGTCTTTGCACCTACCCGTCGAGCACGCAACAAAAGCGCTCGGTCTGGCGGCGATGCTGGGGGCCATCGCGTGGTTGACGAGAAGCCTGCGCGGCACGGCCGCGATCGCCAATCTCCCGCTGTTGCTCTTGGCAACGCACGCGCCGTTGATCGTTGCGCTGGTATCAGGGCTGGAAACCGGCGTCAATGCGGTGCTGATCGTTTGCCTGCTCTTGTCTTGTCACCCGGCGCAGGCGAAGAAAACCCCGGCCGCACGCCTCACAATGTTGGGAAGTCTCGCGATACTCTGCCGCCCGGAGAACGCCCTGATCGTCGGCGTTCAGGGCCTCTATCTGTGGTCTGCGCGACCCAGAGAACGCAAAGCACTCCTTACCGCCGCGGGCGTCTGGTTCGCAACCGCAGGGGCGATGACCCTCGCCAGACTGTTGTACTACGGGGCGATTCTGCCGAACACCGCCGTTGCCAAGCTCAGCGCGGACGCCGCCGCAGGAGCCGCAGCCTGGCCTTATGTCTGGGCATGGCTCGTTCACTACGGGTGGCTCGGCCTGCTGGGGTTTCCGGCGATCCTGTCCCGCCGAACTCGCAGCGTCGCGATTAACGGCTGGCTTCTTGTCGCCGCACAGATTGTGTTTGTCTTCCTTGCCGGTGGCGACTGGATGCCACTGTGGCGGTTCCTTCTGCCGGCGGGGGCGGTGCTCGTCGTCCTTGGATGCTACGGCATCAAGGCGGCGGTCCTCGTCGCAGAAGACCTTCGCCTTCCGCGGCGGCTTGACCGGGCGATGCGATTCTCCGCGGCTACGATCTGCACGGTCGCGCTGGCAGGGGCGTTGGTGGCACAGTTGTGGCACTTCCGGCACGATCGCTGGGATCTCCACCATTACCGCCGCCAACTCGACACGCTCGCCCGGGGCCCCGTTCGATTTCTTGCCGAGCACGCCGGCGACGGCGATATTGTCGTTGCCCGGGACATCGGCATCCTCGGCTACAACACCCGGTGCCGCATCCTCGATGTCGTCGGCCTGACAGACCGTCACGTCGCCGAGACGTCCGGGTTTCGTCGGCGAGACCGCATCGACCGCGACTACATTTACGGATGCGAGCCGGCCTTCCTCTTGCTCCAATCCGGGAATGACCGCTGCGAACCGGTGCCGCTCGACGCTCCGGCCCGCGCGCTAGTTGACGATCGACGGTTCAAGCAGTACGGATTCCGCGGTCGCTGGGAACTGCCCGGGCGACACTTCTGCGAAATCTACGAACGAAATGACCGTTCCGGCAGTCAGAGAACGGCCATGGTTGAGTTGCGAGATTAGTACGACGGCGCCAGATCGTCTTCAGACAGAAGAGCCGTGGGCTTCAGCCCGCGCGGCCGTCCGAAAATTCGAGAGTCTCTGCGCCAAACATGGCCGCGCGGACTCAAGTCCGCGGCTCCTCGACCGTGCCGGCCAGAAGGCTGTCGCTCGGTTTCGCGTTTCCACGGCTTGCAGTCGGAGTGGGATTGGTGCTACGCTGTTAAAGGGAAGACGAACTGCTGGACTGTGGACGCCGCTCTGCTGACGGAGGAGAACCGTGGCCAAAGGCGAAAACCAGTTTGAGACTCGCTTCGAGCGGAAGCGTGAGGCAAAAGAGCGATACAAGAAGGGTCTGCCCGGCCCGGATGACGAGCCGCTCCCACCGTCCGTCGAGACAATCAAGAAGGAGGAGCAGGAGCCCGGCCGAAACGACCCCTGCTCTTGCGGCAGCGGCAAGAAGTACAAGCAATGCTGCCTGAAGAAGAAAGCCAAGAAGAAGGGGTGGTTCTCTTGATCCCCGTCCGTCCGGTCGCCGTACGCTCGCCAGCGGCCGGTTGCATCCCTGTTGCGTTGTCTCTCCGCCGTCGGCAGGTATGATGCCGCTATGCCTCCGCTCCTGGTAGATATCCTCTACATCCCGCTGGCGATTCTCTATCTGCCGATCCTGCTCTACCAGATGATCGTCCTGAAGAAGAACCGTCGAGGCTGGCGCCAGCGCCTGGGCCTGGGGCGACGACGATTCGACACCAGGCCTTGCGTGTGGATCCACGCGGTGTCGCTCGGCGAGGTCAACGCGACGCGCAGCCTCGTTTCGGAAATCGAGAAGCGACTGCCGGCCTACGACATCGTGATCTCGGCTACGACGGATACCGGTTACGCCGCCGCGTGTGCGCAATACACGCCGAAGCATGTCTTTCGCTATCCGCTGGACTTCTCGTGCGTCGTTGGGCGGACCTTGGATCGCATCCGTCCCAACGCGATCGTTCTGATGGAGTTGGAAGTCTGGCCGAACCTCGTCACACTCGCGTGCCGCCGGGGCGTCCCGATCCTCATTGCGAACGGCCGTGTCACCGAAGAGCGGTCCATGCGCCGCTTCAGAATGCCCTTCATTCGGTGGCTGGCGCGCCGGATGTTCGGCCGGATCACGTGTGCCTGCGCCCAAAACGAAACTTACGCTTCACGGTTCGAGGAGTTGGGCGTCCCGTGCGAGCGCGTCTTTGTCACCGGCACGATGAAGTACGACACGGCACTCGTTGCCGACAGCATCCCGGGGGATGAAGCCCTGGCGTTGGCGATGGGCATCGATCGTGAACGTCCCCTGTTCGTCGCAGGCTCGACCGGGCCCGGCGAGGAGGAGATGATCCTGCGAGCATACGGCCGGCTCAAAGCCGAGCACCCACGATTGCAACTCGCGATCATCCCGCGCAAGCCGGAGCGATTCGAAGAAGTGGCGAAGCTGATCGGATCGGCCGGTTACGTGTGCACGCGCCGCAGCCGACGCCCGGACCTCGACAGCCAGGATGCGCGGACGGCGCGCCGGCAGGCCGAGTCTTCATCTCGAGAAGGTCGCGGCGATGCCGTCTTCCTGGGCGACACGATGGGCGAATTGCGAAAGTTCTATTCCTTGGCGGCCGTCGTGTTTGTCGGCCGATCGCTCATGCCGATGGGGGGGTCGGACCTGATGGAAGTGGCGGGTCTCGGCCGTGCCATGTGCTTCGGCCCGCACGTCGAGAACTTCAGCGACGTGGCCGAGAAGCTGCTGGCCGCGGAGGCAGGCATTCAACTGCAATCCGCGGAAGAACTGGCGCCGACGCTCGACCGGCTGCTTCGCGATCCGGAGAACGCTCGCAGACTCGGCCCGGCCGCACAGGAGGTTGTGCGGCAGAATGTCGGTGCGACATCGCGGACGGTCGATCTGCTATGCGAGAGCCTCGGCATGAGAGCCGACCATCCCGAATCGTCCATCAGTACTGAGCAACTGGCGTGCTGACCAGCGCGGGCAATGCGCCGCCGATAACACGGCGTCGCGCGGGTTATCAGTCCAAGCCGTGACATGCCTGCAGCTCTTGCTGGCCCGAGACATTCTCAAATCTTACGCTTGACATGGCGGAACCGAAGTCGCGTCGTGATTCGTCCGACCCGATGAGGTATCCGCGGCCCGCCCGCGCACACGCTGTTTGTGGGCCTGGCACGCCTCGCACGGCCAGACGACCGGGAGGACTGTATGACATCGCTGATGAACATCGCCCTGAGTGGGATGCACCGCAATTGCGGGGGTCTCACAACAGCGGCGAATAACGTGGCGAACGTCAACACCAGGGGCTACCGCACGCAACGGTACGACGCCGCCACAGGCACAACATCTCCCCGCTACGAAACGACACCGCGCTCGGCGGACACCGACGGCGACGCGCCGCCGGTTTCAGATGTCGATCTGGCAACCGAATTCGTGGACATCAAGCTGCACGAGATCGGCTACCGGGCGAACGCGACAGTGATCCAGATCGCCGACAGGCTCTCGGGCGAAGTGCTGGACCTGCTCGCCTAACGTGCGTCTCTATGCTTCGCTATAGAGAAGGGTGGGGGCTCCGAGCCAACGACGCCCGCGCATAACAGCTTGGCACAGTCTTCGCAGCTCTTCTCCAGTCCGGCGAGTTCGGCCATTCACCGTGTGGTTCGCCAGCCTCAGCCCTCTGCGCCGCCGACCGACCGCTGAACAGCGGCCAGGCGGTTGCTCACCGCGCGGCGGAGGTTTTCGCACGACGCGAGCAGAATCGGTCGGTCGTCGGTATCGGCGAGCAGATAGACGCCGCCGTGAGTAGGCAGAGATCGGGCATCGAGTGAGCCATCGGCGCCCAGATCGAGGTGTTGATCGAACATCGGGGACCTTCACGAACCCCCGGCCTTGGCCAGGGGGTGGCCCGGCAATATACGGGAACCTACCCCCCGGCCAAGGCCGGGGGCTCTCGCCAAGGCCGGTGCCACACTCAAACCTTAAGTGCTCTAATCCAGCGCGAAGATGGCTTCGATCAACCTCAGCGTCTCGCCTTTCTCCTTGACGACCAGGGTCGGCAGCGTGCAGGACATGAGAAGCTCCTCGGACTTGCTGCCGAGGAAGACCGCCGCAGGTTTGGTCGCGCCGCGGCTGCCTAAAACGAGGATGTCCATCTTTGTCGCCATCGCCACATGCGCAATCGCGGCGCCCGGCTGGTCGGAAAACGCGACGATCGAATCCATGCGTACACCCTGCGTGTCGACGCCTGCGAGGAATCGGTCCAGGTCGCGGTCGGCGAACTGGCGTTGCGCTTCGGCGGCATCCTTGAAAGTGGCGCCTGCGAGGTTGTGTCTGGGATCGATGTTGCGAACCGAGACGGTCGTGAGGTAGGCGTTGGGATTGTCGGAAGCCTTGACCAAATCAATGGCCGCCTCCAGCGCGAGCTTCGCGTGCTTGGATTGGTCCACCGCCACCAGGATGCGGCTGAAGTGCGGCGTGCACAGCTCCGGCACGACGAGCACGTTGCACGGCGCTTTCCGAACGATCCGCGTCGTGGCGTACTTCAGGCTCATCTGGCTCGAAGGAAGCCGCCGCCCGATGATGATGAGGCCCATGTCCAAATCACGCGCGGCCTTGAGCACTTCCACAAGGTTCGAGCCGTGCCGAACCTCACACTTGGTCTGTTCCGCGAGTTCGGCGGGAAGCGCCTGGCGGATCTTGGCCTCCAGGGAACTGATGTCCGGGTCCGTCGCGACGCCGCCCGGGGAGGCATCATGGACATGGATGCAGTAGACCTGTCGAACGCCCAACCTGGCCATGTGACCGGCAAACGCGAGAACGGCGTCATCGGTCGGCGCGTCCTTCAGGAATACGCCCATCTTCTCGAATCTCTTCATGGGAGTGGTCTCCTCTGCATCCCGTCTGCCTATACCAACCCGAAGCACAAGTGAGCGTACAATCACGACGCTTGCCTAATCCGAGCCCCGAGCGCAAGCGAGCGGGTCCAAAGACCTGTGGTCTTCCCACGAATACCCCGCGCTGGCGCTTGGGGCTCGGATCAGGCCCGCCGAAACTGTCACGGCCCCCGACACGGCGGCCCGTCCATCTATAGATCGGCGTGAAGCGGATTTCGTATGACTGATCCTTCACGCCGG
>JBDRKQ010000122.1:0-2310 GCA_043813895.1 Planctomycetota bacterium
TACCGATCCAGTTGAATTACGTGAGGTTATCGATCCCTATGTCAGGAGGTCTGGATTCCCGCTCCTCATGTCGCCAAGCGCAGGGCGGCTTGGGCACTCCTGATCCGCTTGGTTTTCGAGGCCGACCCTCACAAATGCGCCAAATGCGGCGGCCCGATGAAGCTCGTAGCCTTCATCACCCCCGAGCAGCAGAACGTGATCGAAAAGATCCTTACCCACCTCGGCGAGCCCACTGAGACTGAACGGGCAACCGGTCCGCCCAAATGGGCTTTGGTCGCCGAGGCCCAGGCACATGTCGATGCGCACCCAGACTGGTACCCCGAACCCTGCTACCACGACCACGGTGAAGAAAAGGCGGCCTGACAAGACCGCAGGCGGCGGGTCTCGCGCAAAACACCGCCGGTTCAGCCTCCTCTCGTCAATTCTTTGCCTCGAAGCCCGCCTTGCTCCCTGCTACCGCCACTGATAGCTTCATTTCTACCAAGCCAAGTGGTCGTGGGAGCCAAAATTAGGTTCGACTCCTGGCGATTCGGGCCAAAGAGGGGCCGAGAAACCTTGGGACGAAGGTGGGACGCCAAAGGAAATGGCTATCCATCATTGGCCCAGCCTCAACGGTAACATTGGCTGAAGAGCTGTCGATCAATCGCCCCACATCGTGTGACCAACTGGTCGCCTGTGGGCGACTGGGCGGCCGGCCTGCGCGAAGAACGAGTTTGGCCGGGATCGGACTTTCGTCCGGCAGCATGGCCGCGAGCTTGGGCCAGCTTTGGGCGCAATGATCATGCGCAGCAATATGTAACCATACGGATTTACAGCAGAATATTCTATGCAGCGAGGCGCGAATCGTGTAGTATTCAGGCATGACGAAACCCCGAATTCTCGAGCCGCAGCGAAGCCAGGGCGAAATCCGCTTCGAGTTCCCCGATGAAGCTCTGCCTCCAACTCACACGGCGAGGTTGCTGTGGGACGTACTGGGGACGTTGGATCTGTCGCGGTTCGGCGCCGATTGCGCCTCGGTGGAAGGTGGCCCGGGGCGTGCGCTGCTGAGCCCGAGAATGCTCCTGACGCTCTGGCTCTACGCCATCTCCACGGGGGTGGGGAGCGCCCGAGAGATTGCCCGGCTGACAACGTCCGATACGGCCTATCGATGGATCGTGGGTGACGTCCGGGTCAGTCACCACAAGCTCTCGGGGTTCCGCGTCGGATACGGCGAGGCGCTCGACGCGCTGATGACGGATGTCTTGGCGACGTTGATGGAGAAGGGCTTGCTGTCGCTCGAACTGGTGGCCCAAGACGGTACCCGAACTCGTGCGGCGGCGACGGCCCCCTCGTTTCGCACCTATGGCTCCCTGCTCGAATGCCAAAAGCAGGCGGCGCTGCACATCAAGGCGGTGCTCGCCAGCGCGGACGATCCGGAATACACGCGTGCGCAGCACGCCGCGCGCGCAGCGGCCGCACGCAACTACCAGGAGCGTGTAGAGGCTGCGATTGCCACCGTTGTCGAACTGCAGAAGACACGCAGTCCTTCGAACAAGGCCGCTCGCGCTTCGACGACAGATGCCGAGGCACGCGTCATGAAAATGGGCGACGGTGGCTTCCGCCCAGCCTACAACGTCCAGTACGCAGTGGCCGGCAGGGAAGATGGTGGACCGCGTACCATTGTCGGAGTTCAGGTCACCAACAGCGGAAGCGACATGGGTAGCCTGACGCCGATGGCCGAGCAGATCGAACAGCGGACGGGGGAGCTTCCACGGACCGTGCTGGCTGACGGTGGGCACGCCAAGCTCGAGGACATCGTCCAGATGAAGCGTATGGGGATCGATGTCCTCGTGCCTCCATCAGACAGGGCGAAGCCGATTGACCAGCTCGGAGACGCGGATCCGGAGGTGGTCGCCTGGCGTCTGCAGATGGAGACGGCAGAGGCCAAGAAGACTTATCGGGCGCGCGCCGGGCTGTGCGAACTGGCCAACGCCCACCAGAAGGACCACCACGGCGTCACGCAGTTCCTGGTACGGGGCATCAACAAGGTGAAGTGCGTCGTGCTCCTGAGCGTTGTCGCATCAGACCTGCTTCAACACGCCCAACGCCTCCTCTCGTGAGCCCCGCGGCACGCCGCTCTCTCACGCCAGCAGCACATCCCCGCTGGGAATGAAGTCGCACGCGCGAACGCCTCCGTAGAACTCCTACTCATCGCCGGTCGAGGCGACCGAGGGCGACGTGCACCGCCGGGAAAATTGTTCGCCATCGCCCGCGCGACCGTGTGTCCCGTGATCGCCGCGTCCGGGCTCGCGAGGTCGAGACGTCTCGGGG
>JBDRKQ010000123.1:0-15525 GCA_043813895.1 Planctomycetota bacterium
GTCCTGCCCGACTCCGGTGAAAGAGCGACGACGACCTCCTCCTCCCCCGCACGGTACATCGTGTGGAGCCGGTTGTCCGCAACGATGACCGATGAATACCCGTCGCCGAGAGTGCGCTTCCACAACGGCTTCGGCCCGCCCTCGGGCCACGTGGTTGCGAGGGTAGGCGCGTCGGCCGCAAAGTCCCGATTCGGCCCGCCCCACTGCGGCCACTGACCGTGTGCGACGGCGGTTGTACCGAGCAGCGACGCAATCGACAACAAGACCACCATCGGCGGCCTGAAGACAGCGAGGAACGTGCTCGGAGACTCTCGGTAGATCGATCGCATGGTCCGAGTCCCACGGGGCAGTGGTGGATTCATGCTCGCAGCTGTGATCCAGGATACATCCCAACGAGAAAGACGACGTTGCGTCGTCGGCATCGTCGTCTTCCATCATCTGTCAACATTGTCGTGAAGCGTGGCGAAACTTGCGAATCGCCCGACGGCTACTCGCCTGAGGCGGCTTCCGCACTCTCGGGCTTCCAGGTGCGTTTCATCGGTTTGACGACCAGGCCCATGCGGATGGCCTTGGCCGAGACCTTGATGCGGCAGATCTTGCCGTTGATGACGGCGCGGACGCGCTGGATGTTGGGTTTGAACTTGCGCTTGGTGATGCCGGTGACCTTGGTGCCGACACCGCCGAGGTACTTGGCCTTTCCACGGTGAGTGTAGGAACGGCCGGCTGTCGTCTTCTTTCCCGTAAAGTGGCAAACACGCGGCATATCACACCTCTGAAACTCAGGCGGTAATCCTCGATGATAGAATCCAGAACCCACCGAGTATAGCAAACATCAGGCGGAAGGCAAGGGGTACGGATCGCTGCCTCGACCGTTCAGAGCCGCGACCGTCCGGGAGCGGTCAGCGCCCAAATGCGACAGCCCTCCTGGAATCGATTGAGAACCGCTTGCTGGCGCACGTGGTTCTGATCCTGACGTGGACGGCTGTGTGGTGGCCGCGGTGGCGGGGTTCCGATAATCTTGGGCAGTGGAACCACCGATTCGACCGCGATCCGAGGCAATCCGCCCGGTTTCCCGGCGTTTGGCTGAGTGAGGATCCATGGACGACGAGGCGTTGTCGGAGGCAATCAGGGGGGCTCAAGGCGGCGATTCGGCGTCCTACGAGCGGATCGTCGAGCGATATGCCGGTCGCGTCTTTGGGTTTCTCCTGCGGATGACCGGCTCGCGGCACGATGCCGAGGACCTGCTTCAGGAGGTCTTCGTCCGGCTGGTTCGGACCCTCGGGGCATACAAGCACGAGGGCCGGTTCGAGGCCTGGCTCTTCCGGGTCGCCGCGAATTTGGTTCGTGACCGTGTTCGCCGCGGAAAACGCGTGCCCAAGCAGATTGGCCGGGGGAGCACGGAGGAGGCATCTGGAGCAGACCTGCTGGACGAGACCGAGGGACCGGTCGAGCCGGCGGATGCGGCGATGGTCCGCGGCGAAGAGATCGACGCCCTCAGCGCGGCCCTGATGAAGCTGAGCGATGCGGAACGAGAAGCGATCATGTTGCGGCACTTCTCGCACATGTCCTTCAAGGACATCGCCGAAGCGACTGGCGTGCCGCTGGGCACTGCGTTGGCTCGGGCCCACCGCGGTTTGGCGCACCTGAGGGAGATGCTCGGAGGATGATATGAGCGAGTTCGATCCAAAACTCGAGCAGGAGGTCGCGGCGGGTGAGCGGTGGCTTGCCGGTTTCTCGACACCGGGTCCGTCGCCCGAAGCGATGGAGCGGGTGCGCCTGAGTGTTCGCCGTGAGTTGCGACGCACCGCGCAACGCGTCGGGCGATGGCAGACCTGGCACGGCGTGTTAGCGGCGGCCGCGTCGATTGCATTGGCCGTAACAGTCGGTTGGTATTCGTCGACGCTGTACGAAACGAGCGCATACCTGGCCCGTGCCGACGAGGTTCTGGCGGAGTGGACGGACGAGACGGCGGAGCAGGTGGTTCGGTTTGCCAGCCTGGACCAGGGCCTGTCGGAGTTGGAGAGCTGGTCCGCGTCGCAGGATTGGTCGATCGACGACGCCGCGATGTACGAAGTCCTGGAAGAAGTATCGGAAGACGCCGGCAACGGGGTTGATGTCGAAGGGCCCGGCGCAAGGTTGGCTCCGCTGCGAGGGCTCGACGCGACCGAGGAACTGTCATGAGAATGTGCCGTCTGACAATGTGTATCTCTTGCGTCTTGGGGGTGGGCGTACTGCCGGTTCCACTCTCAATCCCATTGTCCCCGCGCGCCGCGGTGGCCGCTTCGGTCTTGTTGGTTGAACCCGAGGATGCCCGAACCTCCCAGCGCTCGCTTCAACCTCAACCGCCGGACGACGAAGAAGAGGGCGTTCGCGGACAGCGTCGGGGCCGGCGGCCCGGAGGTCGTGGGGAAGGAGAGCCCGGCCGACGACGTGGCGAGCGGATGGGTAGAGACCGGGGGCCGGGGTCTCGCGAGCGGCCGACGTTAGAGCCCGAGATGATCGAGCTCGTCATGGATGTCTTGAAAGAGAAGTTGCCGGAGATGCACAAACGTCTTGAGAAGTTCAGGGATCGCCAGCCCGAGCGTTTTGAAAAGGAGATCCAGAGGATCATCCCGCTTGTGCGGCACTATGCGGAGTTGCTCGACGGTGGTGAAACCGCGCTGGCCGACACGATCATCGAGGAGTTCAAGATCAACGAGGCGTTGCGGGGCCAATGTCGCAAGTACCGAAAGGCCGAGGGCAATCCGGAGCAGCAGGCAGAGTGCGAGGAGCGTATCCGGAAGCTCGTTCACAGACAGTTTGAGATTCGGTTCATGCGGCACGAGGCGCAGCTCAAGGAGTTCGCAGAGCGTCTCGAAAGGCAGCGGAGACACCTGGAGGAGGAACGCGAACGGTTTGAGCAAGAAAGATCGCGCATTGAAGAGTTGGTGAGCACGCGCGTCGAGGAGATCAAACAGGGTAAGCTGCACGAGGGGGCCGGGCCTCGCGGTCGGTGTCCCGGTCCACCCAACGACATGCGCGATCGCTCACACCGCCGGCCGCGCGGGCCTGGCAGCCTCGGACAACCGCCACATCGAGGAGATCATGACGATCCTCCGCCACATCGGCGAACGGGCAAAACCCAGGGGAAGGAACAACGCCAGTCCCGAAAAGACACCGGACAAGAAGCAGCCGATCGTGACTGATCATGTCGATCGGGCACCGCGCGCCTGCTGGAAGGGCTCGACAGGTGAGTTCGAAAACCGCCTGGCCGCCTGGCTGCCGGCGACCTGGAGAATCTCGCGGAAAACCGCGAACACGTGCCTATCATCCGTACGAAGGAGGGCGGGAGATCGCGATGACAGGCACCAGGTGGCTGGCGATTGGGACAATCTTGGTCGCGGGAACCGGGGCGTTTGTGCTCCGTGGGACCGATCGCGGGGATCAGCAGCACCGACATCAATCCGCCAAGGAGATTCAACCCGTGACGACGAAGGACGGCAAGCACTATTCCGAGAGCGGCTACGACGTTACGCCGCTGGATCCGGAGCGAGTCGAGCAACTCGCCCGGGGCCTCAGTTCGGAGGAACGGGACATCTTACTCGGCAAGGGCACGGAACAACCCTTCTGTGGCGGGCTGTTGGAACAGAAAGACAAGGGTACGTACACCTGCCGACTGTGCGGCCTACCCTTGTTCACCTCAGACGCGAAGTTCAAGTCAGGAACAGGCTGGCCGAGCTTCTTTCAACCATCGGACCCGGCTCACATACATAACGAGCAGGACACGAGCCATGGCAGGGTGCGCACGGAGATCCAGTGCGCGCGATGCCGGTCACACCTTGGCCACGTGTTCGAAGACGGCCCCCCGCCGACGGGTTTGCGCTTCTGTCTGAACTCCGCTGCGTTGCGGTTTTACGCCGACGGCGCGGAACTCCCGCCGGAGTCTCGCCCGATCGCGTTGAAGACGGCGTACTTCGCCGGGGGGTGCTTCTGGGGAATCGAAGACCGTTTCCAGAAAGTGCCCGGCGTGGTTGATGCCGTGTCGGGCTACATGGGCGGGAAGACCGCGAACCCGACGTACAAGCTCGTGTGCTCCGGTGAGACGGGCCACACGGAGGCCGTCTGCGTTAGCTACGATCCGGAGAAGGTGAGCTATCGGCAACTGCTGGAGTGTTTCTTCAAGATGCACGACCCGACGCAACTCGATCGGCAAGGACCGGACGTCGGCAGCCAGTATCGCTCAGCGATCTTCACGAACGACAAGGATCAACTCGAGCAAGCCAGGGCGTACGTGGACGAGTTGCAGAAAACGGATCAGTTTCGCGGCGGGAAGATCGCGACGAAGATCGAGCGCGCGGAGAAGTTCTATGAGGCCGAGGAGTATCATCAGGACTACCACGCCAAACACGGAGGCTCGTGCCTGATTCGGTGACACGGGATCAGAGCCGCGCGTGTGAGCAAGCGGTCAGTGCGCAAGTGTGAGGGCCTGCCGTATGAACGGTGACCCCTCCTTGACGGTCGGGGCTTGAAACGCCGGGCTCTGAATACGAGCGTATTCCGAGACCGGCGAAAACCGGTTACGATAGCTTCATGCGTCCTGACGACGAGGTTTGCTATTGCTGTCATGTCTCGCTGCGCAAGCTGGTCAAGTTCGCGCGGCGTGAGCGGCCCAATCACCCCAGTCAGATGGTGGACTGCCTTGGGGCCGGCACCGGCTGCGGATGGTGCATCCCCATTATCACGAAGATTGCGAACGATCCGGACGGTTTCTCAGGCGCCGACCTCGACATGGATCGGTACGTCTCTGACCGCGCTGCTTACCGGGATGCAGAGGGATCGAAGAATCGCTTTTAGGAACCGCGCACATACGACTTGCGCATTTCATATGAGTGGTACGGGCATCTTGCCCGTGCAGCTACGGACGGGACGCCCGTACCACCCGACATTCGCTCAGCTCATTCACGCGCACGCCCTTAGCTCGCAGGTGCCACTTGGTTCCCGGGTTGGCACGGCAGCTCGGGCGGATCGAGCACGTGGCGAAGGTCGGCGGCGACTTGCTCTGCGTCAGGAGTGATCGAGCGTAACGATCCCATGAACTCTGTGTGAGGTCGTCCACGACGATAGGCCGGCTCGCGCGGCGGATGCTTGATGTAGCGCGTCACGCCGTCTAGATCGGGGGCGACCAAGAGGCTCGCGGAGTAGTAGAGCAGATCGCGGAAGCGGCGCAGGCATGCGCCGCCGATCTTCCGTTCGCCGATGCACAGATCACAGATACCCGCCGGTCTGACGCCCGGAATGCCGATGCGCTCCAGGCCACCGATGAGCCAATTGGTTAGCGTGTCGAAGTGTCGTTGATGGTGGCCGAACGGCAAACCCGTCGCTGCCACCGACACAATGATGTTGCCGGGATCGAGCGAAACGGCGCAGCCGCCGCCACGGCGCCTGACGATGGGGACGTTGTCCGCACGACACGCGTCGACGTACAACTCAACGTCGGGTCGGCTGCCTGATCCGAGGACGACAACCGGGGCCGTGAGCCGATAGACGCGCACGCGAGTCCGACCGTCGCGCCGTGCGGCGTCGATCAGATCGTCGTCGTAGGCGTAGGCTGGAAAGGCATCGTCAATCATCTGCCTCTCCCGTTGGCGCGTGGACGTGGACTGCGACGCCGGCGGCGACCTCGGCCGCCTCCATGATCGCCTCGGAGAGCGTGGGGTGCGGGTGGATCGTGACCATCAGGTCCTCCAGCGTCGCGCCCATCTCCAGTGCGAGCGTGCCTTCGGCAATCAACTCAGAGGCGTGAGGGCCGACCATGCCCACGCCGAGCACGAGTTTGGTGTCCGGATCGTAGATGATCTTCACCAGTCCGTCGGCTCGTCCCATCGTTCGCGCCCGACCGAGCGCCGAGAGAGGAAACCGCCCGACGCCGACCAACAGCCCCTGCTCATCGGCTTCGCGTTCGGTCAGCCCGGCCCAGGCCAGCTCCGGATCGGTGAAGACCACCGCAGGTATGGCGGTATTATCGAACGCCGCTGGCTGCCCGGCGATCACCTCCGCCACGACCTTCGCTTCGCGGCTCGCCTTGTGCGCGAGCGCCGGTCCCGGCGTCACGTCGCCGATGGCGTAGATGTGCGGCACGACGGTCCTGCACTCCTCGTTGACCTCGATCAGCCCGCGTTCGTTCGGCGTGATGCCGACGGTATCGAGGCCCAGGTTGTCCGTGTTGGGTCTCCGCCCGATCGCGACCAGAACCTGGTCGAACTCCTCAGTTTGTTTGTCGCCCTTCTGTTCGATCGTGACCGCGAAGCCGGACGCGGTCTTCTCCACGCCGACGACTTTGGATTCGAGTCGAATCGCCTGGAACTTCCTCTCGCAGCTCTTGACGACGACCTCGACGAGATCGTGGTCCGCACCCGCGAGAAGCCGCGGAAACAGCTCGACCATCGTGACCCGGGAACCCAGCCCCGCATAGACCAGCCCGAGTTCCATCCCGATGTAGCCCCCGCCGATGACCAGAAGCCGTTCGGGAATCTCGGGCAGCTTCAATGCATCAGCCGATGTCCACATCGGGAGGTCATAGCCGGGAGGCAGCTCATTGATTCTGGATCCCGTCGCGATGATGCACTGGCGAAAGTCGAGGCCGGAGGTGTCGGACTCCGCGATGGCGATGGATTTCGGCCCGTCGAATCGCGCTCGTCCATGAATGATCTCCACGCCGCGACGTTTGAGCAGGCCGCCGATGCCTTGGGTAAGGCCGTCCACCCCGATTCGGTCCATGCGAGCAGATTCTTCGGATCGATAGTCAGCTTCTCGAACGTCAATCCGGCCTTGGCGGCGTCGCGCGCCGCTGCTGCGAGTTCCACGATGTGGATCATTGCCTTTGAAGGGATGCAGCCCTCCATCAGGCACACGCCACCGAGGCGGTCGCGCTCCTCGATAAGCGTCACTTCCTTGCCAAGATCGGCGGCGCGGATGGCCGCAACATAACCGCCGGGGCCGGCGCCGATGACGGCGACTTCAGTCTCCTGTCGCAAGCTTCCCACGACCATAGTCATCTCTCCAGAACAGGCTTCGTTCGGCATCGGTGCCCCATCCCCCCTTGGGGGGTGGGGGACGGACCCGCTGGTGCGAGATTCCCATCTCGCACCCCTCTTCGCAGGATTCCCGCCAGAGTGGGTGCGAGAAAGGAATCTCGCACCAGCGAATCCTCGCACCAGCGAAGTGAACAGTCCCGGTTTGTCCCCCACCCCAGGAAGGGACGGGGCACCCACACTGTTCAGGCCTTCTTCCTTCTTGCTTATGCTTCGAGCATCAGCAGATTCGGATCGGACAACCGTCGCACGATGCCGCTGGCAAACCGCGCCGCCTCCGCGCCATCGGCGATGCGATGGTCAAAGGCCAGCGTGATAGGCAGCATCTTACGCACGACAATCTCCCCGTCCACCACGACGGGCTTCTCCTTTGCCCGCGCCATGCCGAGGATGGCCGCCTCGGGGTAGTTGATCGTCGGCACGACGGCCGTGCCCCCGAGCGGGCCGACGTTGGTGATGGTGAACGTCCCGCCGCGCAGGTCCGCGGCCTCTAGTTCTCCGTTCCGAGCCTTCGCGGCGACGTGCTCGATATCCGCGGAGATCTGAAGGATGCTCTTGCGATCGGTGTCGCGGATGACTGGCACGACGAGGCCGCGATCGGTGTCGACCGCCACGCCGACGTTGTAGTACTTCTTGTAGACGATCTGCTCGCTGGCGAAGTCGAGGCTGGCGTTGAAGATGGGACTCTCCTTCAGCCCTGCCGTCACGGCCTTGATCACGAACGCCAGCAACGTCAGCCGGCCGCCTGGCTCGCCGGCCCTGCGATCGCGCTCGCGGCGACGGAATTCCTCCAGAAGGGTAACGTCGGCCTCATCCATGTGGGCGACGTGCGGCACGAGGATCATCGATGTGACCATCTTGCGGGCCACCTTGCGGCGGATGGAACGAACGGGCTCCGTCTCGATTGGCCCCCATTGCGAGAAGTCAGGCAACGGCTCGACCATGAGAAACGGAATCGCGGCCTTGCCGGACGAGTCAAACTCGAACGGGGTGTGCTCCGCGGGTCCCTCGGCTTCGGTGCGGGCCTGTGCCGCAGGCGCGCCGCCGTCTGCGAATCGCTTGACATCCTCCGGTGTCACGCGGCCTGCGGGACCCGTCGGAGGAACGCGAGCGATATCGACATCGAGTTCGCGGGCAAGCCTACGCGTGGCCGGCGCCGCTACGACGCGTCCCCAGGCGGCGGCCGGCGGGGAGGACCCGTTGCCGCCTCGCGATGTTGCAGGCGACTGCGCGGCGGGTGCGTTGACCCCACTTAGTGCTGCGCCGACAGCCGCTGCCACAGGCTTGGCCATCGGCTCCTTCGCAGGCTCAGCCGCTGGGCCTGAGCCGTTGTCGATCACGACGATGATATTTCCCACGAAGACGGTTTCGCCGATCGCGCCGGAAGTCGACACAACCTTACCACCGCAAGGTGACGGGATCGTCAACGCCGCCTTGTCGGTCTCGACATCAACCAGCGGCGCATCTTCCTCGATCGTGGCGCCCGGCTCGACGTGCCACTTAAGTATCTCACCTTCGTGAATTCCCTCACCCAGATCGGGCAGTTTGAACTCGTACACGGTGCGCTCCTAGAAATCGACTGTTTCCTCGATGGCCCGGCGAATCCGGCCGACGGACGGCAAGTACGAATTCTCCCGCCCGAAGTACGGGACGGTGATGTCGTAGCCCGTGATGCGGCGGACCGGCGCTTCGAGGTACATGAGAACAGTGTCGTTGATCGTCGCGATAATCTCCGATGCGGGGCTGAACGAGCGCGGCGCTTCCTGCACGATGACACAGCGGCCGGTCTTCTGCACGGAGCTGGCAATCGTGTCGGTGTCCATCGGCGAGATCGTGAGCAGGTCAATGAGTTCGATGCTGATGCCGCGCTTCTCCTGAGCTTCCTGGACTGCCTGAATGGTCGGCCGCATCATCGCGCCCCACGAGATCACGGTCAGGTCGGTTCCTTCCTGGACGACCTGGGACTTGCCAATCTCCATGACCTCCTCTTCGTCGCTCACGGCCTCGCGAAACGCGCGGTACGACCGCTTCGGCTCCATGAAAATCACGGGATCGGGATCGCGGATCGCGGCGACCAACAGGGCACGGGCGTTGCGCGGCGAGGAGGGCATGACCACCTTGAGGCCGGGGACGTGCGCAAACGTCGCCTCATGGCTTTCGGAGTGGTGCTCCAAGGCTCGCACGCCGCCGCCGTAGGGCATTCGAAGCACCATTGGTACGCTGAGCCTGCCCTGCGTTCGCGAGCGGAACCGCGCGGCCTGGCCTTCGAGTTGCCCTAACGCTATGTAGGCAAACCCGGAGAACTGCATCTCTGCCACGGGCCGCAAGCCCGCGATCGCCATCCCCACGGACGTACCCACGATGCCCGATTCCGCGAGGGGCGTGTCGATCACACGATCCTCGCCAAACTTATCGAACAGGCCGTCGGTAACGCGAAAGACCCCACCGTTCATGCCGATGTCCTGGCCGAGAGTCACTACCCGATCGTCCTTTGCCATCTCCTGCTCGAGCGCCAGGTTGATCGCCTGAACCATGTTGCGCTTAACCATCCGCCTTCTCCTTCTCGATCTCGCTGAGGAACTCGGCCCGCTGCGATTCGATCCTGGGGTGTGGATTCTCGAACACGTTGTCGAACGGGGTGTCATCCTTCAGATCGGCAATGCTTTCATACTTGGCAACCGCCTCGTCGATCTTGCGGCCGACGTCGGCTTCGAGTTCTGCCTGTTGGGCGTCGTTCCAAAGCCCCTGCGATACGAGGAACTTCTGGAAGCGGGGAATGGGGTCGCGTCTCTCCCATTCCGCGACCTCCTCGTCCGACCGATACCGGCTCGGATCGTCGGCGGTCGTGTGCATCTTCAGACGATAGGTAATGGCCTCGATAAGCGTCGGGCCCCCACCGGCGCGAGCCCGATCGAGCGCCTCTTTCGTCACCTGATACATGGCCAGCGCGTCGTTGCCGTCGACCTGCACGCCGGGGATTTCATACGCGATGCCCTTCTGTGCGATCGTGCGAGACCGAGTCTGCTTGTGGCGCGGCACAGAAATCGCCCACTGATTGTTCAGGCAGACGAAGACCACAGGCACTTGCCAGACAGCGGCGAAGTTGAGCGCCTCATGGAAATCGCCTTCCGATGTCGCGCCGTCGCCGAAGAAGCACACGACGGCCGTCTCCTTTTCTCCCTGCATTCTCATCGCGTAAGCGATTCCAACGGCATGCAGCGTCTGACTGGCGATGATCACCGAGATCGGCAGCGTCCGTTCGCCGCCGGGAAACACGTTGCCCTCTTCGTATCCCCCGAAGCAGAGAAAGATGTTCTCTATGGGGTCGCCACGCATCAGGCGGCCCCCCAATTCACGGAACGAACCCGCGTACCAATCTTCTTTCTTCATTGCGAGGGTCGGACCGCAGGCCGCCGCCTCCTGGCCCGAACTCAGCGGGAACGTCCCGATACGCCCTTGCCGTTGCAGCTTGAGCATTCGTTCATCCACGGCGCGGGCGAGGACCATCGCACGATACAACCCGAGGAGATCATCGGACGCGAGAGCCGGCTCGCGATCCGGCCGTAGGTTGCCGTCCTGATCCAGAACCTCGAAGCACGCATACTCCGGGATCTGGCCCTGTAAGTGCATCCCTGACTCGAACATCTCTGTTTCTCCCGCAATACGGTCTCCAGGTATTGTACGGGGCTTGATAGCACGCATAGTTGTCTCACTTCTTTTGTTCTGATCCCGAGCCGCAAGGAGAGGCCGGCGTGCAGCCTTCTCCCGCGAGTAGCGTAACCTTGTGCGCGACAACGCTTTGCGAATCCCCACACTCATGGGACGGGGTGTTATCGCGGTCTGCGTCCCAGAATCAGAAACTTTGCCAAAAACTGCTTGACATCCAACTCTCTATCAGTAATAATAGTTGATAGTGATAGAGATGGCAAGTCATGGTTGAAAGAATTCATCGAAGGAAGACCCGCCAACGCCAAGTGGTGCTCGAGGAGCTGAAGAAACTCACCTCCCACCCCACGGCGGCGGAGTTGTACGAAATCGCCCGACAGCGTTTACCCCGGATCAGCCTCGGCACGATCTATCGCAACCTTGAACTCCTCGTCCGGATGGGGCTCGTCCGGAAACTGGGGACCGGGGGCCCGGAGGCGCGATTCGATGCGGACGTGGATCGCCACTATCACGTTTGCTGCGTTCGGTGCGGCCGGGTGGAGGATGCCGAGGGCCTGCCGGATGACGCTGTTCCCCACGAAATCAAGCGCCTGGGCGACTACGTGATTTTGGGCTACAACTTAGAGTTCGAAGGCATTTGTCCCGCGTGCAGGACAGATCGGACGGGCTATGCCGACGAGACCCGTTCTGGGCGTACGCGATCAGCGGACGCTCGCACTGGTGGGACAGCCAACAACGCATCTTTCGGAGAATGAACAGGCGGCTTCCCTAACAACAGAGAGGTAACAACATGCTTACACCGAAGATCCAAGACGCTTTCAACCAGCAGATCAACGCCGAGTTGTTCTCTTCGTACCTCTATCTTTCGATGTCCTCCTGGCTGGAGTCGCAGGGATTCAAGGGGATGGCGCACTGGATGCGGATCCAGGTCCAGGAAGAGGACATCCACGCGATGAAGTTCATTGACTTCGTCCTTGAGCGCGACGGCCGCGTACTCCTGAAGACGATCGAAGGGCCGAAGACCGAGTGGACCTCACCGCTGGAGATCTTTACGGAGGCGTGTGAGCACGAGGCGAAGATCACCGGGCTCATCAACAAGCTCGTGGATCTCTCCATCGCCCAGAGCGACCACGCCGCGAATACCTTCCTGCAGTGGTTCGTGACGGAGCAGGTCGAGGAGGAAGCGATGGCCCGTGACGTCAGGGACAAGCTCAAGCTGGCGGGAGACAGCGGCGCGGTGCTGTACATGATCGATCAGGAGCTGGGCGGACGACCGGCGCCGGTCGCGGCGGCGGCCAAACCGGTATGACACACGGTTGAAGGGCGGTGCGACTCTGCGAGATACGCTGAGGCCGGCCCCCAAGAAACTCGGCCGTCTGCCGGAGTCTTGATCCGAGTGTGAGACTCCGTGGTTGATGGCGCCGGCTACGTCGGAATCGGAATACGTGCAATGAGGAATAGGTAAATGACTATCGAAGAGGCGATCAAGACCGCAATCGAGTTCGAGAACGACGTGCGCGATGTTTACCGGGATGCCGCAGAGAAGGCGGTGGACCCCACGGGTAAGCGGATGTTCTCCGTGTTGGCCGACGAGGAACAAGGGCATGTCCGCTTCTTGGGGGAACGTTTGAGCGAGTGGCGTAAGACCGGGAAGGTTGCGGCGTCTTCGTTGAAGACGGCCGTGCCCTCGAAGGACACGATCGCCGAGGCGGCCTCCCGACTCGCGGCCGGAATGTCGGACGCGGATCACGGGATGGAGATGAAGATGCTCAGCAAGGCCCTGGATGCGGAGCGTCGGACGAGCGATTTCTACAGGAAGATGGTGAAGGAACTGCCTCCCGAAGGGCAGAGACTCTTTGAACGTTTCGTGGAGATCGAGGAAGGGCATCTTGCGATTGTGCAGGCGGAAATGGATTCACTGGCAGGCACGGGGGCTTGGTTCGACGTGCTTGAAGTCAAGCTCTAGGGCAAGGCTTGGTCTGGAGCGGCAGACGCCCCTGTCGACCGCCGAAGATCAGAGCCGCGACCGTAAGGGAGCGGTCAGTGTCAAAACGTGATGGCCCGCCGTCAGAGTTCATGACGTACCGCCTGCTGACGCGCGTGGCTCTGAATGTGACGTCGTCCGACGCTGGGCTCGGACGCTACGAGGATGACGTCCGACGCGGGGGTCGGACGCTGCAAGATTCATTACGGTTTCTACGAAACTGCTCAAGAACAGCAGAGAGGAACAATCACGATGAAAAAGTGGAAGTGCACAGTATGCGGTTACATTCACGATGGTGACGCGCCGCCGGCGCAGTGCCCGAAGTGTGGCGCTGTTGCCGAGAAGTTCACGGCGTTGGATGCGACAGCGGCGAATCTGGTCGAACGGTCCCGGAATACGAACGCCCTGCATTGCCGGCTCGTGAACCTGGGCCGCAAGGTGGAGCGAGTCTGCAAGGACGGCATCGAAGACAACCTCGATCCCGGTTGTGTGGACGTTTTCCGGAAGTCGCTGGCGCACAGCTACGAAATCATGAAGCTGGCGATGACGGAGATACAGGGCCACATCGCCAAGGGCAAGTGGGGATAGCGCTTCGTGACCGGTCAAATGATGTGTGCCGCTGGGAGCTTGTCTGCCGGTGACTCGCTCGCTCGCAAACGTGGGCAAGATCGCACTGGCGGGCAAGCCGCCAGCGGCACCCCTGGCGGTCGTCGGACGGACGCACCGAGAAGAAGCCGGGCTTTCCGGATGGGAATAGAAGCGAAGATACAGTCGAACAACCAACTCGCATCGCAGGAGAATGCAGAATCATGAGCACGCTAGTCACAACAGAAGCGCCCGACTTCACGGCGCAGGCCGTCATGCCGGACAACTCGTTCGCAGAGCTGAAGCTCTCGTCTTATCGCGGCAAGTATGTCGTCCTCTTCTTCTATCCGCTGGACTTCACGTTCGTGTGTCCGTCGGAGATCATCGCCTTCGACAAGAAACTGGACGTCTTCAAGGAGAAGAATTGCGAGTTGATCGGCGTTTCGGTCGACTCTCATTTCTCGCACTGGGCCTGGAAGAACACGCCCGTCAAGAACGGCGGTATCGGCAACATTCGGTTCCCGATCGTGGCCGACATCACGAAGCGGATCGCCCGCGACTATGGCGTTCTGTTCAATGACGCGGTGGCGCTGCGCGGCCTGTTCCTGATCGACACGGAAGGCGTCGTACGGCACGCGACGATCAACGACCTGCCGCTCGGCCGCAACGTGGACGAGGCCCTGCGGATGCTCGACGCGCTCCAATTCACCCAAAAGCACGGCGAAGTCTGCCCGGCCAACTGGAAACCCGGCGAGGATGCAATGAAACCCAGCGCCAAAGGCGTGGCGGCATACCTCGCAAAACACGGATAAAGCTCGGCTTTGGATGCGTCCTCGCCTCTTGCGGGCAAGTGAGTTCCATAGGAGGCGTGAAACCCGTATCCTATCCAGGCGCCCAGGGCAAGAGCCTCCACCCGGCGGAGTTGCAGGAGGTTTGGCCGGTGGGACCGTGAAGTCGGTCGTGGAAGACGAGGCCGTGATCGAAGCTGTTGCGACCGGCGAGGAGTCGTGATTCAGTGAGCGACGTGTGTGGCGTGGCAGCGTTATTTTACATTAGCACAGAGGACTTCGACTGATGAAGACAAAGGAACTACAGGAAAAGATCGCCGCGAACATGAAGGCGTGGCAGAAGATCGAGAACGGCTCAATCGAGATGGCGGCCAAGGTGAGCAAGACGACCGACAATCTCCTGGTTCGCACGGTCATGGCGATCGTCATGCAGGACTCCGCCATGCACCACCGCGTGCAGCAGTTCATTATTGACAGTTTCGAGAAGCAGGCGATCTCGCTGCAGCCGGATGAGGTGGGCGAAGTCTGGGGGATGATTGAGGAGCACATCGCCCTGGAGCGGAAGACGATCGAATTCGCCAAAGCGGCTCTGGACGCCATCAAGGGCAAAAAGATGGTTGTCCAGCAGTACCTGCTCGAGTACATGCTCGCCGACGAAGAGAAGCACAACAAGCTTCTCGACAACCTGGAAGCGGTCAAGAAGGGGATGTACCCCTACGCCTGACGCGGCCGAACGAGGATGACTGTGGCACGGCGAGGTTTGCCCGGCTGGCTGGGAGCAGGGTGCCGAAGCCATGAAACCCACCGACGACTGTGTGGCCGCCTATCTGGCCCAGCACGCCAAGTGGCGGCCCAGTCACCGGCACCTGGAGAGTGACTGAAAAAGGAAAAGAGTATGGCGATGGATAGTGTGGATAAGATCCTCGATTTCGCGATTCGGCAAGAAGAGAAGGCAGCCAGCTTCTACACAGAACTGGCAAGCAAGATGGATGCTCCGCACATGACGCGGGTGTTCCTGAGTTTTGCCAAGGAAGAGAAGGGACACAAGGCCAAGCTCCTGCAGGTCAAGAGCGGCAAACAGTTGCAGGCGGTTGAGAAGAAGATCCTCGACTTGAAGATCGGCGACTACCTGGAGGACACCGAGCCTTCCAGCAACATTGATTACCAGCAAGCGCTCATTCTGGCCATGAAGGCGGAGAAGGCGGCGTTCAGAATGTACAGCGATTTGGCATCAGCCACGGATGATGCCGCGTTGAAGGAAGCCCTGCTCGGTCTCGCCCAAGAAGAGGCCAAGCACAAGCTGCGGTTCGAGATCGAGTACGACGATTACGTCTTCCAGGAGAATTAAGCCGAGAAGCGAGGGGCCCTCGATGGCGACCGAACAAACGCGACTGGCGGAGGGATTGCTGAAAGCATTGCAGGCCGAGCGGGA
>JBDRKQ010000124.1:0-2484 GCA_043813895.1 Planctomycetota bacterium
ACCAACCCGATCCTCACGGCCCGGGACTGGCCCTACCCGGCACATGCGGTGTTCAACGCCGGCGCGTGCCAGCTCGGCGATGAAACGGTTCTGCTCGTCCGCGTCGAGGACCGCCGGGGCCATTCGCACCTGACCGTGGCCCGGAGCAACGACGGGGTGTCGAACTGGCAGATCGACTCCCAACCCAGCTTCGCTCCCGATCTGGCGAACTATTCGGAAGAAACGTGGGGCGTGGAAGACGCTCGCCTGACCTGGGTCGAGGACCGCGGCCGGTGGATCATCGCTTACACGGCCTTCTCGCCCGGCGGACCATTGGTATCGTTGGCGGAGACGCAAGACTTCGTCTCCTTCTCCCGGCTCGGGCCGGTCATGCCCCCCGAGGACAAAGATGCGGCCGTCTTTCCCCGCCGCTTCGGGAATCGGTACGCGATGATCCATCGGCCGGTTTCCACGGGGAGTTCGGGGGCGCACATCTGGCTTTCCTTCTCGCCAGACCTGATCCATTGGGGTGACCACCATATCCTCATGCACGCACGGCATGGCGCGTGGTGGGACGCCAACAAGATCGGCCTGAGCCCTCCGCCCCTGGAGACGCCGGAAGGCTGGTTAATCCTTTACCATGGCGTACGAGTGACTGCGGGCGGGTGCCTGTATCGCCTGGGACTTGCCTTGCTGGATTTGGAGGACCCTTGTCAGGTTCTTCGACGGAGCGACGAGTGGATCTTTGCGCCCGAGATGCCCTATGAGCGGCAGGGAGACGTCAACGGCGTGGTGTTTCCTTGCGGCTGGATTCTGGACAAGCCCAACGGCGAGATCCGTCTCTATTACGGCGGGGCGGACTCGTGTCTGGCCCTGGCCACCGCCCAACTGGCCGATGTGCTCAGTTACCTGCGCAAGTGCCCTGCCCCGCGAACACGGAAGCGTGCAGGAATAGCTCTGCTGGATGAAAAGTGAATGTGGCAACCGAAACCGAGGTACCATGTCTCAAACAGGCAATCGCAAAGGCGGAGGCATGGCGGCTGGTGCGGAGCGTGGCGTGATTCATTTTATTCGAAAGAACGCGGCGGTTATCGTGGCCCACCCGGACGACGAGCTGCTGTGGGCGGGGGGAACGATTTTGTTGCGACGACAGTGGTCGTGGCATGTGGTGTCGCTGTGTCGGGCAAGCGATGCGGACCGAGCGCCGAAGTTTCACCGTGTATTGGCGCGACTGGGGGCGGTCGGCGCGATGGGGGACCTCGACGACGGCCCGGAGCAGAATCCGCTGGACGATGCGCGGGTGCGAGAGGTGGTACTATCGCTTGTACCTGCAACGCGGTATGATGTCATCCTGACGCACGGTCCGCGCGGTGAGTACACACGCCACCGGCGGCACGAGGAGACGTGCCGGGCAGTGGTGGGCCTTTGGGCAGACGGGGCATTGTCAGCTGATGCGCTGTGGATGTTCGCCTTCGAGGACGGCGCCCGCGCGTACCTGCCGCGCGTGCAGAGGAAGGCGACGCAGCAGGAGACCTTCAGCGACGAAATCTGGCAGCAGAAGTATCGACTGCTGACCGAGGACTACGGCTTCGGGCCGGCCAGCTGGGAGGCGCAGACCACGCCACGATCCGAAGCGTTCTGGTCCTTTGACGATCCAGAGGCGGCTTGTCGTTGGGTCGAATGCGAAAGATGGTGAGAGATGAAAGTATTGGTACTCTACGATTACCCACCTTCGCCAGGTGGTCTGGCGACCCAGGGAGACTTGATGTTTCGCGGGTTGAAGGAACTGGGCGTTGACGTTTGCGGGGTTCATTTCGAATCGGCGCAAGAGAAGGAGTGGTATTATCGCTGGTTCGAGCCGGACCTGGTGTTGGGCGTGGGGTACTGGGGTCACACTCCGCACCTGATCCTGCATCCACAACGGTACGGCGTGCAGCCGGTTCCGTGGCTGGTAGCGGACGGGTACATCGCGAACTATCACGAGGTGCTCAACTCGCTGCCTTTGATCCTGGTAACGTCGCGGTGGGTCAAGGAGATGTACATCCGCGATGGGATAGACGGCGCGAACATCGAAGTGCTGCCGGTGGGATGCGACACGGATGCGTTTGTGCCGCGCGATCCGAGTGATCCGAAGGTCAGCGCCGTGCGCGAGGCACTGGGAGTTTCGTCGGATCAGATCATGGTGTTGACGATCGGCGGCGACGCGAGCTCGAAGGGCGCGCAGGAGGTAATGCAGGCGCTGGCGATCAACGACCAGAAAGCGCCGGACTGGAAGTACGTGTGCAAAGTTTGGCCTCAGCCACGGACGGAACAGCAGAACCTGATCGATTTGCAGTTGGCCACGCACCTGGGGATCGAGAAAAACGTTGTGTTCACGGCGAACGTGCTCTCGCGTAATTTCGTCCCCTACCTGCTGGCGGCGTGCGACATTTACGCGGCCCCGTCGCGGCTGGAGGGATTCGGGATGACCCAGGTAGAGGCCGGGGCGTGCGGCAAGCCGGTGAT
>JBDRKQ010000125.1:0-73940 GCA_043813895.1 Planctomycetota bacterium
GGAACAGAGCGACGTCAGTTCCAATTCCTGGAGTTGTGCGACGCTTGCCGCGGGGAATACCGCAGTCAGCATCAAACAGGCAGTGAGCTTCGCGACGATTGTACAACGGGTCCGGGACTTCATCCTGCTTCCTCCGCATGACTCCCACGACCGGCGGCGTGGTCTGTCTCATGTATGGTGTTTCCCCGCCCACATGGGGGCTTGGTGGTCCACATTGAACTCACCTCTCAGCCGGGCCACATGGCAGGGCGCTGATCAACTGCGAGGACCTGTTTCTATCGACGTTTGCAGACTCGACGTGTGAGCGTTCCTGTCGCCAAACTGTGACGCGCAGTTTTTGCGCAGGCTTCTTGCCGGCGCGCCGTTTGGCCGAATGCCATGGAACGAGGTGGTCGCTTCGACGGGCTCAGTCCACGGTTTCTCCTGCGGCGACGGCGTCGGGCGGATCGTCGCGCGCAGTGGCGACACGCTTGATCTGTGGGAGAACGCGATCAACGAATGTGCTGTCGTAGGACTCGAATGACGCGCCCTTCCGGATCGATGCCGAGACCCCTCGCAAGGTTTCGGCCAGCCTGTGCAATTCCGGCACGATGCTCGCCGGCGCCGGATCCGGGTGGTATCGCCAGGCATCCCCGTCGAACGCGAAGCGCCCGTGGACCAGCGGGACATTGTCGCCCTCTTGCAGGGTGACGAACGCTTCGTCACCTTTGAAGTGCTGGCTGAAGAGAGAGACGCGGGCGGAAAAAGGCCCGAGGTTGTTCTCCATCGCAGCGAGGTCCCACAGGCCGTAGCTCGCGCCGCCGTACTTCTCCTGCGCAATCACCTGCATCTCTGTGTTGGCGTCCAGCACTGTGTCCACGGCCTCGAGCAACGCGATGGTTCGCTCTCGTTGATCCTGGGCGATGAGCGGCGCCATGGCGGCGTAGTTGCGCTCTTGGTGGTATTTCTGCAACAGGCGGGCGGCGTTCGCGGGGGATTGCGCGCGTGCTGCGGCGCTCGCAGTCCCGTATTCACGATGCGGCTGCCCGGTGGACGAGCCGACACGGGAGGCTGCATCGTCGGGAGCTGCCTGCTCTCGGCATCCGCAAGTTGCGGCGGCAAGCACAACAGAAACGGCAATCGTCGCGGCATGTTTCCCGCCGGTCATGGAAGTTGTATCGGGCGGTCCGATGTCGCGGGGTGAGGAAAGTCACGCGTCGCAGCAAGCAGGGCCTGTCGGGCTGGACGCACCCAGGTTCATGACGCATCCGGCGTGACCGCCTGTTGGAGTCGCTGCGAGCCAGCGCGGGTTGGAAAGGATTCATACCCTGCGAGCGGTGCTGTAACCGTCAGGCAATCCACTGGAGGCTCGCTGGGTAGCGTGCCTGGGCACGGCGCGGGCGTGGCGCTTGCCGGCCGGAATGTTGGCGGGATCAATGGCATCCATGTCCCAATGGGTGGCAAGGCGACCGCGTCCTAGTTGCTTTGCGGCATATAGGGCGACGTCCGCCTTCAGCATGAAATCGTCGGCGCTGAAGTTGTGGGCGTCGCCTCTGAAGGATGCCAGGCCAAAGCCGGCGGTGAGGTGCTTCGGCTCGGCTTCGGCGTCGAAGGCGACCGACGCGAAGGTCCGCCGGATTCGATTGCACAGGGCCACGGCTTGTTCCCGGGTTGAGTCGTTGATCACGACGGCGAATCCGTCGCCGCCGACTCGCCCGACCTTACACCCAGTGGTGGCGAACCTCCTGAGCAGACGCGACAAAGTGAGGATCGCTTCGTCACCCAAGTCGTAGCCAAACCGTTCGTTTGCGGCCGCGAGGTTGTCGATGTCCGCAAGAACGAGGATGCACTCGGCGGCCTTCGTTCTGGCTGCCGCGATGCTTTCCTTGAGTTCGTTGAAGAACTGCCACCGGTTGAGGAGCTTCGTGGCGGGATCGAGTATCGCCAGCTTGCGAAACATATTTTGAGCGAGTTGGGCACGAAGGACGACTCGGACCCGTGTGAGGAGGTCCACTCTCGTGAAAGGCGTCCGGAGGAAGTCGTTCGCCCCCGCGTCGAGATGTCGATTGATCATGTCGGCGGTCCAGCCCGCGGCCGTGAAGATGATAATGGAGGTGCTGTCGGCGGCACATTTGGATCTGATCTCGCGACAGGCAACGTCGCCGTTCATGCCGGGCATATCCAGGTTGAACAGGACGACGTCGGGCGAGTATTGCTCGACAATGGTGACTCCGGCAGGGCCGTCGTCGGCGGAGATCGTGCGATACCCGCCACCTTGAAGTAGCCGTTCAACAAGATGCACCATGTCTGCATCGTCGTCCACGATGAGGACGAGCGGTTGCTGGTCTCCGCGGCTGTCGAGTTCATCGTGTCGCACGACCTTGTCCCCCGGTCAGGCGGTTATCGAGACGGCATCACGCGTGGAGTTTGGCTTCGGCTTCTATCGGGACTATCGGATGCCGAAAATGGCTGCGTCAGGAAAAAGCGGTCCCCTGGGACCACGCGCCGGCCGGGCTCCCGGCTATTGCCTGGTGGGCGAAGAGGCCGTGGGAAACCGTTGCGGGAGGCAGGTGTCCGCGCTCGCGACAGAGGCGTATAATCCCGGGATGCAAAAGGACCTCGCTCGGATTCTGATAACTCGTGACCAGATCAAGCAGCGGGTCTCCGAGATGGCCCGGGCGATCAGCGAGGTTTACGGGGAGGATTCCAAGGGTTTGGTGATCGTCCCGATCCTGTCTGGTTCGATCATCTTCCTGGCCGATCTTATAAGGTACCTGCCGTTCAAGATGCGGATCGGGTTGATGACCGCGAGCAGTTATCGGGGTGCGACGACTGAGGGTGGCGAGGTGCGTCTGGTTCAGGACTCGGGGCTGGATATCGCGGGTCGTCATGTCCTGGTTTTGGATGACGTTCTCGACACGGGCAACACGCTTCGCGCGGTGATGCGGCAATTGAAGCGGCAGGACCCCGCGAGCCTGCGGATGTGTGTGCTGTTGCGAAAGGTGGACAAAGCGCCGAAAGACCTGTTGCCGGACTTCGTTGGGTTTGACATCGAGGACGTATTCGTTGTCGGCTATGGATTGGACTACAACGACCACTACCGCAACTGGCCCGATATCGGCGTGCTCCGTCGGGAGTTGTACGCGTGACGGCTACCGTCCAGCCGGAAACGGAAGCGGGGACCCGGGCCGCGCAGGCCGAGAGCCCGAGCACCAGCGCGGTCAAGCTGCCGGTGTCGGAGCTTGTGCCGGCGCACCTGCTGGACGGCGGAGAGGTCGTGCACTTTGCGATCAAGCCATCGCCGTGGTTTGTGGTGCTCGTTTCGCTGCGATGGCTTCTTGTTGCGATCGTGTTGGGCTTGGCTGCGCTCCAGGACTTCTTTCCGCAACAATACCGTGGCAATATGTACCAGTTGGCGGCAGGCGTCGCAGGTGTTCGGCTGGCGTGGGCGATCCTGGAGTGGGTTTCGCGATTGTACGTGTTGACAAACAAGCGGGTCATGCGGATCCGAGGTGTTTTTAACGTGGAACTGTTCGAGTGTGCGCTGGATCGACTGCAGAATACGTATGGTACGTTTTCACTACCGGAGCGATTGACGCGTGTGGGCACGATCAGCGTTCAGACTGCCGCTGCGGGCGGCGGCCCCGGCGGCACGGCATCGTGGCGGATCGTATCCCGGCCTCTGGAAGTCCACGAGCAACTCCGAGACGCGATTCGCCGGGCCCGGAATCGAGGTAGCAATGGTGTGTAGGTTCGAGAGCCAAGAGAGCCGGCAGATGTTGCCCGGCGGTGTGAAGGCGACGGTTCGCATTCACGCGGGTGGATGCCTGGACGCGTCGGCAGAGAAGCGGTCGCGGCCAACCGGGCGCAGGGCAGCGGCGTGGCTGTGCGCGTTCTCCGTGATCCTGTGGACCGGTGTTTCGGCTTCGGCCCAGCAGAAGCGGCCGGGCAAGCCGCGTGAAAAGCAGCCTGCCGACAAGGGGCAGGTCACGCCTGACCAGCTCAAGCAGATTCAGGAGTTGCAGAAAGACGCAGACTTGATCGGTTCTTGGGACCAGCAGAGCCTGCTCATGAACGAGGCGACGGACAACATCTTCGCCCAACAGGGATGGGATTCCGAAGCAGACCAGTACGCGCGCCAACTCATGCGCAACGTGGGGGGCATTCCGCCGTGGAAGCCGCAGGAGCGTCAGCAGGTCTTCATGGAAAACCTCCAGGTGCGGTATGGGCTCACGCCGGCGCAGCGCGACGAGATGAACGCGACCGTCCAGCACGAGGCGATGATGGTCGGCGCCCGTCACTTCAAGGATTTGTTCCCCGTGGTGATGGAGGTGGTGCAGACGCGCGTGAAGAACAAGCCCTTCACCGCCGAACAGGTCCAACGTTGGTCCCAGGCCATCGGGCCGGTGATGGACGATTCGCTGAAGGCGGTCGAGCGTGTAACGGGAAAGCTGCGAGATTCCATGACGCCTGAGCAACAGAAGACGCTGGACCAGGATACGGAAGCCCTGAAGCGCCGGCATGGTGATGTTGAGAAGATGGTCGAGCGATGGAAGCAGGGTGGCTGGAACCCGACGGACTGGGGCTTGCAGAATGATCCAGTGCACGCTGGCGCGATGGTCGATTACCGCCGTCAGCAGGCGGAGAGGGATCGGCTCGTCGCCGAGGCCGAGGCCATGAAGGCTCTCGAGGAAGGGATCAACGTGACGGACGAATCGGCGTGGGACGCGTACGTCCGCCGCTTCTGCAACAAGTACGCATGCACTGACCCGCAGCGTGCAACGGCAAAGGCGATCTTGAAGAAATCGAAGCAGAACGCGATCGGGTACCGCGCGGCGCGGCGTGATCAGCTCGATAAGTGCGAGCAGCTGCTTTCAAACGCCGAGTCGAAGGATGAGCAGCAGCATCATACAAAGGAGTTGGAGAAGCTCCTCGCGCCGATCAGAGCCGAGTTCGACCTGATGAAGGCGCGGCTGTACGCGGAGATCCTCACGACCGAGCAGCACAATAAGTTCGGCCCGCCTGAAAAGACGGCCGCGAATGAGCCGGCCAAGGAGTAGCATTGCCGGCCTTCGCGCCGGCGCCGCAGTACATGACCACGCTCTGCCGAGAGTCCCTTCTCGGCACCGGCCTGAGGGCCGAGAGAGGATTCTCGGCCCAGCGAGTTCACAGAGCACAGCGTGTTTCTGTGACCATTCGAGCTTCGACTATACGTATCAGTGTTCCAGCTTGCAGAATGCGCGGACGCCCGTGCGAATACTGAACCAGGCCGTGCCCAGTCCGAGGGCGACGATGCCTGCGAAGACGGCCCACTCGACGCCGCCCAGGCGGTTGAGGTCGCCCGCGCCGACCATGCGATAGCAGATCATGCCGAACAGGGCGATGCTGCCCGCCACGAGCAGGACGGAAGCAATCAGATTGATCGTGCCACCGAGTCCGGAGGCGATTCGCCCAGGGTTCAGCTCACTGTAGCAGGGCAGCTTCGCGCCGAGACCGACGGCAAGACCGCAAAGGCCGATGCAGGTTGCCAAAGTGCTGCCGGCCTGGACGAGCGACAAGGCGGGCGGCAGGTCCAACGCGCGGATCGAGAGCAGCGTAACGCCCATGGCGGCGAGCGTCGTGACCGTGATCGAGTAGAGACACTTGGCCCATATCACCTTGCGCCGGGCGAGCGGCCAGAGGGCGAGCAGCCACATCTGTCTGCCCTCCATCGAGATCAAGGGAAAGACGAACCGGCTGGTGAAGGTGGAGAGGATCAGCGTGACGGCGCCGTAGTTGAGGAAGCAGATCAGGGCCTGCCAGGGCAAGTCGAAGCCGTCCGGCCGCGAGCGCGGCAGGTAGGCCAGATACAATGCCAGGAGCCCGAAGAGGATCACGAGTTGTGACCACTGGATCGGATCGCGGAAGAAGTTGCGGACATCCTTCAGAATCAGCAGCCGCATCTGGCTCGGAACGTAGAAGAAGAGCAGGCCGGTGATCCAGCGCGACGCCCACCCGCTGTAGGCCCTGGACCTGTTGAGGACGGTGTTCGCCCGACCAAACGCCGGGAGCAGCTTCTGCCCGGTGAAGGTGACGGCCGCCCAGCTGAAGAACAAGGCGGTGGAAACCGTGATAGCCAGGTAGAAGGCGGCATCCCCCGGCTTGTCGTCGACGGCACTCTGAATCGCCTTGGTGACCCAGGTCGACGGCAACAGGGCTCCCTTGAGGTACTGCAACTCAGCGAGGAAGGCGTGCAGCCACGCCGTGGACGAGTGCGACGAGGCCTCCCACAGGCGGCTCCACCAGAGGACGACGAGCACGATCAGCGTGGCGCCCGCGAGGAATAGCACGCGTCGGGCCTGGCGCGGCAACCAGAGTGCGATTCCCAAGGCCGCGAGCAATCCCAACGCCCCGGGAATGGGCACGAAGCCCAGGAACGCAACGACGAACGTCAAGTAGAAGTGCCAGGGCAGCCCTTGGACCTGGCCGAATGACAGCATGAGCGGCACGCCCAGGAGCACCAGGGACCAACTGGCGAAGAAGAGCGCTTCGACATACATGACGGCAACGATGCTTCTGGGTGCGTTCGGGGCCGCGAGCAGGAAAGACGGCTCCGGCCGGCTGAAGAGCGACGCGTACGCCAGTACGGCCGTCGAGAAAGTGAGCATCGCGGTCATGGCAACGAAGAAGATGTGGAAGACGTAAGGCGTTGCCAGGGTTGCCCGTTCCTCGAAGCGGCGCATGAATCGGAAGGCCTCGTCGAAGAGGAGAAAAAGCGACGTCCAGATGACAGCGATGAACAGGATCGCCAGCAGCAGCTTGAGGGGGGATCGATCGAGCAACTGGCGCAGCCGATTCCGCAGGAGTGTGAGCTTGAGATGACAGAGCAGCCCGATGCCTGGCGCAACAGCGTCGGCCGCATCCAGGTTGTCGGGGCTGTCAGGCGCGGGGGCGAAGGTCTCGGAGATGCGTGGCCGATCTCGTGTCATCTCTTAAGTCGTCCAGTGCTCCGTCAGGCATCGAAGCCCGCAGTTTCGCCCTCTCCCGCAGCCGACTCTGCGGCTCGTGTGGCGGCCGACGTCCCTGTCGGCCGTGGGGAGCAGGCCTCGCGATTGTACCGTCACTTGCCTGCCCTTCGCGAGCGATCCGATGACATCCTTCTACTGGCTAAACATCTTCTGGATCACCACTGCCGCCGGTTCGGTTTGGCGATGAAGGGTTTGGGCGATGACGCTATCGAGGTACTGTCGCGACGGCAACGGCCCGGCAGCATTCGGGAGCTCAGCCACGTTATCGAGAACTCGGTCGTGCGAGCCGAAGGGCATCTCGATGCGAAGGGGCAAGTTTACCCCCGATGAGCCCGCCGCCTCCCACGTTGCGCTGTGCTGCTAATCGTGCGTGCCGATATCGTCGGTGAAGGCGGAGACGATTAGGTAGTTCTCCTCTGCCTCGTGGTGCTCGAGGTACTGCAGGAGATCGCGGACTCGCTTGCAGCAATCGCGGATGAGCAGTCGGTCCGCCGGCTCAAGTTCGTGAAGCGAACAGTGGATCTGTTCCATCACACGTGTCAATTCACCGTGCTCGTGGGCGAGCCGATCCACCTCGCGCGCCAGAGCGGGTCGTCGGTTGACCACCGGCAGCATGTAACCGTCCCGGCCTTCCAAAGACATGTGCTTGACCATGTGTGCGCGCAGGTGGTCAAACGCCTCGCGAAGCTCCCGAATCCACTTTTGCTCGTTGGATTGCGGCGCGATGGCGACCTTTTCGAGCAGGGCTTCAGAGAGAACCTTGATCTGCTCGTGCTCATCTCGAATCCAGCGAGCGATTTCTTGCGGTGTCACGTGCTAACCTCCTGGCAAGCTGCGGTGGCCGGCCGGGCCTACCATTTCGTGAGCGCTGACGGAACAGAACCGCGACCGGAACAGAGCCGCGACCGTGAGGGAGCGGTTAGCGCTCGAATGCGCTGGCCCGCTGGAATCGATCGCTGACCGCTTGCTAACGCGCGCGGCTCTGATCTTGTCGCAACGCGTCCACGACGGGATTCTAGCAACCACATGCCCATTCGCCCAGCACCACTCGAGGGCGATCCGCGCGAACGGCCACTTATTGCGATACGGCGAGCAGTGAAGCGACGAAGCCCGGCAGGTCGAGCTCGTCGACGGCGCCGTCTTGATTGAGATCCGCCTGGCAGAGATAGCGGCGGTCCAGGAAGTAGTCCATGAATGCTGGGATGTCGCGGCCGTCGACGGTCCCGTCACACTGCATGTCGCCGAGCAGCAAGCCGGGGCAGCCGGGGTACTCGCACTCGTCGAGGATGCCGTTCGGCTGGCAGTCCGGACTCGTCCCAGCCAGGATGTCGCACTCGTCGAGCACCCAGTTCACGTTGCAATCCACATCCGAGTCACACGCATCTTTGATGATGCGACGGATTAGGTCCGCCAGATTGACTTCCGGGTTCTCCGACGTCAGCAGCACCTGGCCTCCCGGCCGCCCGCCCGCCGCCAGTGCATCCGCGAGATCGACCACGGACTGGGGCCACGGTGAGCCGATGACCGGCGAGACGGCGACATTGCCGGCGGCAACGAAAGGGATTGCATGATCGATGGCGTCACGGTCCGAGCCGGGATCGAGCACCGGACTGCCGCACCGCGGTCCCTCGTCCGTCAGCGGGACGATGACGCGTAACGCGTCCGGCGTCCAGGACTTGTTCGCAGCGACGATGGCGGTGGCGGGCCCCCAGTCTTCAGACGCCGGCTCGGGATGGCCGCCGCAGTCTCCGAGAACTTCAGGCAGCCCGGGCGTCGTCGTTCCGTAGTAGGCCTCCACACTTCCTTCGGTGCAGAGTTCCCTCGGCCAGGCGTCGGAGCGGCCCACGCCCTCGTCAGCAATCGCGAGGTCGATACTGGACATCCGGCCGAATTGCTCCTCCATCACGGTGAGGATCTCGGCGTGGACGATCAAGCCGTCGTCCTGGAGTTCCTGGATGACCTCGTTGACAACGGAACAGAGGGCGTCGATCTCGTCCCCCATCGATCCGGACGTGTCGAGTATGAAAACGAGATCCACCGCACCCGAGGGTGGACAGAGCGAGCATTGATCAGGTATCCCGTCGTCGTTGCAGTCGTCGGTGAGTCCCACATCAATGTCGCACCGGTCAAGTACGCCGTTGTCGTTGCAGTCTGTCAGGCCGCTGGAGACGTAGGCGGCGCCCGAGCTGGAGCCGAATGCATCCTCCGCGGGCGCCCCGGCCACAGCGATTCGCGCGGCCACGGCCACGGCCTCGCCAAAATGGTCGTTGGCGGCGCCGTCGGCCGCTCGAAGCTTGATTTCTTCTCCCCACGAGACCCAGTCCAGCCGGAAGACATAGACGGAGCCGGAGCCGTTCCCTTCGTCGTCGTCGTCCGGGGCGCCGACGAGGATCGTGTTGCCGGACACGCCCACCGCCCGCCCGAAGGCGTCGCCTTCATCGCCGTCCGACGCGACGAGTTTGACCTCCTCGGCCCATTCGCCTGTTCCGTCGTCGTACTGAAAGACGTAGGCGGAACCCGAGAATGAACCTTCGTCGTCGTCGCCGTAGGCGCCGATGACGGCGATGTCGCCGGTCATGGCCACTGCGCAGCCGAACTCGTCGCCGCCGACGGTGTCGGAGGCCCGGAACTTTTGCCCCTGGATCCAAGAATCGTCGAGACAGTCGTTGGGCGTGCCGTTGTCGTCGTGGCGGAAAGGGTACACCGAGCCCGAGGCCCCGCCGGCATCATCGTCCATATGGGCGCCGATCAAAGCGGCCTCGCCGGAGATCGCCAGCGTCTCTCCGAACCTGTCATAGGCTTGGCCGTCCGAGGCGATGAGCTTGTCTTGCTGGACCCACTCGGTGCTGAGGGTGTCGAAGCAGAACACGTAAGCGGATCCGGAGATACTCCCGCTGTCGTCGTCGGCATAGGCGCCGATGAGGGCGTGGTCGCCGGAGAGGGCCACGGCATAGCCGAAATAATCGTAGCCCGCGCCGTCATTCGCGAGCAGCTTCTGCTCGAATTCCCAGGCAGAACCGTTGAATCGGAACACATAGGCCGCACCGGCGTTGGCGCCGTTGTCGTCGTCATTGGGCGCGCCTACCAGCACGGCATCGCCTGAAACCGCGACAGACCGGCCGAAGGTGTCACCTGCAGGATCGTCCAGTGGGAGGAGTTGCTGCTGTTCGATCCAGTTCAACCCGTCGAAATGGAAGACGTAGGCCGCGCCGGAGTCGTCGCCTTCGGCGTTCGCAAAGGGGGAGCCGACGACAATGTCGTCGCCCAAAACGGCGATGGAAGAGCCGTAAGCATGCTCTGGACCGGCGTCTGAAGCGGTGATCTTCTGCTGACACTGGCCCGCGGCAATGTTGGCCCAGAGTCCCAGCACAATCGCGCCAACCGACGCGATCCAGGCGATGCCTGGTCCGCTTGCGGCCATGTGATTGATCTCCAATCTCCCTTGCCCGGCCGCTGCGTGGCTCTGAGAGAACGCGGTCGGGAGCCCTCTCTCTCTGAGGATATCGTTTGATTCCGAGGAACTCAACTCCGCCTGCGGATCCTCTCGAATCGGCAGGACACCCAATCCAGATTCTACTTATCTGCAACATGGGGCGTATTGGTTTTGCCAAGCGTGGTACAACGCCGCCTACAGCGTTGGTTCCCTGTGGTCGCCGATAGCGGGGGAAAAGAGGCCTCATGATAGTTAGCATCGGCTGCGGGCTGGGGAAGCCCTTCCGGAAGGGTGTTGCGCGAGCACTCGTGGATAACATCCGGATACTCGCGCATGGTCGCGAGTCCCTCCGTCGGGATCTGCACGGAACCGGACGAGAGACTAGACCGTCGCGGGGGAAAAAAAACGAAAAAAACGGTCGTAGAAGAGACCTTCCTCGTGTATTATGGGACTATTCAGTCCATCTGAACCAACGTGAGTTGCCGCGACGGGCGACTCCATGGGAGCAGTAGCGGCCATGGAACACCGACACTTGGTTCGCGAGAAGGCTGTCCGTTACGCCGTTCGCACGGGCGTGGCGCCGGACCTCGATTTCGTCTGGCAAACCCAACGCAACGAGGGCGGACCGACCTGTTTCGGCTCGTTCGAACCGGCGTGTGCGCGAGACTGTCGGTGGTATGAACGATGCGAGGCGCTGGCGAGCGAATCGGTTGACTCGCCCCTGCCTGCCAGTCGAACGCTGCCAGAGGGGCATGCAGACGCGCAAGCCGACGATGAACCGGTCCGGGTCGAGTCCAGATGGCTCCCGCCTTCCGTCCGCCGAGGGACCTTTTCTGTCCGTCGGCTCCCGCCGCTATAATCCCCGCATGGCTGGGGAGTTCTTCGAGGACATGAAGTCTTACGTCAGCTTTGGCAAAAGCGACGCGAATGCGCTGCGCGCGTTGCGCGACTCGCTGGCCCCGACGTTCCCCGAGCTCTTCGACCTGTTCTCCGACATGCTTGCCCGCCACCCGAACGTGTACAAAGCCCTGCGCGGCCCCAATGCGCCGTCCGAGTACTTTCGACAGACGCTGCTGGCGTGGTTCGAGGGCTTATTCTCCGGCAACTACGACGAAGAATATTGCCGGCAACGATGTGAAATCGGCAGGCGCCACGTGCGCATGGAGTTGCCCCCGCACTATGTCTTCACGGCGATGAACATCGTCCGTGTTGCTCTACTCAAGAAGCTCCAGGCACTGCAAGTGCCGGATGGCGCCGCGAAGTCAGCGGCAGTGAACAAGATCCTGGACATAGAGCTAGCGCTCATGAATGAGGCGTACTTGCAGGACTACGTCCATCGGATCAAGGAGCAGGAGCAGGCTCAGTATGAGCAACGCCTCAGCGAGTCAGAGCATCTTGCCAGCGTCGGCCAGCTCGCGGCTTCACTTGCTCACGAGATTAAGAACCCCCTCGCGGGCATCAGTGGCGCCATTCAGGTGCTTGGCTCCGGCTTGGAAGCAGGACACCCTCACAAAGAAATCATCACCGAGGCATTGAAGCAGATCGACCGCCTGGATGCCGCCGTCAAGGACTTGCTGGTGTACGCGCGTCCGAAGCCGCCGGCGACTAAGCTCCAGAGCCTTGATACGATCGTCGAACGCGTGCTGATCCTGCTACGCCAGGAGCCGGCGTTTCGCTCCGTCCGGGTCCATTGCGCGGGGCTGGATAGCGAGCACCAGGTCCTGGTCGATGAAATCCAGATGCAGCAAGTCATCACGAACCTGCTCTTGAACGCGGCGCACGCATGTGAGGACGGCGGTGATATCACCTGCAGGATCAGGCCGCTGCAATCGAGCATCCGCATCATCGTCGAGGACAACGGCAAGGGCATGCCGACGGATGTACTGAACCGGGCCTTCGAGCCGTTCTTTACGACCAAGGCCAGGGGCACGGGGCTGGGCCTGCCGATCTGCAAGCGGATCGTCGAGGCGCACGGCGGCGCGATTGACATTCAGAGTGTCGTAAGCAAAGGTACGCGGGTGACGGTTGAGATTCCCAGCTAGCTATGGCCAAACCACGAATACTGATCATCGAGGACGAGAAACTGATTCGCTGGTCGCTTCGCCAGCGATTCACGAAGGAGGGCTACACGGTCGACGAATCGGAGAGCGGTTCGCAGGGACTGGAGAAGCTCTCCCGGGCAACCTACGACCTCGTCATGCTCGATTATAAGCTGCCCGACATGACGGGGCTCGACGTCCTGCGTCGGATCCGCGAGGACGACCAGGACATCGTCGTGTTGCTGATGACTGCCTATAGCAACGTGGAGAACGCTGTCGAGGCCATGCGGCTCGGCGCTTACGACTACGTGAGCAAGCCGTTCAAGATAGACGCCCTCATGCTCACCGTAAACAAGGCGCTCGAGACCACACGCCTGAAGCGTGAAGTCCGGGATCTTCGTTCCAAGATGCAGCAGAAATTCGGCTTTGATCGAATCCTGGGCAAGTGCGATGTGATGCTCTCGCTGTTTCAACTCATGCGCGACGTCGCGGGCAGCGGCGCGTCGACCGTCTTTCTTAGAGGTGAAAGCGGCACGGGCAAGGATCTCGTCGCCAAGTCAATCCACTACAACTCTGACCGGGCCAACCGCCCGTTCATGAACATCACCTGTACGGCCATTACCGAATCCCTGCTGGAGAGCGAGTTGTTCGGACATGAGCGTGGCGCGTTTACCGACGCCAAGCAGTTGAAAAAGGGGCTTCTTGAGTTGGCCGACGGAGGCACGGTGTTCCTGGACGAGGTCGGTGACATGCCCCCGTCTCTTCAGGCGAAGCTGCTCCGATTCCTCGAAGAGAAGACGTTCCGCAGGGTCGGGGGCGTTCAAGACATCGAGGTCGATGTGCGGATCATCGCGGCAACGAACCGGGACGTTCACAAGCTGATCGAAGAGGGCAAGTTCCGCGAGGACCTCTACTACCGGCTGAACATTATCCCGATCGATTTGCCGCCACTACGTGAGCGAGGAGACGATATTCGACTGCTTGCGGAGTACTACGTGGTCAGCTTCGCGCGCGAGTTTCGACGCGACGTCGGCGGCCCGACCTCCGCCGCCGTGGAGAAGCTCATGTCGTATACCTGGCCCGGCAACGTCCGCGAGTTGAGAAACAACATCGAGCGGGCCGTCCTGCTGTGCAAGCACGATGTGATCGGGCCGGACGATCTGGTCCTGGGACGCGGCGACTCGGGGCGCCAGGAGTTCGCGGTAGACTTGCCGCCGGGCGGAATCAGTCTGCAAACCGTGGAGGAGCAGTTGGTTCGTCAGGCCCTCGTCCAAACCGGAGACAACCAGACCAAGGCGGCGAAACTGCTGCATCTCTCGCGCGATCAACTCAGGTATCGAATGGAGCGGTACGGCCTGCTTTAAGCCGGCTGACCGAGGCGTCGGCCGCCACGGAAAAAGCCAAACTGCTCTGAGAGCAGCCGGAGGATAGCCCCGTGAAGACAATCATTGAGCCGTTCAGGATCAAGGTCGTAGAGCCGATCCGGATGACCACCCGGGAAGAGCGGGATCGCATTCTTACGGAGGCGGCGCACAATGTTTTTCTTATCCGCGCGGAGAACGTGCTCATCGACCTGCTGACTGACTCCGGTACGGGCGCGATGAGCAGCGAGCAATGGGCCGGCATCATGCGCGCCGACGAGTCGTACGCCGGGGCGATCTCGTTTTACAGGTTCAAGGAACGAATTACAGGCATCACAGGCTTCGAGCAGGTGCTGCCGACACACCAGGGTCGCGCCAGTGAGCGACTCCTGTTCGAACTGATTGGCGGCCGGGATAAGGTCGTTCCGAACAACGCACACTTCGACACGACCAGGGCCAACGTCGAACACAGCGGCGCGGAGGCGATCAACTTGCCGATTCCGGAGGCCGGCGACCCGCGCAATCGCCATCCGTTCAAGGGCAATATGAACGTGGCGGCGCTTGAGGATCTGATCAAACGCGTCGGCCCCGAGCGGATCCCGGTCGTGATGGTCACCGTCACCAACAACAGCGGCGGGGGCCAGCCCGTGAGCATCGAAAACCTGCGGCAGGTTCGAGCCGTCTGCGACAAACACAAGTTGCCTTTCTTCCTCGACGCCTGCCGGTTTGCCGAAAACGCGTGGTTCATCAAGATGCGCGAGCCGGGCCAATCTCAGCGATCGGTCAGGGACATCGTCCGAGAGATGTTCGACATGGTTGACGGAGCGACCATCTCCGCCAAGAAGGACGGGATGGTCAACATCGGCGGCGTCCTGCTCGTTCGCGACGAACGCCTTTTCCATGAAGCGTCGAACTTGCTGATCCTGACGGAGGGCTACGTCACCTACGGCGGCCTCGCAGGCCGAGACCTCGAGGCGATGGCGCAGGGCTTCGAAGAAGTGCTCCACGAGGACTACTTACACTACCGGATTCGCAGCACAGCCTATCTCGGTGAGAAGCTCCTCGCCGCCGGCATCCAAATCGTCGAACCGCCCGGGGGGCACGCCATCTACATCGATGCGAAGTCCTTCTGTCCACATATCCCGCCGGCGCAGTATCCAGGTCAGGCGCTCGTCTGCGGGCTCTATCGGGTTGGCGGCATCCGCGCCGTGGAGATCGGCAGCGTCATGTTCGGCGGGCCCGGCCGACCCCCGCCGGCCATGGAGCTGGTCCGACTGGCGATCCCCCGTCGAGTCTACACGCAGAGCCACATAGACTACGTGATCGAAGTCATGCTTGAAATCCAGAAAGAGCGTAACGCGCTGCGGGGCCTTCGCATCATCGAGGAACCGCCGTCACTCCGACACTTCACCGCCAAGTTTGAAGAGTTGTAGCCCGCGGGACGCGAGGCCTGACACCGCCCGATCCGCGCCCGCAGGCGCGGTGAGACGGCCGCGCCGAGACTACCCGCCGCTTCGCCCCTTGTTATCGGAATGCCGCTCGCTGATCGCCCCGGAGGCCAAGCGCGTGAATTCGGAGCTTGCGTGATGCGCTCCCGCTGTTTGTAAGTCTTAAGCGGTTAGGCCCAATGCCCGAAAAACCAATACTGCCAGGCCGGCTCCGCAGCCCAAGTGGGGGCTTCCGCCTGTGCAACACGAGGAATCGATAAGCAACACCGACGATATGCTCCGCCAACCACGGATGCGGCCCAGAGGGAGCGCGAGGGATCGATGACCAAAAACGACAACACACACCGAAACGTCCACCAGCTCATTGAACAACTGTCGCAAGCAGCACAGGCGGTCGCCTCGAATGACCTCAGCCTGCTCGCGAAGATGCACAGTTGGTGCGAAGCCCTGTTTGCGACTGACAGCGAAAGCGAATCGCCGCTGTCCGACCAAGCCCGTCAACTCGCTGCGCAATTGGAGAACCTAATCCTGGGTGAGGCGGATGATCCCGCCGCGGCAATCTCATTCGTCAAGAACGGGATTGAGGCTCTTGGCGGAAAAGACGCGAATCCGGAACCGCCACCGGCCGGTTCACAGGCGGCTGGGCCAATCGTGGAATCACGAGGCTCAGCCGATTCAACGGCGCCAGCCGAAGAAAGCGAGCCGATCGCAAACGAAACCGACAACGCCAACGAACAACCGCCTTCTCCCCCGGAGAAGACCGAGCAGGAGACGCAGTCCGCCCCGAGCGACGCCACAATCGAAGCGTACGAACAAATCCCGCTGGAGATCAACGAAAACGAACTCGAGTTTATCAAGGGTTTTCTCGAGGAAGCCGGCGAGCACATCGAGGCGATCGAGGCGGCCCTGCTGGACGTCGAACGTGAGCCGGACAACTCGACAAACATCGACAACCTGTTCCGGCCGTTCCACACGATCAAGGGGATGGCGGGCTTCTTGAACCTCCGCGACATCAACGGTCTGACCCATGAAGCGGAGACGATCATGGACCAAGCCCGCAAGGGTAATCGCAAGATCACCCCGGGCTTGATCGACCTCGTCTTCGACGTCGTGGATATCCTGAAAGCCCAACTCGGTGAGATCGCGTCCTACATGGCCGATCCGCAGGGAAACGTCATTCCTCAGCCGCCGATTGGCGAGATGATCCGCAAGCTACGCGGCGTCATCGCAGGCCGCATCGAACTCGAGGGCCGAGAGCCGATGGCCGGCAACGCGGACAACAAGGTTGGCGAGAACCTCGTGGAACAAGGCGCCGTTGCCAAGGAAGTGGTGAATGTCGCCCTCGACACGCAGCAGCGGACGCGACCTGGCAAGAAGACGGGCGAGATTCTGATGGATATGGGCGCCACAACCCCCAAGCAGGTCAGTCAGGCGATCCGTCCGCAGACGCAGAAAAAAACCGCCGCCGCGGCGACAGGCGATCTCTCGGTCCGCATCGACACGGCCAAACTGGACGGCCTTGTCGATATGGTCGGCGAGTTGGTCATCGCTCAGACGCTGGTTGACGTGACGGCGGACACGCTTGCCGACGCCAAGCTTGTAAAAAACGTAAACCAGGTCGGTAAGATCGTGCGTGACGTCCAGGAACTCGCGATGTCGATGCGAATGATCCCCATCGGCCCGACCTTCCAGAAGATGGCCCGGCTCGTGCGAGACGTGTCGCGCAAGGCGGGAAAGAAAGTCCGCCTCGAAATCTCGGGCGAAGAGACTGAATTGGATAAGAACGTCATCCAGCAGATCGGCGATCCGCTGGTTCACATGATCCGCAATGCGGCGGACCACGGAATCGAAACACCGGAAGAACGTCGCGAAATCGGCAAACCGGAAGAAGGGACCGTCCACCTCAGTGCGTTCCATCACAGCGGCAATATCGTCATCGAGATCGCGGACGACGGGAAGGGACTTGACCCCAAGAAGCTCATCGCCAAAGGCATCGAAAGAGGCATCATTCAGGAGGGCGAGGAAATCTCGGATCAGCAAGCCTACGCGCTGGTCTTCGCGCCGGGATTCTCGATGGCCAAACAGGTTACGGATATCTCCGGCCGTGGCGTCGGCATGGATGTCGTACGCCGGAACATCGAGCAACTCCGCGGCAAAGTGGAAATCAAATCGGATCTTGGCAAAGGCAGCACCTTCGCCATCTGCCTACCGCTCACGTTGGCCATTATCGACGGGATGGTCATCCAAGTCGGGACGGAGCGGTTCATCATCCCGACCATCTCCATCGAGCAGGCGTTGCGCCCGCGCCCCGAACAGATCACCTCCGTCCAGCACAAAGGGCAGGTCCTCAACGTGCGGGGGAGGTTGATCCCACTCGTGTCTCTCGGCGAACTCTTCGGCCTGACCGGTCCCGTCAATCCCTGCAACGCTATGGTCGTGATCGCCCAGTGCGAAGGCCGGCCGATGGGGCTGATCGTGGACGACCTTATCGGCCAACAACAGGTTGTGATCAAGTCGCTCGGAGAACGGTTCAAGCATCTCAAAGGCATTGCGGGAGCGGCAATACTCGGCGATGGAAAAGTCGGCTTGATACTCGAAATGGCCGGCCTCGCGGAAACTCATGCCCGGACCCACGTGACGCATCGGCGGGCAACGAGCGTCGTGGCGAAACCTGGCGATGAGCGGGCCATTGCCGACATCGTTGAAGAAGAAACGGTTGCGGCTGGCGAGTGCACACAAGACACCGCAGACCAGGACGAGAAGACCCTGGTGGAAGTGTAGGAGGAGCCGAACATGGAAGCGACTCTCGATTCACCCACGACGAGCACCGAGCTTGAACAAGATGCGCGGTTTACAGCCCCGGACGATCTCAGCGGGAAGTACCTTACATTCCTGTTGGCAGGCGAGGAATACGGCCTCGAAATCCTGAAGGTCCGCGAAATCATCGGCATGATGGACGTAACCAAAGTGCCTCAAACGCCTGACTTCGTTGAGGGCGTGATCAACCTTCGCGGCAAGGTGATCCCGGTGATCGACCTGCGGTCCAAGTTCGACCTGAAGCGGACCGAATACAACGATCAGACGTGCATCATCGTTGTGGATGTCGGCACGCTCATGGGCATCATCGTGGATACCGTACAGGAAGTGCATGACATCGCGGGCGGCAGCATCGAACCGCCCCCGACCCTGGGGGCGGCTGTCGACACGACTTTTATCCTCGGCATGGGCAAGGTCGGGAACGACATCAAGATCCTGCTCGACATCGGCAAGGTCCTCACCACAGACGAGCTCGTCGAGATGTGCCGGTCGCTGGACGCCTGAGTTGACGACCCACCTCGCGTCCCCTCCCCGCGGCCGACGTTTGGCTGCCTGTACCAGCCCGAAGCGCAAGCAAGTGCACAATCGCGACACCCGCCCTCTCCCCAGGGTTGATACCCCTGTCGGCTGCCGGAAACCGTTGGTCTTCGACGTCCGACACGGGGTTCGGATACTACGTTCTCTCGTAAACTGCGTCAGCAGAAAAAAGTTGACCTGGTCGTTCGGGTTGTGTGCCCGAGCGGCCAGGCCAGAGGGTGGAGTGGGAGCTTGTTATTCGCGTCGCGGGGGTATTGCCCCCTCAGGCGCGATTATTCCATGCTGTTCAGGCCGTTGGGACTCAGGCCCAGTGGCGGCTCGCCAGCGCTCGCCCATGCTGGGGCCGCCTGCGTACCGCCTCCGTTACGGGCACAGGGTTGACAGGCTCGTATCTACCATTAGTACACGCTCGTCGGAGAAAAGTTCCATCTGAATCAAAAAGTTTTGCAGGGCCTTGGCCTTTCCCGGATCGATTGATCGCAGCGCGTCGAGCCCCGCTGCTACCGGCGGCAATGCCGCGTACTTCGAGCCCACGCCAGGCCGCGCAAGCTTCACGAAAGTGAACTCATCCTCCTCCTTCTCGCCGCCAAACGCTTCGCCCAGCATATCGAAGAAGCTCTTGGGGCGGGGGAACACGCGGACCTCGTACTTGCCGCCCAATTCCGCCGCGTCGGCCGCGTGCTTGATGGCGTCCGCGAATCCGCCGAGTTGGTCGATCAGGCCGATGTCAAGCGCCGCAGCGCCGGCATACACGCGCCCGCCCGCCAGCGGTTCCAACTCGCCCTTGATCCGGTCCTTGCGACCCTCGAGCACCCGGTTCTTGAAATCGCCGTACACGCGCTCCATGAATCCCCAAAGCAGGGTCCGTTCGTCATCGCTGTAGCGGCGGTTCGTGTTCCATATGTCGGCGAACTTGCCTCGCTTGTACTCATGGAAGCTCATGCCCGCCCAGTCGAACAGGCCCTTGGTGATGATCTTGCCGCCCACCACGCCGATGGACCCCGTGATCGTTGCGGGTTCGGCGTAGATGGTGTCGGCCAGCGTGGCGACGTAGTAGCCTCCGCTGCCGGCCACGTTCCCCATAGAGACAATGAACGGCCGGCCGGATTCCTTGAATCGCTTTGTCGCCTCACAGATCACGTCGCTGGCGAACGCGGAACCGCCCGGCGAGTCGACGCGAAGGACCAACGCCTTAATCGAGTCGTCCGCTGCCGCCTCGGCGATCGCCTTGCGGATCGTGGTTGAGCCGGCGTTCGAACTGCCGCCGAAGAGGCTCGACTCTGTCTCCCCCGAGGTGATGACACCTTCGACGAATACGACGGCAACCGCTGCCTCGTCCGACTTCTCTTTCGACTTCATCATGTCGGCGAAGACCTGGAAGATGGCGAACGGGTTGCCGAAGTCGATGTCCGGCCCTTCCTTCTTGCCGTAGTCACGGACGACCTTCACGTCGTCGCCGTACTTCCGCTTGATGCTCTTGATGAAGTCTTCGCGGTACTGGAGCTTGTCAACGAGCTTCGCATCCAGGGCCTCGGCCGCACTCAGCATCCCCCTGTCGATAAGCCCGCGAACCTCGTCCTCGGTGAGCTTACGGCTCTTTGCCACTGCCGCGATCATTTCCTCGAAGAGCGCGTCGAAGAGTTCGTTGGTCTGCTTTTCGGCGTACTCGCTCGGACCGGTACGGTAGAAGGGCTCGCCGGCCGACTTGAAATCGCCGCAGTGCAGGATGTCCGCCTCCAGCCCGATCTTGTCCATCATGCCCTTGAAATAGACTCCTTCACCGTAGAGGCCGGCCGTGATGACTTCACCCGTCGGCATCAGCACCAGCCAATTGGCCGCGCTGCCCAGCATGAGCGTCCTGTTCCCGAGTGTCTCGCAGAACACCCACACGTCTTTGTCCGCCGCCTGGAGCGCCTCGAACTGTGCGCGCAGCTCCTGGGTCTGGGCGAACCCCAGAGCCGATTCTTCAATGTCGAAGATGACCGCCTGGACGTTGCTGTCGCCCCGCGCCTCACGGAGCTTCTTCAGCAGCGAAAACATGTTCAGCCGCTCACTTTCGCCGAGCAGGGGTCCGAGGCCCACCGCCGCCGGCGCTTCCGGCAACGGCCCTTTAAGCTTGAACAGCGCGACGACCTCCTCCTCGTCCGCTACGGCCGGTGATGCGGCCAAGCATCCGACGAAAGTCACTGCAAGGACGCTACACATCATCTTGGAGAACATCCCACATACTCCTTAATCACCAGTTGAAATCGGGCTCGTCACGAGGCGCCGCGGGGCTTGAGGAACTCTCCGTGCCCGCCGCACACGGCCTACCGAGGCCGCCGAAACCTGCCTTATTCTCTCTTCTCCGCCCGCGAGTTGCCCACGTAGGCATCGTCAGGGGAGACAACGCAACGGTTTCACCGTCCTCACGGCAGAATCCTTTGCTCTGGACGCGCAATGGGAGGATTCGTGACCGTCGAACTCGCTTCGAAGTGTCTGAATCACGCGGGGAAGCTCCCGGTCCATGACACAACCGGAAGGGCTGATCCGTGCCCCAAGCGCCGGCGCGGCGTATTCGTGGACAGATCGTAGGTCTTCGAACCCACTCGCTTGCGCTCGGGGCTCGGTTTGGGCGTCCAACGGCTACTCCGACTGGTCGCGTCGTGTGGGACGGTCTTCCCCGCGGGACGGCGGCCCCTGCGCCCCGGCGAATCCTTTGATCGAAGGCATGTCTTCGGGCTTCTCTTCCGGGTGAACCGCGAAGATCTCCACTCTCACGATATCGTCGAACGGGATCGTCACCACAAAACAACCGACCTTGTAAGCCTCGTCCGCCGGCATGCACTCGAACATGAGCGACATCGTCGTCTTCTGATGGATAATCTCCTTCACTTCGTAGGAGAAGCCGTCGCGAAGGTACACGATCGTCCGGGCCTCCAGTTGCTCGCTGAACTCACGGTAGGCGGTGTCTTCCGAGGCTTTCTCGGGGTCGAGATCGGGAAAATGGCTGTGCGAACAACGACGCTTGGCCTCATTGATCCGTTCCTCGTACGCGCCGTCGAACCACCAATCATAGTTGAAAAGCATGAACGTCCCCTGTTTACTGGGCCACAACGGCCTCCTGTTGTTTCGGGCGGCCAATCTAGGACAGCCTGCTCGGGATGTCAAATGCGGTCGCCGAAACGCGGTTCTGCCGGCCGGGCAATCGCTGGCCGGGTGGTGCTTCCGGCAGAGATGTCGGGGATCAGAGCCGCGACCGTAAGGGAGTCGGTCTTCGTCCATAGCGGGGGCTCTGTCGGCGAGTGCTGACCGCTTGCTGACGCGCGCGGCTCTGATCTTGGGACCGGGCCGGCACATGCCGAGAGAGACCCGAACGCCGACCATGAGAACGCACGCGCACAGCCAGGACGTCAAACAAGCAGCGGCGAGCCTGGGTTTTGACCGATGCGGCATCGCACTTGCAGGCCCGAGCCCGCGCGCGGACTACTTTTCGGATTGGCTGGCGTCGGGCCGTGCCGGCTCGATGGCCTACATGCACCGGCACGGGGAATCACGCCGTGATGTTCGCGCTTGGCTGCCGTGGGCGCGGAGTGTGATCGTCGTTGCGCTGAACTACAGCCAACCGGAGCCCGTCGCGCGGCATCCCACCACCGCTAGCCCGACAGACCGCCCGGCCTCGCGACACCGCGGCAGGATTGCCATGTATGCCTGGGGCGAGGACTATCACCTCGTCGTCCGAGAGAAGCTCGACGCCCTCGTCGCGCGGATGCACACCTTGTTCGACGAGCCTTTCGAGGCGAAGGTCTGCGTGGACACCTCGGCGATCATCGAACGCGAACTGGCGGCCGCCGCGGGGATCGGTTGGATTGGAAAGAACACACTGGTGTTGCACCCGGCGCTCGGCTCGCTGTTCTTCCTGGGCGAGATCGTGACCGACTTGTCGCTGGCGCCGGATGAGCCCGTGCCGGATCGGTGCGGCACGTGCACGGCCTGTCTGGAAGCCTGCCCGACCCGCGCCCTGGTCGAACCGTACCGTATGGATGCCAGCCGCTGCATCGCGTATCTGACGATCGAGCACCGTGGCGACATTCCGCCGGGGACTGCGGACGGCACGGGTGATTGGATCTTCGGTTGCGACGTGTGTCAGACTGTCTGTCCGCACAACCGTGACGCACCGCCGGCGACCGAGCCGCGATTCCTCTGCAACGATGTGGACGCCGCCCGCCCGCCGCTTGACGCGATCCTCTCTTGGGACGCGGATGCCTGTCGGCGATTCACGGATGGCAAAGCCTCGCGCCGTGCAAAGCTCGAAATGTGGCAACGCAATGCCCGAATCGCACAGCGCAATGCGCGGCCCGGGTGCTCTTCATTCGGCGGTTGACAGGGCGATGAAATGTTGCGCTGATTGGGTTGGCGGAACCCCACGGAGCAAACGCGAGGATGAAACCAAGGCGGACAACTCGGCAGGTCCGGGTCGGCACGGTCGCAGTCGGCGGCGACGCCCCGGTCTCCATCCAATCCATGACCGCCACGCACACGCACGACGTGGACGCGACCGTCGAACAGATCGAAGCCCTCGCGTCCGCCGGCGCGGACATCGTTCGCTTAGCCGTACCCGAGGCCCGCGACACCGAAGCGCTGGCGCACATCCTCTCTCAGGTATCCGTCCCCATCGTCGCGGACGTACACTTTCACTTCCAGCGGGCGATGGAGGCCGTCGAGGCCGGTGTCCACAAGATCAGGCTGAATCCCGGCAACATCCGCGACCGTAAGCAGGTGGACCGTGTCATTCGGGCCTGTCGTGAGCGGGGCATTCCCATCCGTGTCGGCGTCAACGAGGGCAGCGTGGTCGAACGCACTGACAAGGCCCGGCGCGCCCGAGAGAAGGCCGCACTCGGGCACGATCCTCTGCTGAGCCTTATCACGCTCATGCTCGACAAACTCGACGACTACATCCGCATCTTCGACGAGAACGACTTTCACGACGTGGTGCTCAGTGCGAAATCGATCGACCCGCGGATCGTTATCGACGCCTACACCGCGATCAGCCAGCGATACGACTACCCCCTACATCTGGGCGTCACGCACGCCGGCCCCCGGGAGACGGGGTGCATCCGGTCCATTACCGCCCTCGGCACGCTGCTGGCCAATGGCATCGGCGACACCGTTCGCATCAGCTATGCGAGCGAACCAGTCCTCGAAGTGCTGGATGCCAAGGAGATGCTGAATTGCCTGGGCCTACGAGATCGCGTCGAGCCGGAGCTGATCGCCTGCCCGACATGCGGCCGGATCGAGGTGGACCTGCTGACACTCGTGCGGCAAGTGCAGGCGAAGCTCGTCGATATCAAGGTCCCGCTCAAGGTGGCGGTCATGGGCTGCGTCGTCAACGGGCCGGGCGAGGCGGAAGGCGCGGACGTCGCCGTCTTTGCCGGCAAGGGCAAGGGCATCATCTGCGTCCAGGGTGAGCGGAAACGGACGGTGGCGGAGGCCGAGATGCTCGACGCGCTCTACGAGGAGTGCGTCAAGCTCGCCGAGAAGGTCCAACGCGGCGAGGCCCGACTCGGCCGCGCCGCCGTCTCGATCACGCCGCCTGAGGATTGAACGCCGCCGGCCGCCGGCAACCACTCACTCCGCGGCCCACACACAACGACCGTTCACGTAGGTCGCTTGCACGGTGGTATTCTTTAGCTCGCCATGCGGAGCGGATAGCACGTCGCGGTCGAGGATCACGAAGTCGGCAAGGAAGCCGACTTTGATTTGGCCGAGTACGGCGCCATCTCCTGCCGCGCGGGCACCGCCCACCGCGTAGCAGCGAAGGGCTTCCTCCACCGTGATGCTCTGTTCGGGCACAAACACCTTGCCATCGAACGTCTTGCCGGTCACGGCTGCATGGATGCCGAGGAAGGGATTGAGCGAGACGACCGGCCAATCGCTGCCGAATGCCACCAACGCGCCCAAGTCAAGCAGGCTGCGGAAGGCGTAGCTGGTCCGGCAGCGTTCCGCGCCGATGGCCTTCTCGGCGTAACGCCCGTCGTCCGCCTTGTGCAACGGCTGCATCGATGCGATGACGCCCAACGCCGCGAACCGGGGGATGTCCGACGGCAGAAGGTGCTGGGCGTGCTCGATCCGCATGAGCCGGTCCCCGCGCGGGCCATTTGCCGCCTGCGTGGCCGCGTAGATATCAAGGACCATGTGGTTTGCCTGATCGCCGATGCAGTGGAGGGCCGGCGAGAATCCCGCGGTGTCGGACGCGTTGCACATCGCCTGAAGCCTGCCCTCGTTTGCCATGACCTCGCCGAGCAAACCGCGGTTGTCGGGATTGTGCGGCGGGTTGTCGGCGAACGGCTCGGCCATGTAGGCCGTGCGTGAGCCGAGCGAGCCATCCATGAACTGCTTGAACCCGACGACGCGCAGCCAGTCGTCCGCGCGGTAGCCCTTCGCGCGGTCGATGTACTCCCGCCAGTCGTCTTCGATGATGAAGGGACGCACCCGGAGGGTAAGTTCGCCGGAGGCCCGGGCGGCGTCGAGTGTCGCCACGTCTGACCAGGGCGACATCGTGTGGACCGTCGTAACGCCGTACCGGTTCGCCTCTCGCATCGCCGCCTTAAGAGCCCGCATCTTCTCGGCGGAGGACGACTCGGGCACATGCCTCTCGACCAACTCGATTGCCGACTCCTTCAGGATGCCGGTTGGCTCATTCGTTTCTGGATTGCGCATGATCCTCCCGCCGGGCGGATCGGGCGGGCCGTCGCGGTCGATCCCGGCGATCTTCAGCGCGACGGCGTTGGCGAGCGCGCCGTGCCCGTCCATGCGGTCGAGCAGGATCGGATTCCGGAGCGTGACCGAATCGACCCACTCCTTCGTGGGTTGCGTGGCGTCAGGCCAGCTCTCGGTGGACCAACGACCGCCGAGGATCCACTCGCCGGGTTGAAGCGCCTCGGCCCGGGCGGCGATTGCAGCGATGAAGGCCTGCCGGTCTGGAACATTGCGGAGGTTGAGCCGGTCCAGGTTGAGTCCGCCGGAGATCAGGTGCAGGTGAGAATCAATCATCCCTGGCACGACGCGCGCGCCGCCTGCATCGACAACCCGCGTCGCTGAACCTTCATAGCGCCGCACCCCGTCATCGTCTCCGACGTAAACGAAGCGGCCGTCTCGGACGACGAACGCGGTGACAGCCGCGCGATCGGCGTCGGCGGTCCAGACCTTGGCGTTGGTGACAATGAGGTCTGCAGGCGACCGGCGGCCGGTCTGAGCACAGCCGGACACCAGCGAGAGGGCCAGCAGAGTGATGGCGAAACAGTGCCAATGCATGGAGACACCTCCGATTCCAAGAAAGCCGCTGAATTGTAACCGAACGGCTCCGTTGTGATATACGGGGAGATGAACTTGCGACCGATGCCGTTAGCGTTTGAAATCGGGCAAATGAACGTCGTCGAAACATCGGGACTGGCCAAACGATACGGTGCCGTGCAGGCGCTGGCCGGTGTGGATCTGCGCATTCCGTCGGGGTCGATCTTCGGCTTCTTGGGCCCGAATGGGGCGGGCAAGACCACGACGCTGCGAATCCTCGTCGGGCTGCTTCGGGCCTCCGCGGGAACGGTGAGGGTTCTTGGCAGGGACGCATGGCGAGAGTCGACGTCGATCCGGGCTCGCGTCGGATACCTGTCCGGTGATGTCAGGCTGTACGAGCGGATGACCGGCGCCGCATTGCTGGCGTTCTGCAACCAAGCCAGGGGCGGTGAAGCAGCAGGCGAGGCGTCGCGGCTTGTGGAACGGTTCGAGATTGACGTCAGCCGCCGCATCCGCGACTACTCCCGCGGCATGAAGCAGAAGCTCGGCTTGATCCTGGCCATGATGCACCGGCCGCCGCTGCTGATTCTGGACGAGCCGACGACCGCGCTGGATCCACTGGTTCGGCAGACGCTCTTCGAGGAGTTGCGGGCTGTTGTTCGTGAAGGCCGAACGGTGTTCCTGTCGAGCCACACGCTCAGTGAAGTGGAGTCGCTGTGCGATCATGTGGCGATCATCCGTGCGGGTCGTTTGGTCGAGGACAGCAGCATCGAAGCGTTACGCGGCCGGGCATTGCGTCGGGTCGTCATGAGGTTGAAGTCGGGACCTGCATCGGCCTTGAAGCTGCCGCCGGGAATGACTGGTCTCAAGTGCGGAGGAGAGACGTTGCAGGCAAGTTGGGAGGGCCCGGTCGAGCCGCTGTTGTCCTGGCTGACTGCGATCGGCGTCGCGGATGTGGCGATCGAGCCCCCGAGTTTGGAGGATCTGTTCGCGACCTACTATCGCGATGGTGAGGGGACCGGCGCGAAGGCGGCGGGGCGGAGGGCACCGTCATGAATACGGCCTTGATTCGCAAGACCGCACGGGATTACCTGGTGGTGTGGGTCGCGGCGATGGTGTTGCTGTTCAGCCTGGTTATGGTGTTTATGCTGGCGGTGCACTCGATGCCGCTGGACGAAACAACGCAATTCCTCCGGATGGCGTGGGTGCGCAAGCTCGTCAACGCGCTGGTCGGCGCGGACCTCATGGAAACGATGACGCCCACGGGTTTGGCGGGCTTCATCTTCAGCCACCCCATGACCTGGGTGCTGCTCATCACGTTCCTCATGACCGCATCGAGCGGCGGTCTGGCGGGCGAGGTGGACCGTGGCACGATGGACCTGCTGGCGGCGTTGCCGATCTCGCGGCCAGCGATCTACGTATCGCTCTCGATCGTGATTCTCCTCGCAGGCTTGCCACTTTGCGGTGTGGTTTGGCTCGGTGTGGCAGCGGGGAGACTCCCGACGGGCGCGACAGACGTGCAGTTGGGTGTGTTGGGCATTGTTGCCTGCAACCTCTACGCCGCCTACTGCTTCCTCGCATGTTTTTCGCTGGCCGTGTCGAGTGGGTGCAGCCGGCGCGGAACCTCCCTCGCGATCGCATTTGTGCCGATTTTCTACTCGTTCGTGCTGAACCTCGTGGGGGCTTTCTGGGAACCGGCGAAACGGATTGCCTATACCGGCTTCCTGCACTACTACGCGCCGCTGCCCACCATTCGCGACGGGACTTGGCCATGGCGAGACATGGCGGTTCTGGCTGCGGCAGCAATCGTGTGCTGGGGGGTTGGGCTGGTCGTTTTCTCGCGGCGGGACGTGCCAGCACGATGAGCCAAGCCAGAAGAGTCTTGCAGGTCGGGTCCGCAGTGGTCTGTTGACCCGACACAGACGACTGACAACCGCCCCCTCGTTTTCACTCAACGGTACAGCATCTCCCGGGCCCGCCCTGGTGACACGTCCGTTTGAAACCGCGCATACTCCTCCGCCGCGCCCGTGAGAACGCCGTCGGCCAACTCGCCGCGAACGATCGCCTTGAGCATTCCGTCCAGCAGATAGGCTTCCGGCACGACGGGCTCACGGACGAAGAGCACGGAGTACAGACCGCGATCCACGACCGGCTGGTGCAACACGACCGCGCTGCGAGAACACAGGTAGAACACACCGGCCTGAAAGGGATGTTCACCCGGCGTCAGCCCTGCAAACGGATCCCAGTACTCGTCCAGCATTCGGTTGTAGCCGAAGTAGCCGACCACAGCACTTGCCGCGCCGAACGCGATGTCATTCCCATCGACGGTCAACACGGTCTCCGCATCCGTCATCGCGTCGCGCAGCGGCTGCTCCATCGCCGCGACGATCGCGCTGCTGGGCCACGCGTTGGCAAGGACGTACACGTCAAACGACGCGGTCACACCGCGCGACAGCCAGGCCTCGGTAGGCTCGGCCGGTCGATGGAAGACGACCCGGCGAATAATCTCCGCACCATCGCCGTCGTCCGTGTGTGCCCGCCGCCATCCGCCTGCGTTCGCGAGGTGGGTCTCGACGCCGTACAGGGCGCCCCAACAGAGATTCCGCGTGGGATCGTCGCCGTCTCCGAACCGCGGCGCCACGCTTGAAAACGAGCGATCGGCGAGGGCAACATGGACGGTGACGGTGATGTAACCCTGCTCTTCGATCATGCGAACAACCGACCGCTCAAAGGGCAGTTGATTTCCGAAGATCGCGGATGTAAGCGCGGGTGAAGGTGAGGCGGACAACGAAGCCGCCCGTGGCTCGACGGAGCCGCGATCGTGCAACGCGAGCAGGGTGAAGAATCCGGCGCACCCCACAACCACCGCGACGATGCCCGGCAGGCCGCGTTTCCACTGAAGAAGTGGGGCCTCGCGCGCTCCAGGGTTCTTCAAGTCATGCGGCTCCAGCGTCATGGCGATAGCTCGTCCTCCTGACGCAGGGCGTAACTCCAGCGGCAAAGAGCCCCCGACCTTGCACCAGATTGCTAGGGTCCTTCAGTCGGTTCCTTGAAGTCGCCGGAGACCTGCTGCCGCATCTCCAGCGCGATGTCGAAGTTGTGCAGGCGGCTCAGCGGGTCCTCAAGGAAGTACACCTGCAGCTCGTGCGGGCCTTCACTGACACGTCGCAGCGTCAGGTCGATCGGGAGTTCCATTGACTTGCCCGGTTCCAACGCGATTGGCAGCCTGGGGCAGACCGACCGGTTCGCGTGCAATTGAGTCCCGTTGACACACACCACCGGATAGCAGGACTGCGGCGTCTGGCTCGTGTTCGTCAGCTTCAGGGAGACCGGCGAGTCGCACGTGTAGTAGGAGAGCCCGAAGTTCGTTGACTTCGGCGAGAACGCCCATCGTGTCGCCCCTTCCAACGCAACCTCGATCGGCATGACGGGGGGGATGTCGGACGGATCGGCCGAAGCCATTACCCGGACGGCTCCTTTGTCCGGCAGATCGATCGCTACATTACAGGCCCAGTGGTCTCCCGCGTCGAGCACCTGGAGCACCTTGCCGGGCGCGACCTCCGGTTTGCGTTCGCCCGGGCGTTTGGCGACGCGCAGCCAAACGTGAACGTCTTCGAACGCCTGATTCAGCGCATTCTGAACGGTCGCCGAAACGCGTCTCGCCGTACCGTCGTTCGGGGCGTCGTAGAACGCGCGGAGACGGCCCGTCGGAATCGAGTGCTGCAACTTCTCATGCGTCGTGTCGTCGTGGTAAACGTACGAGACCTTGTCTCCGTCCACCTCAATCACGCGATAGTGGCTGAAGCCTTTGGCCCTGTCCCGCAAGGAGGTGCTGGCTTCGTGCGTCCGGATGAAATGAAAGTCATCCAAACCTGCCAGCTTGTCGGCAAACTCACGGTAGTCCCAATCCGTCGAGCCGCCCACGATGAACATCTTGACGCGGTTCGCTTTGATAAACGCCTGAAGGTCGCCCCGCTCCCGCCAAGTATCGAGCAGCCCCAACTCGTCGCTGTTCATAGCGATGAAGTTGAATCGTTTGTTCCGGTTGCTCTTGAGGTTCTCGCTGATCCAACTTAACTGCTCGAGGTCCTGATAGATCGGGTTGCCGGGATGATCCAACAGGAGCAAGCCGTGATACTGGCCGTAGTCGATTTCGCCGATCGGCTTGTTGGCGACGTAGCGCGTGAAGCTCTCCTGGTGGTCGTGGAGTCCGCAGAGCATGAAGACGGGCGCGTTGAACCGTTCGAAGAACGACAGCACCCGGAGCCAACTCGCAGCGTCGTCCTTTGCCCGCGCCCATTCGGTGTAGTCGCCCGTCGCGATGATGAACTCCGGCGCGAGCAGGTTGATTTCTCGTGGCAGCATGTCGTCGAAATCGGGGGCCGTCAGATCGCCGATGTTCATGTTCGACAGGTGAACAAAACGGAACTTGTCCTTGAACGCCCGCAGGACCTTGACACTTCGTCTGGCGTAGTGGCTGGCCGTGCCGGTCCGGACCTCCAAGTCGTAGAGACCTGGCTCGGTCGTGGAGGGAATCTCCAGAACCAGTGTGCAGTAAGTGTCGTTGACGATCGAGGGCGGGGTTGTCGCCCGGAGGCTCACGCGGATGTTTGGCTCCAGAGCGTGCTGGAGCGACAGGCTCACATCGCCAGAGACGTCCGGAGTCAGGTGCATCACAAAGTAGAATACATCTCCCGGCGTCTTGAAGATCGGCCGCCCTTGAGACGGTTCGCGGATCACCGCTTGCGGCGCATCGTACGCCACGCCCCAATCAGAGGAGCCGGATCGCCGGATTACGGGTGAACTTTCCGGTTTGGAACCGACTTGATCCACCGAGAGCCGGTCGGCGTCTGCCGAATCGGTTTTCTCCGAAGTCGCCGGCTTCTCATCCGCTACGAGAGCCTGTGGCCCCAGAACAGACGACCAGAACATCAGGGTTGCCCCCATCACCACGCGGAATCCTCGCCTTGTCATCACAGGCACCTCGCAATTACAGCCCACTTTTGTCGAACAACACGGTTGCGGCGATCCAGACGGGCGGTATTATAAACGTGGTTTTCCAAGGAAGCCATCGAATACTGCCAGGCATGTGACTTTGCCGTTGCACGTGCCGGATAGGAGTCTTTCTCCATGACAGGCAGTCCCCCCAACCGGCCCTTTCATATCGTCGTGGCCGAGTCTTTCGATTCCTTCGCCGTGGACAGGCTGCGGCAGGTCGGCGAGGTCAGTCTCCTGCTGGACTCGACGCCGGAAGCGCTGATCGCCGCCGTGCCCAAGGCCGACGCGCTGCTCGTCCGCTCAAAAGCCCATGTCACGGCAAGGATTATCGACGCGGCGCCGAATCTCAAGGTCATCGGCCGCGCCAGTCCGACGATCGACCACATCGACCTCCATGCCGCGCAACGCCGGCACATCCGCGTTGTGTATTCACCCGAGGCGGCCACGAACTCTGCCGCAGAATTCGCACTCGGCCTGATCCTGGCTGTCAACCGGCGCATCCCATTCCTGAATCGCCAACTCCGCGAAGGGCACTTCGAGACGCTCCGAAAACCGGAGCGACACGAGATCGGCCGTCAAACCATCGGCCTGCTCGGGCTCGACCCCGTCGGACGGAAACTCGGCAAGATCCTCTACTCGGCTTTTCAGCCGACCATCATCTACCACGACCCGGAGAACCAGACCCCCGAGGGCTTCGAGGCTCGAGCCGTCGATCTCGCCACGCTCCTAGCCGAGTCAGACGTCCTTTCGGTCCACCTGCCGCTCACACGAGAGAACCGCGGGCTACTCAACATCGAGGCGCTGGCCAAGATGAAGACCTCCGCAGTCCTCGTCAACACGTCGCGCGGCGGGCTCATCGACACCCTCGCGCTCGCCAAAGCACTCAAGAGCCATGCAATCGCCGGTGCGGCCCTGGATGTCTTCGAGACGGAGCCACTGCCGAACGACCATCCCCTGCGCAAAGCGCCCAACTGCATCCTGACGCCCCACGTAGCCGGCATGACGCTCGACGCCTCGGCCAGCCGGTTTAATGTCGCCGACGATGTGGTTCGAGTGTTGAACGGCCAGCCGCCGCAGTTCCCGGTCCCGATGAAGCTCTGACACGCGCTCCTCAACCGAAACTCCGGACGCTGCCCCGAACATCCTCATCCCGGCCCACCGAGGAGCCGATCTCTTTCGGGCTTCGGCCGCGGAGGCCGGCGCAACAGGCAACTTCGAAAAGCCCGATATGCGGGCGCCGCGTCCTTGACGACCATCGCGCGGAATCCTATTCTCCACGCGGTTCCGGGGCCCAGCGGCCGCCCCTGGCGGTGGACGTCGAGCCCGGCTTAGCTGAAAGTCAGGCAAACCACCCTTAACAGCCAAGGAGATACGGAGATGGCGGCAATCAAGATCGGCATCAATGGGTTTGGACGGATCGGACGACTGGTGGCTCGGGCCATGTTGCAGCGCAGGGACGAGTTTGACCTCGTTGCCATAAACGACGTCGGCTCGTCGGCCAGGGTCCACGCCCACTTATTCAAATACGACACGGCCCAGGGCAAGTTCCAGGGCACCGTCGAACACGACGAGACCAGCCTCGTCATCAATGGCGATCGGATTCGCGTTTGTGCTGAGCGAGACCCCGCCAGGCTTCCCTGGGGAGAACTCGGCGCGACCGTCGTTCTGGAATCCACCGGCGTCTTCACCACCCGCAATACCGGCAAGAAGGCAGGCTACGACGATCACATCAAGGCCGGCGCGAAGAAGGTCATCCTGTCGGCGCCCGCCAAGGACAAGATCGACTGCACCGTCGTGCTCGGCGTCAACGACGAAGACCTCAAGCCCGAGCACAAATTCGTGAGCAACGGGAGCTGCACCACCAACTGCCTCGCCCCGCTCATCAAGGTCATGGTCGAGCACCCCGAAGTGTTCGGCGCTAAGATCACCGGCATGATGACGACCATACACGCCTACACCAATGACCAGCGCGTCCTCGATCAGGTTCATGGCGAAGATCTGCTTCGCGCCAGGGCCGCCGCACTGAACGTCATTCCCTCAAGCACCGGCGCGGCACGGGCGATCTCCCTCGTCGTCCCGAGCGAGAACGTCAAGCTGGACGGCTTCGCCTTCCGCGTGCCCGTTCTGGACGGCAGCGTTGTCGACCTGACGGTCACCCTGGAGAAGCAACTAGACATCCAGACGGTCAATGCCCTCTTCAAGAAGGCCGCCGCCGCCGATCGCTTCAAGGGCATCCTGTTCTACAACGAGGAGCCGCTCGTCAGCAGCGACATTATCGGCAACCCGTACAGCAGCGTGTTCGACTCCACCCGAACCATGGTCAACGGCAACATGCTCAAGCTCGTCAGTTGGTACGACAACGAGTGGGGCTTCAGCAATCGCGTCGCCGACCTGGCTAAGCGACTCGCGGCGATGTAATCGCCTGCCACAACTGCGGCTCAGGACCCGCGCTTGAATAAGTTGCACATTTCATATGGGTGGTACGGGCTGGACGCCCGTACCACCCTTTTCGTGCGCGCCTCAACCATCCAGCCCCAGCGTCTTCAAGTCCCGCTGAACCTCCACGTTCCCACGCGCCGCCTCTCGCAATTCGCTAACCAGCTTCTCCACCTGCGGGTACAAACGCTTGATGGGGCGGGGCGTGTTCCGGATCAGCACATATTGCGCAAGTAGTGGGAACGTAATGCTCGCACAACTGTACACCACCACATTATTCCGCACCGCGTCCTTGACCTTGCCCCAACTCTTCGCCTCGCTCGGCGTCGCCCCCGAGAGCCCTCCCCAATGCGGCGCGTCGGATGTCAATTGGATGAAGTAATCGTGTCCGCCGCCTTTCTCGTCATGCAACACCTGATGGAGCGTCGGCTGCGTCTGCATGTAGAAGTTCTTAGGGCTTCCCCCTCCTACCTGGACCACGCCGTTCTTGTCCGCCGCCCGGACAATCGCCGCCGTCTCGATCACGTCCTTGAGAGGATCGAGTTGCACGGGCTTACCAAAAAGGTGCGGGGGCACCAGACTGATGGCGATCGCGCTGTCGCCTGGGCTGGACGTGTAGATCGGCACGTCACACTTCTGCGCGGTAATCAGCATGGACATATCGGGATGCTTTGCCTGCTTCCCCAACACGCGCCCGAGTTGCCAATGAAACTGCGCGGTGGAGATCGGGCGCGTCCGGTCGATCGCGTCGACCGCGCCCATGATGAGCCGATCGGTAGCCATCAGCGTGTCGGCGTCCGCGATGAAGGTGTCGTAGATTCGCGCGACGTTCACCTCGGCCAGCTCGTTGTCGTCGACCGCCCAATGCCCCTGCGTGACCGGGTAGTCGAATGCCCGATGCGTGTCGTGGAAGAGGTTCGCGCCCGTGGAGATGATCCAATCAACAAAACCGGCCTGGAGCAGGTCGATCACCACGCCGTGCATGCCAATCGGCGTCATCGCGCCGCTGAGCGTGAGCCCGACCGTCGCGCCGTCGTTCAACATCCGCGAGTAGAGTTGACAGGCCTCGGCGAGACGACGGCCGTTGAAGCCGCTGGCCGCGTAACATTCGTCGATCATATCCGCGACGTTCTCGTTGGACTTCAGCCGCAGGGGGTCGACCATCCGACCGGACATGTAGGCCTTCTGGCGCGGCGTGACGTCCTTCGCCTCAAACCAGTCCGTCCCATCGGCATCCCCATCATGATGTTGGCCGCCGGAACAGGGTGGCGGGTCGTTGTCCATCAGGCGACTCCTCAGTAGTGGATCCTGTGTGGTCGCGCGGCCTGGCCCGTGTAACTCAGAATACGATCACTCTGGCCGCGGTTGCGAGGCGAAAGCCTAGCAGCCGGCTTGCCCGATGGCAAAAGCCGGCGCTGGTCCCGCTTGCCCGTCGGCTCGAATTGCACTGGCTGTTCGTGCAGACTGCATAGGAAAATGGCCGCCTTGCGGCAGCCATTTTCGCGGCGCGGCGTTGGGAAAGAGAAGAGATAGGGCAGGTTGAGATTATGGGCTTATTCTGTCCTCCAGGTTCGGCGTCCGACGCCGACACTGTGTGGACTCGCAACACCCGTGCCAGGCAAGTCCATCACGGTCCTCATCTCGCGAGCACTCTGACGAAACGCCCTCCAGTGAGGACAGAGCGTTTGAGAGGCCGAACACTAGGATGAATGCGACCCAAAACGCGGCCTAAGTGGGTAGTGATTGGGCAATACTCTCCAGCCGCAGGCGTGACTCTGTGGGGTGGCGCCGGCTAGCTCGCTTGCGGCACGGGCGTGCCGCGCCACATATGAGGTAGCGCGGCCTGGTCGTACTGGCGATGGTAGGCTCACGGTGCCGCCGGCACTGGGCAGGATCCCGCTGGGGTCCGGCAGCAGGTCGTAGTTCGGCATCGTGTTGTCGCGCATCCGCCGTTTCTGCTGTCCCGCGAGCGGATCGGGTGGCGTTCCAGACTTGGCACCTGGCGCCCAATCGGGCAACCTGTCCACCACGCCGCCGCCTGGCCGCCAAACGAGGGCATCGAGCTTTCAAAGTACGCTTGTCTTGGGCCTAGAGATCGGGATTTCCCAGCCTGCCCAACGCAGACCGGACGATCTCGACGGCGCGCTGGGACGCCCGGTCGGGGGCGAGCCTTTCAACTTCCGCCCCTGATCGCTCCTTGAGTTCCACGACGCCTTCCACGAGTGCCTTCCGGCCGACCGTGATCCGCACGGGAATCCCGATCAGATCGGCATCCTTGAATTTGAAGCCCGCGCGTTCGTCGCGGTCGTCGAAGAGCACGTCGATTCCTGCCGCTTCGAGTTCGTTGTGAATCTTGCCGGCCGTCTCCATGACGTCGCTCTTACGCGGATCGAGCGCGAGGATCAGCACGTGGAACGGGGCGATGCTCATGGGCCAGATGATCCCGTCGTCGTCGTGCGAGGATTCGATTGAGGCGGCCATGATCCGGTTGAGGCCGATGCCGTAGCACCCCATGATGAGGGGATTGGCCTTGCCGTTCTTGTCGAGGTAGTCGGCCTTCATGGAGTCGCTGTACTTGGTGCCGAGCTTGAACACGTGTCCGACCTCGATCGCCTTGCGGAGGTGCATCGGTGAGCCGCTGCCGCTGGGAGAGAGATCGCCCTCGACGACGAGGCGGACGTCGGCCACTTCGACATTGTCGCCCTCCAGCGGAAAGTCGCGGCTCGGATTGACGCCGGTCACGTGATAGCCTGTCTTGCACGCGCCGGTGGCGCCGTTTCTCATGACGGCGACGGCCTGGTCCACGATGAGGCGATAGGGCACGCCGGACCGGTCCAGCCCCTGCGGGCCGGCGAAGCCGACTTCCGCACCGGTGAGGCTGCGAATTGTTTCGTCGTCGGCCAGCTCTAGCGTCCCGCCGGCGACGTGATTGAGCTTGTGCTCGTTGACCTCGTGGTCGCCACGGACGAGGACCACGACCGGAAGGTCGTTTCCATCCGGGGCGTCGGCTGCCTCCGGCCTGGCCACCGAATAGACGAGCGTCTTGATCATCTGGGCCGGCTTCGTGCCGAGGAAGGCCGTGACCTCGTCGATGGTTCGTTGATCCGGCGTGTGCACCTCGGCGAGGGGCTGCATCTCGGCGGTGTCCTGTGGTAGGGGGGCCGCCTCGGCTCGCTCGGTGTTTGCGGCATAGTCGCCATTGTTGCTCAGCGCGACGAAGTCCTCGCCGGCGTCGGTAAGCGTCATGAACTCGTGAGACGCGCTGCCGCCGATCGGCCCGCTCTCGGCCTCCACGGCTATATACGGCAGGCCGCACCGTGAGAAGATGCGGCAGTATGCGCCGTACATGATCTCGTATTGTTCATCCAGGCTCGCAAGGCTGTCATGGAAGCTGTAGGCGTCCTTCATCAGGAACTCGCGCGTCCGCAAGACGCCGGATTTCGGTCTCGCCTCACCGCGAAACTTCACCTGAATCTGATACAGTGTGATCGGGAGCTGCTTGTAACTGCGGAGATAGGCCCGTGCGATCTCCGTGACCGGCTCTTCGTGCGTCGGGCCGAGGACCGTCTGCGATCGCCAGTCCCCCTCGGGTCCGCCGAGTCGCAAGAGCGTGTCGCCCATGGCCACGGTGCGCCCGGTCTGCTCCCACAACTCGACCGGCTGAAGGACAGGCATGTGCAATTCGATTGCACCGGCGCGGTTCATCTCCTCACGCACAATGGCCTCGACCTTGCGGAGGGCCCGGTATCCCAGCGGCAAGTATGAATAGATGCCGGCGGCGAGTTGGCGGATGAGGCCCGCACGGATCATGAGTTGATGCGAGGGAACGGCGGCGTCCTTCGGCAACTCCTTGGTGGTCGGAATGAGGAAGTTGGTCCAGCGCATGACATCTCCAGTGGATAGCGGACGAAACGGCCCATTGGAAGGAAACGAGGGCTGGATTTCAAGGCCGGCGACGGTCTGGATTGTGTGAATGGGGCTGGCGCAGGGCCGACGGTCGTGGAAGGCCATCGTGCAATCGTTGATTCACTGTGGATGTCTTTGCCTGTAGAAGGGGTGGCATGGGTAACGCTCGGGGCACGCGCAGGGTGTCCCGAGCGTTACCCGTGAGAACAGATCGAGGTTCTCCCCACGGGTAAGCTCCGTCCCGGCGTGCCGGAACGGAGCTTACCCATGCCACCCCGGTCGAACCCGCTCGCTTGCGCTCGGGGCTCGGATTGGCACATCTGGCGGTGCCGTCGCCGCTAGACGTTTGCGAAGCGGACGGCTTGGAGGGCCAGCAGGAGTCGTCGGAACCAGAAACCCACGGCACCCATTGCGAGCAGGAGGAGCCCATCGATCACAAGCAGTTTGGCGGTCAGCTTGACGCCGGCGATCTTGAGCAGCTTGATTGACGCAAGGGGCTGGAGAAAGGAGCCGGCAGCGAGGACGAGGGGCACCAACAGTATCATCATGCACGGCCACAGCAGCGGGGCGGCGTAGTAGCACACGATGGCGGAGACCCGATAGTCGCGGATGCCGTATCGCCACTGCGCCCAGAGACAGCCTGCGAACATGACTGCAAACTGGAGGAACAACGGGAGGATGGCGAGCCAGATCGCGACGGGTCCCATCCACACGTCAAGGTAGCCGTCATCCGGTAGGCACACGAGAAGCGCGCGCAGGATCGCGAGCAGGGCAAACGTGATCAATACCCATGTCGCCCACCAGAAGTGTCGCGCGGCGCGGATGTCCCTATGCACTGGAATACAGCGGAAGACGTCAACGCCTCTCAGGACTTGCCATTGCATCCGAACCAGTTCAAGGAATCCCCGGGGCTTGTACTGGTGCTGTTGCCAGGGTGTGTCTCGGCGTTGTCCGCCGGGCAGTGAGTCGGCCACGGGCAGCCCGCACTCGGGACAGCGCGTCTCCAGCGGCAGCCCGATGATGAGATAGCCGCAACGGTCGCAGCGGGGTTCGCGCGGGGAGAAGGCGGGGCCGTCCGGCGTGCCGACGTAGCGATGCGCGCCGACAATGACCGCCCGGTCGAATAGGGCGGCGAACACGAGGATGCCGGCATTGACGATAAAGATGTAGGGGAGGTCTGCATCGGCGCTCAGGCTGAGCTCGGACGGTCGCACGCCACAAAGGATGAGCGCGAAGTAGGCGATCGAGACTGGGATGATGATTGTCGTGCACCAGTAGACGTTCTTGAGGCTCCGCTTCCAGACCGAGGAGGTGCGGTCGCCACCGGCGGCAAAGGGCATGGCGATGGTTGCGAGGAGCAGCAAGGCCACCTCAAGGACTGGGAGTCCGGTGACGTACAAGAGGGGAGCGAGCCAGTCCCACCCGGACGGCGAGGAAAACGCCGCCAGTTGGAGCACCATCCCGGCGAGGACGAGGCGAAGCTCATGGAGGTCCGTCGGCAGCGGGTCTCCTGGGTTCACATGCAACCTCTCGGCGAACTCCTGCCAGAGTATCGCGAGGAACATCGGAACGCCGGCGAGCAGGACGGCAAGAAGGTGTGCGGCGAAGGCGCGCCGAAACGTCCCGGCAGCCAAGTGTGGGCCGTATCGCTTGGGCATCAGCCAGTGCAGCGCGACTGCCCTGAAGAACGGGACGCGGCGGGGCTCCTCCGGCACGGGCGCGGTCGGCGGCAGCAGCGCGGCAACGTGCGTCGCCGTCGAGTCGGCATGGGGAGGCAGGCCCGAAGTATCACTTGCCAATTCAGTCATTTTCGGAGATCCGGTCGTTTGCTCCGGCTGAAGACAACATCGGGACCATCGTGTTCGTATCGAAAGCCACGGTCATAAACGATGCCACCGCCTTGGCCGCCGTTGTCGCGCCCATCCTTGTGGACGCTGTAGAGAAGATAGTCGCCTTCCAACCGGCGATAGCGCAGGGGCTTGCAATCGGCATAATCCAGGGGCACCCGCTCCAGGAAGTCCGGGGTCAACTCCGCGAGCTCTTTGGGATAACGATCATGCGCGCGACGGAACTCGGCCAGGGCGAGCATTGCAATCGCGGCTTCCATCCTGGTGCGGGTATCGTAGTAGCGGCCGAGAAACTGGTGAGGCGCCCTAGAGGAGGAATAGCCTTCGAAGCCTTCAAGGGCGTTGGGTCGAAGCTCGTGCCAGGATCTTTCCCACACGGGCGTGACCTCCGGACAGGTGATGAGGCAATCCACCGCATCCAGCGCGGCGAAGTAGTCGTCAACACGGCGGCGCGCGGCAGCAAAGTCGTGAAACAGCGGTGAAGCCAGATTCCAGAGGCGAGACGCAGGAGTCCCCGATGAATAGGGATTGGCCATGCGGGCATGGCTGACCGCGAGCCAGTCCCCACCTTCGCGGACGTACATGTGGTCCAGGAGCGCGTGGAGTCGCAGGCGCTCTCCCTCGAGAAACTCACTGGGCTTCTCGATCGGCCCAATGACCTCGTAGACTTGCGCCGCAAGCGCGAGCGTGTCGATTCTCGCATGTGGTTCGCGCGCAGTCAGGATCATCTCGCGGGCGATCAGCATGTGAGAATTCCACATGTACCATGTTCCCCCGAATACGCGGGTCCTGCTGAGCTGGCGTCCCAATCGCAGAGCCGTGATCCAGTCGCCGACTGTTTCTTCGATCGGGTGTTCCTGCTCGCGGGTCCATCGCGAATGCCCGACGAGCCACCAGGCCCATGTGCCATGCAATTGGTACCACCGCCACGAAGGTGTGGCGCCCGTGAGGCATCCGCCGTCCGACCATCCGGCCTGCAAGGCCTCCCGGATTGCGGCTTGCTTCTCGCGGTACGCATCGGAAGTGAAGACGGATTCGGCGGCGATCACGGCGAGGCGATCGCTCTTCCAGGGCCCTGCAAGGAACTCCCTATCGAAGGCTTCCTCGCTTGCCTTGACTGCGGCATTCCCTTCCCACGGGGGATTGGAGAGGAGGTCCCAGACCTCGCTGGGTGCAAGCGCGCCTTCTCCCGGCGGGTCCAGGGCCGCGATTCGGTTTTCCCAATACTCCCGCCGCGGCGTGGGGACGAGCGTGAGGCGCAGGTAGGCGAACCGCAACAGGCATAGAACGCAGATCAAGACGATTGTCAGAACGACCCAACGGGGCCGCAGAAACCGCCGGCGTCCCGCAGGCTTGGTGTCGACAGTGCAGGCAGCTTGGGAATCGGTTGTCACGGGGCTGCTCCGGGATTGCGTCACACTGACCGACCGTCATGCGACGGACAATGTCGCTCATTAACCCACAATCGCGCTGCGCCTGCAAGTGCTCTCGCCGACTCTGACCGCGCGATTATCGGATTCTGGCAGCGTCCATAGCGTTTCGACGAAGCGCCCGCCGGGCCGAGAATCCTATCTCGGCCCTCACTCCGACGCCGAGAAGGGATTCTCGGCGGAGCCAGGGGATTCTCGGCGGAGCCAGACTCCCCCTTTTTGGGACGGCCGCGCGGACTGAAGTCCTCGGCTCCTCGATCGCAAGGCGGCCGTCCTCACCGTCAGATAATTAGGTAAACACGCTTCCGGACCCTCCCGATGATGGAGCGAGGAAGACTTGACACGGGGCGTCAAGACCGACCGACCACCGCCGCACGGATGCGAGAGGCGAGGCCATGGATTCCAATCTGCTCGAACGACGACGAGACCCGCGAACACAGACGTTTGTTCCCATCACGATGCACTGTGAGAGTGCCTCGCAGCCCACGCCTGCCCATCTGATCGACTTGTCCTACGGCGGGGCGGGTGTGCAGATGACGGCGTACAACGCACCCGCGCTCGGCGAGTACGTTGATCTCGAGTTCGAAACGCCGAACAACGACGGCGGGGCGGAATCGGGCCGCCGGCGCGAAACGGGCGTCGTCGTTAACTCGGGCACGCAGGAGCGGGGCGTGAAGCGCGTCGGAGTCCGCTTCGTCCAGCATCCGGACATCGACTGCGGCTTGTTTGACCCGATCGACTTGCTCTCCTCACATCGCAAGTTCGTTGATACCACCACAGTGAGCAACCGTTGGGAAACGGCGAGAAACTTCGACAAGGTCTCGCCGTTCGAGGTCGCGACGAACTAGAGCAATCTGCATACCCGTGTAGCGGCCGACGCCCCTGTCGGCCGAGACAAACCACTGGTATTCGACGTCCGACACCGGGGTCGGACGCTACATTTTCCGGCTCCGGTTCGCTCCTCCAAAACTCGCTGGGCCGAGAATCCTTTCTCAGCCCTCAGGCCAGTCCCGCACCGTGACCGCTGGCGGAAGGCCGGTATTGCGATTAGACTACGATATCGCGGCGCGCAAGTCAGTGTGATTCGCGGTCCGCGCATGCACGTGTGGCTGAATGCCGCGGTGTTGCGGAGAGGGTGTGAGTATGGCAAGTTCGGCAAATGCTCCGGTCGTTTCGAGCCACCGTTTCGTTACGGATCTTCAGGCGGGAGAGGCGATCTCCGACGACGTCTTCCTCGTTTCTCGAAAGGACCTGCGGACCACGACGAACGGAAGCCTGTACATCCACCTGGTGCTGTCCGATCGCACGGGGCAGGTGCTCGGGCGGATCTGGAACGCGACGCAACAGCAGTACGACACCATTACGGAGGGCGGCTTCCTTCGGATTCGTGGACGCGTGGAGAGCTACAAAGGCAATCCGCAGATGATCGTTGACGGGCTGCGTGCCGTGGACCAGGGCCAGGTCGAGCTGTGCGACTTCCTGCCGACCACGCGATTCGACATCGACGAGATGTGGGAGCAACTCCTGGCAATCCTGCGGACGATCAAGAACCCGGACGTGCTGGCTTTGGTCACGGCATTCGTGAAGGACGAGTCGATCGTATCGGGCTTCAAGCGCGCACCGGCCGCAGTACAACTCCACCACGCGCACATCGGTGGATTGCTTGAGCATACGCTTGCGGTGTTGCGGTTGGCGACGCGGATCTTCGGCGAGGCAGACGACGCCAGCAGCCTGTACCCGGATGTGAGCCGGGACCTCGTGTTGGCCGGCGTTTTTCTGCACGACATCGGGAAGAGTGTGGAGCTGACGTACGAGACGCACTTCACGTACACGAACCTGGGGCAGCTCGTCGGGCATATCACCCAGGCGGCGGTCTGGATCGACCAGAAGATCGCGGACGTCGAGCACGAGACGGGCCGGCGTTTCCCGGCGGACCTCCAGAGCGTGCTGACGCACATCGTTTTGTCGCACCACGGGACGCACGAGTTCGGGAGTCCGAGGTTGCCCGCGTGCCCGGAGGCGATCGTGGTTCACTATCTGGACAACATCGACGCAAAGGTCGAGATGTTTCTGTCACAGATGGCGAATGCCAAGGACCCGGAGAGCGACTGGACGGAGTACGTGCGGGCACTGGAAACGCGCGTGTTCAAGAAGGACGTGATGGGCGTCCGGGGGGGGGATTCCACCTAGCGCTCCGCTCAAGGGAGCGCGACAAAGGCAGCCTCGGTTGGGAGGCGCCAAGGCCGGTTTGAGACCGCGCAGACTAAGCCCTCGGCTCGGAAGACGCTTTCTATCGCTATCATCCTACGGCGAGTCGGATGGTTCAGAGGGCGGCGAGCCCGCGGCAGCGGGCTTGAGGATCATGCCGCGCCGCGTGCGGCCGTCGAGCCTGACTTCGATGGGTCCCTCCAGCCGGATGTGCCGGAGGTGTTTGGTTTCAGAGGCCGCGGGCTGAGCCGCGAGCCACTCCCAATCCACGAAGCCGCCGCCGGCAGTCGGGTTCACCGTCAGGTAGCCCACGCGAAAGGTCGTCAGGTTCTGAAAGAAGTGCGATCCCTGCGAAGGCGTCACCACGAAGTCGTGCAGGCTGGTCTCGACAATCGCCTGGGCGGAGGAGATCTGTTCCCAGGCGACCGGAATGCCGAGCCACGGGTCCGCCGAACCCCACCGGCCAGGGCCGATGAGAAGAGAGGAAACGCCGGCCCGCGACAGGCCCTCGTTCAATCGTCCCACCTCCTGGGCAATGTCGCGCGTGCGGCTCTTGTCGAAACACTCGGGCTTCACGAAGACGACGTCTCGCAGCCCCTGGATGTAACCGTTGCCCATGACCTGCGGGCTGTGGCAGACGAGGTTGGACGGTTCGATGTCTTCCAAGGCGACACGCTTGAACGCTTCGTCCGAAACCGTCGGCCTGATCTGGAGCACGCGAAACTGCATCGGCTCCTTCTGCATGTTGACGGCGAACTCGATCTCAACGGGACACGCCATGCCGCGACGCCCGATCGCCAGGATCAGCTTCAGGATGTCGGCCAGGGGAAACAGGTTGGACTTGAGCACGTGCGCGAAGGTCACGAGTCGTGGGCCGGGCCGGGCAATACCGTCAAAGACCGCGTCGTTCTCCGCGGAATGCACGGATCCGATGGCAGTGAGCGTGCCGTCACGTTCCGCCACATCCAGGCCGCATCGGGCGATGTTGTGGTCTGCGTCGGGTGAGTCGCACGGACCCTGGCAAGCCATGTCCAATGCGTAAAACGTCCGCTGCGAATTCGCCAGCAGGTCTGCCGTTGTGCTGAACTGGGGGAGAATCTGCGGGGATGCCGGGGAAAACATCAACATCTCGCCGCCTTCGACCACCATCTTGCCTAGCCCCAGCGCCACGCACACGACGCCGTCTTCCGACTTCAGCCTACCCAGCGGATAAAAGTTGAAGGAGCGGGCGACGCCTGCGAAGGAGGGGTAGAACAGGTCTTCGTGCCGCGTCCCCACAATCTCCTGCAACACGACACCCATTTTCTCTTCTTCCAGGTGGTGCCCGGTTGCTTCGCGGTAGTGCTTTGCGGCGCGCGAGTAGGTCGAGGCGTAAACGAGCTTGATCGCGTTGCAGAGCTGTTCGAGCCTGAGAGATGCCTTTTCGTCGCTGTTGGGAATCATGTAGGTCTTGTAGATGCCTGCGAAGGATTGCCCGTGAGAATCCTCCAGCAGGCTGCTCGATCGTACCGCCAGCGGATACGTGATCGTTTGCAGGAATGCAGCCAGGTCTTTTTTCGTGCCACTGGGGAGCTTGCATGCCATAAAGCGACCGGCCACGGCCTCGTCGTCCAGATCCTGCGCGATGAACGCGCGGAGACGGTTCTTCTCCAGGAACTTGTCAAACACGTCCGTGCCGAGGGCTACGGTGTGTGGGATCGCGACGTGGACGTTCGGCCAGCGGCGGCGGAGGTTGTGCCGCTTGATGAGCGTGTTTATGAACGCCAGGCCCCGCGCCTTGCCCCCGATAGAGCCGCCGCCAATTCGCGAGAATATCGTCGCACTAGAGAACTGCCGACGGGAGAAATCCGCAATCACGTCGGCCCGGCTGCGCTCGTAGAAATCCTGGATCGTATCGATCAGGAACTTGCGGAGGCCGGCGACATCCGGGAACTCCGAGACCCTGCGCGGGCGAAGACGCGTCGCCAGCTCGAACTCCGTCCTGGCCATGAACCAGTTGCTGAAATGATTGGAGCCTGCGTGGAAGACAATCGATTCTTCCGGCACGACACGCAGCTTCGCGAGCATCGCTCGCATGTCAGCCGCGCGGGCGACTTCCCTGCCATCGGGAGACCTGAACACGAAATCTCCGAAGCCGAGGTTGTTGAGCATGAAGGTGCGGAGTTCGTGCATCAGCTTTCGCGACTTCTTGTGAAGGAAACTCGCCCCCAGTGACGTGGCAGCGGACTCCATGCCTTCGTTGGAGGATTGGAGCAGCACCGGCATCAAGGGCGATTCCGCCTTGACGCGCTTTGTGAACTCGAGCCCCGCCTCTTTGTCGATCCGGCCGTTTCGCGGGAAGCCGATGTCGGAGATAATGCCAAGGACGTTGTCGCGGTACTTCGCGTAGAGATTCCAAGCATCCTCGAAAGTCTCGGCGAGAAGGATCTTCGGGCGGGCGCGCATACGAAGCAGCTTCTGGATGGGATTCAACCCCTCGGCCATCAGCGCCTGCGTCTGTTTCATCATCTCGGTGTAAATCTGGGGGAGATAGGCCGAGTAGAATCGCACCGAGTTCTCGATGAGGATAATCACTCGAACGGCACCGACCTGTGTGTCGTGCTCGACATTCAGGCAATCCTCGACATACTTGATGATCGCGAGGAGGATCTTGGCGTCGCCGTGCCACAGGAATACGCGGTCGATCGCGCCGCGCTTTTCATGTGCCGCGTACCGCCCAAGCTCCCGAGGTTCCTCGGTCAGAACGATGACCATCAAGTCGGGCCGGATCTGCTTGACCGCCTCGGCAAAATCGGGCACGTCCCATTCGCCGACGCGCGACATTGCAATGACCAGATTGAAGTCTCGCTGGGGTATCAGTTCCAAGGCTTCGTCGCCGGTCGAGACGCGCGACACGCGCGGGGCGTGGCTGAGGTTCAACTCCTGGTACTCGCTGACGATCAGATCCGCAACGAGCCCGTCGGCTTCCAGAATGAAGGACTCGTAGAGGCTGCACACCAGGAGGACTTCGTGGACGCGGGAAGGAAAGAGCTTATGGAAGCCCTCAAAGCCGGACTCCATGTCCCCGATATCTCGATACTCACCGGTGTCCGCCATCGGTCGTTCCAGGTCCACGTTGGTCGTCAAGCCGCGAGCGGCGCGGCCGGGTGCCTTGCCAGCTTGCGCCTCCGTCCATCCGATTCAAACGCTCGTTGCGTCGTGTGTCAAATGCACGAAGACCCTACCGAACGCAAGCCCGGGCACTGTGCGCAACCCCGCACGTCACACTTCCATGCGCGCAATCGCTGGCAAGCATCTCCCACACGAGAAGGGGCGGACCCGGAGAAACCGAATCCGCCCCGTAAAGACGCAAAAGGGATGACTGTCGGGAATCAGACGACGCCCTGGGCCATCATGCTGTCGGCGACTTTGAGGAAGCCGGCGATATTCGCACCGTTGACGTAGTTGCCGGGGGTGCCGTAGGCCTCGGCCGTCTCGAGGCTGGTCTTGTGGATGCTCTTCATGATGTCGTGGAGCTTGCTGTCCACTTCTTCACGGCTCCAACTCAGGCGCATCGAGTTCTGCGACATCTCCAATCCCGAGACCGCCACGCCGCCGGCATTGGCCGCCTTGCCAGGACCGTAGAGGGTTTTACTTTCAATGAACACGTTGACCGCAGCCGGGGTGCTCGGCATGTTGGCGCCCTCGGAGACGCAGTAGCAGCCGTTCTTGACGAGGTTGTTCGCATCTTCCTCGTTGATTTCGTTCTGCGTGGCGCTGGGCAGGGCCACGTCGCACTTGACCTGCCACAACGGGTTACAGGAGGCCCCCGCCTCTGAGGTTTGATAAGACGCTTTCGGATACTTGTTGAGGTACTCCTTGATGCGGCCTCGCTTGTTGTTCTTGAGATCCATCACGAACGCCAGCTTCTTCGCGTCGATGCCTTGCTCGTCCAGGATGTAGCCGGACGAGTCGGACAAAGTCACGACCTTGCCGCCGAGTTGGATCACCTTCTCCGTGGCGTACTGGGCCACGTTGCCCGAGCCCGACACGACGACAGTCTTGCCCTTGAAAGACTCGCCACGTGTCTTGAGCATTTCCTCAGCGAAGTAGACCTGACCGTAGCCGGTTGCTTCCGGTCGAATGAGGCTGCCGCCCCAGGCCAGGCCCTTACCCGTCAGGACGCCCTCGAAGCGGTTCTTGAGCTTCTTGTACTGGCCGAACATGAAGCCGATTTCTCGGCCGCCGACGCCGATGTCACCGGCAGGCACGTCCGTGTCCGCGCCGATGTGGCGGAACAGCTCGCTCATGAAGCTCTGGCAGAAGCGCATGACCTCGATGTCGCTCTTGCCCTTGGGATCGAAGTCCGATCCGCCCTTGCCGCCGCCGATTGGCAGCGTGGTCAGGGCGTTCTTGAAGATCTGCTCGAAGCCCAGGAACTTGATGATGCCCAGGTTCACCGACGGGTGGAATCGCAGACCGCCCTTGTACGGGCCGATCGCGCTGTTGAACTCGACGCGCATCCCGCGGTTGATCTGCACTTCGCCGGCGTCGTCCACCCACGGAACGCGGAACATGAGCACCCGCTCGGGTTCCACGATCCGCTCCAGGATCTTCGCCTTCCGGTATTCCGGGTGCTTGTCCATCACCGGCATTAGCGACTCGACCACCTCGTGCACGGCCTGATGGAATTCCTTCTGCTCCGGGTTCTTGGCGATCACGCCCGCCATGAAATCTGCAACTGCGTTACCCATCTCTTCTGATCTCCTTGTCGTTGAATCAGCACACCCGAAACGGTTGGAGCACTCGGCAGGTGTGGCACGTTGATTCAGCAGCCAATGCCGGTCTGGAACTACTACTATCCCGGGTCAGTTGAACCGGCGTTTTGAAAGCATCCGGCCCGGTGCTGAGGTACATTCCGCGAGTCGAGCGAGTTTTTGCGCGGCTCTTCCGCAGCACCCGCGAATCTTACCTGCCAGTTGGCCGATCCGTCGGTCGTTTGAGCGGTTTAATCCCGGATTTTGCAGGCAGCGGCGCTACGGCTCGCTCCATCGTGAAACGGCAATGTTAGCCTGTCGTCAAGAAAGGGCAAGCAGCGTGCCGTGCTTCAAGCGTGGAGCGGGGCCAACTCGACGGGGCTGATCCGAGCCCCGATGCCGCCCTTGGCGCAGAGCCTACTCCAAATTGCCCAGGTCCGGACGGGTGAGAAGCTTCTGGAGAAGCAGGTAGTTCACCCCCTTGTACTCCGTTACCTCCCCGCTGATCACGAACACGACGGCCTTGGTGCCGCCGGCCGAGATCACCTCCATATCCTCCAGCAGCCGATTCGGCAACAGTCGGATCGGAAGCTCCGGAGCGCCACGCCCCCGGCTCTCGAAAGAGAGGACCCAGTACTGGTCTTCGCGGGCCAATCGGCCCGGCCTGTCCACCAGCCGATAGCCGTCCGGCAGGAGCTTCGCGGTCGGAGGCACGATGGCATTCGCCGGCAACGCCGTCGTGCTCACCATCTTCCGCTCCGGCAGACTCGGGTCCGTGGCTGGGATCACGACTCGATTCGCGCCTCGTCCGATCTTGGTCAGCTCGCGCAAAATCTCACTCGGGGTCGGCTCTCGTCGAGGGCCCGGGTCACCATCGGTCTTTGCCGGGTCCTTGTCTTTCGGAGCTTCCTCGGCCGACGCCGGCTGAGTACTGGCGGGTCTGCTCGTCGCCGTGTCCTCTCCAGGCTTGGAAGGGGGCTGAGGCGAAGATTGCCCCGTGACGAGGGCCGTCGAGCCCAGCAAGACCGTCAGACCGGCCAACGCGATGATTCGCAGGAAGCAATAGGGTCCCCATGTGTTACGCATGACACGATCTCCTTGCCTTCGACCTGCCGCGATCGTTGCCACATCGTACCCTGAACCGGCGATCCACGCATCCACCCACCTATCGGCTGAGCAAACGTCGCAGCTCTTCGGGGTCTGTCGTCGGTGACCGGCAGGCGTAGTCGCGGCACACGTAGGCCGCCGCACGATCCTGGATGAGGACCTTCCCTGCCAGCAGGGGGATGCGTTTGGCCGCAGCCTCCGCTTCGATCCCGCCCGCCGCCATGCCGGCGAACACGACGTTCGGCACGTACGTCTGCCATGCCGCCCGAACCAGGGGCTCCATGTTACCTCCGCCGGTCCCCTCAGCGCTGGCGGCTCCGTCGCTCCCCACGAATGCCAATTCCACCGGCCGCCGGTGATAGAAGTCCAAGGCCGACAGCATGTATTCGGACTGGTGGGGCGACGCCGCGAGTTGGGCGGAGAATGCGCGAATCTCTCGCTGCGCCTCTTCTGCCAGGTCCTTGCGACCCAGCAAGACCGACAGCCGCAGCAGGTTCCGCAGTTGCACGGAGTTGCCTGACGGGATCGCGGCGTCGTTGCAGTCCTTCCCCCGGACCAGCAGCCTCTCTCCGTCGGCGGGCGAGAAGAAGAACCCGCCTTCCGCCTCGTCCCGGAATCGTCCGAGCACCTGGTCGTTCAACTCAACGGCCGCATCGAGCCACCTCAACTCGAACGTCGTTTCGTATAGAGTCAACAGGGCGGAGATCATGAAGGCATGGTCGTCCAAGAATCCCGGCGTGTGCGTCTTGCCACCGCGATACGTCCGCTGTAAACGCCCGTCCTGTGTCATCCTGGACAGCACGAACTCCGCCGCGCGAACGGCTGAATCGCGATACCGTTCGTCATCGAGGACGCGATAGCCCCGCGCCATGCTCTCGATCATCAGGCCGCTCCACGCCGCCAGCACTTTGTCATCGAGGTGCGGCTTCACGCGGCGTTCACGGATCGCCAGGAGCTTCTGCCGCGACGACGTCAGTCTGGCCTCCGACTGCTCAACCGACAGGCCGTGCTGCTTCGCCACGACGTCCATCGGCCGCGGGATGTTCAGGATGTTGTGCCCTTCCCAGTTGCCGTCTTCCGTCACGTCGTAGTAGTCGCAGAAGAGGGCGGCCTCTTCATCGCCCAGGGCGCTGACGATTTCCACTTTTGACCAGACGTAGAACTTGCCCTCCTCCCCTTCGCTGTCGGCGTCGCGCGAGGAGTAGTATCCGCCCTCGGGAGATTGGAGATCGGCGATCACGTAGTCCAGAATCTCCCGCGCGATTCGGGCATACAGCGGCTTGTGCGTCAACTGATGCGACTTGAGGTAGATATCCGACACGAGCGCCTGGTCGTAGAGCATTTTCTCGAAGTGCGGGACTAACCAGTCCGTGTCTGTGGAATAGCGCGCGATCCCGCCGCCGAGTTGATCGTAGATGCCGCCTTGGGCCATCTTATCGAGCGTCAACTCGACGAGCCGGAGCAACTCCGTGCGCGGCCGGCTTCCGTCCGCGTTGCCGAGCGAATCGTGATAAGCCCGCAGCATCAGGTCCATGGCCATCGACGGAGGGAACTTGTTGGTCCCGCCGCCGCTAATCCCCCCCTTGATCGGGTCGAACGCCCGCGCGATTTCCGCCGTGGTGCGGATGACCAACGCATGAGGGACCGTAACCGCACCGGGCTCGCTCACGGCCAGCTTCCGCACGGCATCGGTCAACGTGTCGGCTTGTTGGGCGACCTTTTCCCGCTCGTCCCGCCAGACGTGCGAGAGATACATGAGCACCTCGCGAAAGCCCGGCCGGCCCCACCGGCTCTCCGGCGGGAAGTACGTCCCGGCGTAGAACGGCTTGAGATCCGGCGTCAGCCAGACGGACATCGGCCAACCGCCCGAGCCGGTGAATAGCTGTGTCGCCTTCATGTAGACGTCGTCGAGGTCCGGCCGTTCTTCACGGTCAACCTTGATGCAAACGAAGTGCGCGTTCATGAGCGCGGCGATCTCTTCGTTCTCGAAGCTCTCGCGTTCCATCACGTGGCACCAGTGGCACGCCGAGTACCCGATCGACAGGAAGATCGGTTTGTCTTCTCGCTTGGCTTCCTGGATTGCCTCGGCGCCCCATTCGTGCCAGTCCACCGGATTGTGCGCATGCTGGAGCAGGTACGGGCTCGTGGCATGAATCAGCCGGTTCGTGTGTTTGTGTGGCGCTGTCGTCGTCATTGCTTGATCCTTTGCATGCCGGTTGGCCGCTGCCATGGCTTTGTCGTCTGTGCCGCTCCGTGCGTGTACGACCCCCCATGCCGCCACAGTTGCGGCGAGCACGACGCCTGCCAGAGCTTTGCCGGGTCTGCTCATTCTGCTCATTCGGGTGTTACGGGAGGGCGAGGGCGTTGCGGGACTGGTTCGCCCGGTGCTCCTGTCCCTCGGCACTTGGAGTCCAGGGTTTCGGGGATCATAGGCCCCGACACCACCCCCGGCCACGAGATTCGAGGCCCCTTGGATTGGACCTTCGGCACCTGTTTCTACTGTGCAAACACGGGCTTCTGCGCCCGTGCCATCTGGCGAGACGTGGATGCCACGGAGAATCCCGCGGTGAGCTGCCGCTCGTTATGGCGCTTCATGACCACAGTTCCAGCAGATGTCGAAGTTGCCGGGATTCTCCTCGCCGCAGCCGGCGCATTGCCAGTCCGCGCGGACCGTCTCGTTGCAGACCGGAGGCGGCTCCCCCAAAGCCTGGCGCCGGAGGAGGTCGATCACATCGAAGTAGTTGTCTCGCGGTACCGCGATGCGCCCGTGGGTGTCCACCGTTCCCATCTGTCCCATCATCGTTTCGCCGGGCCGCAGGACTTCCAGGTAAGGAACTTGAACGCTCTTGAGCATCGCAATCACCTTCGGCTCGACTCGGACTTCCTTGCCGAGGAAGATCAGCACGGGAAAGTCTCCCGGTGGGATGTACTCCTCCATCGAGAACGGCTTTCCGCACTCGGGACATCGATGCGAGCCGAGACCGGCCAGAGGATACCGGCACTTTCGGCAGAGGAGGCCGAGGTCCGGGACAGGGAGGACTTCTGGATCGAAGGTCATGGCCGACATTCTACAGCGGCTTGCGTGTTCTTGTAGCGGCCGACGCCCCTGTCGGCCGGGGCCGGTGGTGCTGCTCGTCGTCGGCCACAGGGGGCCGATGCTCCGCTCGACATCCGGCATGGGGGTCGGACGCTCCGCTCGACGTCCGGCTACTTGTACTCGAGCGTCTTCGTAGGGCAGAAAGTCGCGCAAGCCGGCTCGTCGTCACGGCAGAGATCGCACTTCACGGCGATACCGGTGTTCAGCTCGTGCGCGATGTGCCCGAAGGGACAGGCGATCGAGCAGAGTCCGCAACCGATGCAGCGTTGCTCGTTGACTTCGATGGCCGCAGTGACGGCGTTTCGGGCGAGGGCTTCGACGGGGCAGACCTTGACGCATGCCGCATCGTCGCACTGGAAGCACGTGATGATCTGGTTCTTCCCTTCGCCGAACATAAATGCGCGAATTCGCGCGATGCCGGGTCCGCCCCGCGCCGCGTGCTTAAAGGAACAGGCCAACTCGCAGGTGCGACAGGCCGTGCAGCGGGAAGGTGTGATGGTCAGTGTCTTCTGCATTGGTCCGTTCCTCTTCAACGCGGCAGATCTGCAAGGCCCCCCGTTGCGGCCCCCACGCTCTCGAACGCCGATCTGATCGTACTAACAGTCTGTTGCCTGGAGCAGTCCGGGCAGGTCATGAAGTAGTCGGGATCGAGACCGGCCTTTGTCGCTTCAAACTCCAGTTGCCTCTCGGGCATGATGGGTCGCCCGCACGATGCGCACTTCACCATCTTGAAGGCATGATCCCATATCTTGCGGACGTCGTCGGTGTCCTCAAACGGGATCGCGCCGGTCGGACAGATGTGCGCACAGCTCGCACAACCGATGCAGTCCGGCGGCGGTTGCTTGAACGGGGCGGCGATCATCTTCTCGATGCCGCGGCCGGCAGTGCCAATGGCATTGCACCCCTTCACGGCGCACACGCGAACGCACAGGCCGCAGAGGATGCAAATGGTGTCCGTCTTGTTCTTCTTGAAAGACGTCGCGGTGATACCGTACTGAGCGGCGAGCTTCTGGATGACTGTGGACTCGGGGCACCTGGCAAGAAGCAAGTCGAGCAGCGTCCGGCGTACGTTGTGAATCTCCGCGTTGTCGGTCGTGACCTGAAGGCCTTCTTCGACAGGATAGAGGCAGGACGTGACCAGCCCCTTCCAGCCCTTCCAGTCCGGATGCGTGATCTCCACGAGACACAGCCGGCACGCGCCGACCGGCTCCAGGGCGTCGTGGTTGCAGAGCGTCGGGATGGAGATGCCCTCCCGGGTGGCGACCTGGAGAATGGTCATCCCCTCGGCCGCCTGGAAGAACCGGTCGTCGATTTCAAGACTGATCGTTTTCTCACTCGCCATCAAACCACCTCTACGGCATCAACGGAGCAGACGTTTCGACAAGCGCCGCACCGGGTACATATCTCATTGTCGATCCTGTGCGCCGCTTTCCGCTCGCCCATGATGCAATCCACGGGGCACGCCTTGATACAGAGCCCGCAGCCGACGCACTTCTCCTCCAAAATCTGAAACGAGAACAGATTCCGGCACACGCCCGCGCGACACTTCTTATCTCTGATGTGCTCCTCGTACTCGTCACGGAAGTATCGCAGCGTGCTGAGGACGGGGTTCGGCGCGGACTTGCCCAGCGCGCAGAGCGACGCCTTCACGATGACCTCGCTGAGCGCCTCGATCTGCGCGAGGTCGCCCGGCTTGCCCTCGCCGCGACAGATGGCCTCGACCGCCTGGTGAAGCTGGTGTACGCCCTCGCGGCAGGGGAGGCACTTGCCGCAGGACTCGTCCACGAGGAATTTGAGGAAGTACCTCGCGAGGTCGACCATGCAGGTGCGGTCGTCCATGACGATCATGCCGCCGGAGCCCATCATGGAGCCGGCCTCGGTCAGCGTGTCGAAATCGACCGGAAGATCGAGCCTGCTCTCCGGCAGACAGCCGCCCGAGGGGCCGCCGGTCTGCACGCCCTTGAACGGACGGTCGCCGATGATGCCGCCGCCGATGTCGTAGATGATCTCGCGAAGCGTGATGCCCATCGGTACTTCCACGAGGCCCGTATTCTTGACCTTGCCGACGAGCGAAAAGGCTTTCGTGCCGGTGCTTTTCTTCGTGCCGAGGGCGGCGAACTTCTCGTGTCCCTCGGTGATGATCCACGGGACGTTGGCCCAGGTCTCGACGTTGTTGAGCACGGTGGGCAGGTCGTACAGCCCCTTGATGACGGAGTGGACGTACTTGGCCCGGGGTTCGCCGACTTCGCCGGCGACGGACTTCATCAGTGCGGAGGACTCGCCGCAGACAAACGCGCCGCCGCCGCGCGCGATCTCGATGTCGTACGAGAAGTCAGTGCCAAGGATATTGTCACCCAGCAGGCCGCGTTCGCGCGCTTGCGAAAGGGCGATGCCCAGGTGCTTGACCGCAAGCGGATACTCTTCACGCACATAGATGTAGCCCTGGGCCGCACCGACCGCCCACGCGCCGATGATCATCCCTTCGATGACGGCGTGCGGGTCTCCTTCGCAGATGCTGCGGTCCATGAACGCGCCGGGATCGCCCTCGTCCGCGTTGCAGAGCACGTACCTGGTGTCGGCGGGGGCGTTGCGGCAGGTCTTCCACTTGCGGCCCGTCGGGAATCCACCGCCGCCTCGGCCGCGGAGGCCGGACTTCGCGACCGCCTCGACGACCTCCTCGGGTTTCATCTTCGTTAACGCCTTGGCGAGCCCGGCATAACCGCCGCCGGCAATGTAGTCGTCGATGTTGCCGGGATCGATCTTGCCGATGTTGCGAAGCGCGATGCGATGTTGTTTGCTGTAGAAGGGGATCTCGGTGTACTTCTGCATCCGCTTCTTGGTGTTCGGATCGCGATAGAGCAGTCGCTCGACGACCTCGCCGCGGACCAGCGTTTTCTCGACGATCTCCTGGACATCCTTGGGTTTCTTGACGCCCTTGTAGAAGATGCCTTCGGGTTGGATGACGACGAGCGGGCCCTTCTCGCAGAAGCCGTGGCATCCCGTGGTCTTCAGGGCGAGCTTCAGCTTCACGTCAAGCTTCTTCCGGCGGATGGCGCGATCAAGGCCTTCGAGGACTTCAAGGCTGCCGTTCGCCAGACAGCCCGTGCCCGCGCAGACGAGCACCTCCGTCCGGATCGCGGCGCGTTGGTCCCGTGCCTTCTTGGCTGTCTGCTGGAGGGCCTTCACACTGTTGATACGCATATCTCTACTTCCCACCTTGCAGCTTCCTGGTCAGGGAACCGGGTTGGACGTTTCCGTGATAATGGCCGTCGATGGAGACAACGGGCGCCATCGCGCAGGCGCCGACGCAGTTGACCGTTTCGATCGTGAGCTTGAAGTCTTCGGTCGTCTCACCCGGCGCGATGTCGAAAGCCGTGCAGAGCTCGTCTACCAGCGTCTGGGCGCCTCGGATGTGGCAGGCGGTTCCCGTGCAGATGCGAACGATGACATCGCCCTTGGGTTGCAGGCTGAATGCCTTGTAGAACGTGGCGACGGAGAACGCCTTGCTGAGCGGGACGCCGATCCGCCGGCACAGCAGCTCGACCGCCTCGCAGGGGACGAAGCCGAACTCGGCCTGCAAGTCCTGAAGGCCGTGGATCAGACCCGTCGGATCGCCCTCCGGGTAGCGCTCGATGACCTTGTGCGCCCGTTTTGGGTCGATACAGGTCCTGGAGTCTGTCGCGGAGTTGCTCCACTGGCGTCTCGCCTGTGTTTTCACCGCCGAGACGGCGGCGCCGCTGTGGCGTTGGCGTGGCGTTGAGGCTTTCTGAGCCGGCTTCTTATCCATCACTCTTCCCTGCCTTCGCGAGTTCGTAGCCCTTCAAGAAGGTCTTGCGGTTGACATCGAGGAACTGCTTCTTCTTGGCGAAGGTCTTTTCGATTGCCTTGAGGAGCACCTTGTGCGACACGACCTCATCGAGCCCGATGTAGGCGCCGAGCATGACGAGGTTGGCGGACCGTCTGTTGCCGAGCTCGGTGGCGATGTCGTCGGCTCGGATGCGGAACGACCGGATGTCCGTTCGGTCGGAGTTCACGGGAATCATCGAGCTGTTGATGACGAGGATGCCGTCCTTGCGGAGCATCGGTGCGAACTTCTCGAGCGAAGGCAGGTTCATGACGACGGCGGCCCCGGGCGAGGAGATTAGCGGGGACCCGATCGGCTTGTCCGCGATTACGATTGTGCAGTTCGCCGTGCCGCCGCGCATCTCCGGGCCGTAGGAGGGGAGCCAGGTGACGTCCTTGCCCTCTTCAAGTCCGGCATAGGCGAGGAGCTTCCCGATCAGCATCAGCCCCTGCCCCCCGAAGCCGGACATAATCACGTCAGACTGCATCTCACACTCCTCCCTGCGACGCGGCGGCGAGGGCGGCCGGCGTCTTCTTGGGATTAGGATGCTTGAACACGCCAAGTGGGTAGTAGGGGGCCATCGTATTCTCGAGCCACTTGTTCGACTCGGAGCTCGTCAGGCCCCAGTTCGTCGGGCAGATAGAGAGCACTTCTACCATCGTGAAGCAGACGCCTTCCGCCTGGAGCCGGAACGCCTCGCGGATCGCCCGCTTGGCCTCGATGACGCGGAGCGGTGTGTGGACGGCGACGCGCGCCAGAAACGCGGGCGTCGCCAGCGTGTTGATGAGCTCCACAACGCGAATCGGGTGCCCTTCGCGCTCGGTGTTTCGTCCGAACGGGCACGTCGTTGTCACTTGGCCCGGCATGGTCGTCGGCGCCATTTGGCCGCCCGTCATGCCGTAGATGGCGTTGTTGACGAAGATGACGGTGATCCGCTCACCGCGGTTTGCGGCGTGGATGATCTCGGCCGTGCCGATCGAGGCAAGGTCTCCGTCCCCTTGGTAGGTGAACACGATCAAGTCGGGCCGACAGCGTTTGGCGCCGGTGGCGACGGCGGGGGCGCGGCCGTGTGCCGCCTCGAACATGTCGCAGTTGAAGTAGTTGTAGGCCAGCACGGAGCAACCCACGGGGGCGATGCCAACGGTACGCTCGCGAAGGCCGAGCTCATCCATCGCCTCGGCGACAAGGCGGTGGATCGTGCCGTGGGTGCAGCCCGGGCAGTAGTGCGTGTGGCTGGGCGTGAGAGATTCCGGGTATGCGAATATCCTCTTCATGTCAGGCTCTCCCGTTGAGAACTGCGAGGCTTCCGCCTCGGGCTATTGGCTTCTCAACGTTGCAGCGTTCAACGTTTCGGAGTTCGGGACACGCGCATCAATAAATTGCACATCTCATATGGGTGGTACGGGCATCTTGCCCGTGCGGCTACGGGCGGGACGCCCGTACCACCCTTCGGCATTCGTTCAGTTTACTTGTGCGCACGCCCTCAGTAGTCAGTTGTCGACCTTTCGCTATTCGCTATTTGCCCTTGATCATCTTCCTTAGTTTTCCTGCTACGTCGTCCGGCGACGGCACGACGCCGCCGGCTTCGCCGTAGAAGTCGATCGGCTTCGTGCCGAGCACGGCGAGCTTCACGTCCTCGATCATCTGCCCCGTGCTCATCTCGACGACGAGTATGCGCTTTGCCTTCTTCGCCTCTTTCGCCAATGCTTCGTAGGGATACGGCCACAGCGTGATGGGGCGAAATACGCCGATCTTCTTCTTGTCCGCCTTTTTGATTTCGTCGGCCGCCGTCTTGCAGATGCGGGCCATCGTCCCGTAGGCCACGATCAGGACGTCCAACTTGTCGCCGCGGCAGGCGTAGCTCTCCGACCTCTTCTCCGTCTTCTCGATGAGGTCGTATCGCTTTCTGAGCCTCCAACTGTTCGCGTTGCACTCGTCTTCCTTGAGGTAGAGCGAGTTGATGATGTTCGGCTTGCGGCCCTTCGCGCCGTTGGCGGCCCAGGGTTTGGCGGGCAGGTCGTCCAGGGACCGAGCGGGCGGGAACTCGACGGGCTCCATCATCTGACCGATCATGCCGTCCCCCATCACCATCACGGGCATGAGATACTTGTCCGCGAGATCGAACGCTTCGTAGATGAGATTCACCGCTTCCTGGACGGAGGCCGGCGCGAGGACGAGGATCTTGTAGTCTCCGTGTCCGTGGCCCTTGGTCGCTTGAAGGTAATCCGATTGGGCGGGCAGGATGCCTCCCAAGCCGGGGCCCGCGCGGACGATGTTGACGAGGACGACCGGCAAGTGTGAAGCTGCGATGTACGACACGCCCTCGGCCATGAGGCTGATCCCGGGGCTCGATGACGTTGTCAGCACGCGCTTGCCCACGCCGGCGCCGCCGTAGAGCATATTGATGGCCGCGACTTCGCTCTCCGCCTGGACGAAGAGCCCGTCCACCTCGGGGAATCGCTTCGCGAGGTACTCGGGGACCTCGGTCTGCGGTGTGATCGGGTAGCCGAAGAAGTTGCGGCAGCCGGCTCGGATCGCGGCTTCGCCGATTGCCTCGCATCCCTTCATGAGAACCTTGGCCATAGCGCCGTCCAATCTTACCAAGCAAGAAGGCAACAATCCTTCACAGCGTGGGTGCCACTGGCGGCTTGCCCGCCAGTGTGTTGTTTACTTGCGCGGGCACTGGCGGACAAGCCGCCAGTGGCACCCGCTATCGCAAGTTGTTCACCCGTGACCGGCAACTGTTTGCACACCACACAATCCCGCTTAGTAGCTGAAAAACTGGTACTGTGTCCCGTGTACGAACACTTCAATCGCAACGTCCGGACAACTGATCGCACAGAGCATGCACCCCAGGCATCGGGGCTGCTGAGAAGGCGTCGCGACGAAGTAGCCCTTCTCGTTGAGCTTCTTCGATATCGAGAGAACGCCCTGTGGACAGGCCTCCACACAGCGCTCGCAGCCCTTGCAGCGTTTCTCATCGACGACGATCTTCGGCATACCTACTCACCTCACTCCCGGCGGGAGCCGTTGCCCGCAAGGCCGGGATCTCTGCCAAGAACACGCTCGGCCCGGTCTGCCATGCTTCTCAACTTCCACGGCGGCAACATCCGTCGCTTGATCCAGAGGACGGGCGTGTCGGGCATCTTAGCGTCAAGCTCGCCTTGCAACTCCTCGTTGGCGGTGGCGAAGGCGATCGGCAGACCCGCTGCATGCTGCACTTCGCGTGCCAGCCGGAGGCCGTCAAGCACGGTTTGCGAATCCGTCTCCTCCAGCAGATGCGTATTGGAGATGAAACCGGTGACTCGGAGCCGGGAAGCGGCCTCGATCTCACCCTTGATCTTGAGGCAACCCTCGACTGTCTCCGTGAAGGGGCGTTTTGCGTTTAGAACCTGGAGCATCGCGTAAGGTGTGTCTGCGAAGGCATCCGCAAGCGAACCCAGCACCCGCGCTCCCACGTCGTCGCCGCCGACGTCGCAGATCAGCACGCCCTCACCGCTACGAATCGCACCACGGATCTCCGGCAGGATGATCGGCAGATCCGCAGCGACGTACTCATTGTCGGGGTTGATCACGCGAATGCCGAACTGCTCCATCTCTTCCCGGGCCTCTCGGCACCGGAAGTACGGGTTGACGACGTCGAGATCGGCGATGGAGACAGGGGTGCGCTCAGAGAGCCGGATCGCCAGATTGACGGCGACCTCGGTTTTGCCAGAGCCGTAGTTGCCCACAATGAGAACGGCGGATTCCTGCGGGCGATATTCGAGATTCCTGCCCATGCGAAGACGCCTCCCCAACGGGATCAGCGGGTAACGCGCGGTCAAGCGCCGCACATCCCCCGGGATGCCGCTGAAGAGCACTCAATGAGGGAATCCGTCGCTTCGTGGGGATTCGAGCCTGTTGGCGGCAACCGGTCCGCCCTCGCGACAACAGACCGAACCGACGATTCCCGGATCAACTTATCCCAGCCACACTTGTGGCAACCACGACGGCTGAGAATACCCGATTCAGTCGGGGAATGCACGCCGGCTATTCGGCGACCCTGCGGCGACCGACGCGTTCGGCGTTTACGGGCCATCCGCTCTTCCGAGTCTCGTGGGGGTGTCGCATTATCGGCCGCTGGTGCGGCAAGGGAACACTGCTGACGTGGGTGCGAGAAGTGATTCCCGCACCAGCCGCGAGGGAACACTGCTGACGTGGGTGCGAGAAACCGCTGACCGCTGGTGCGAGAATCCTTTCTCGCACCCATCCGAGTCAGATTTCCAACTCGTCCATCTCAGCGCATACCTCACGCCGGCCTGCGTACCAACCGGCCGAGCTGTACCACCAATCCTCCGGCGCGGCGACAAGTCCCTTCCGGACGGGATTCTCGTGCAGGTATCGCAGCTTCTGATCGAATACCGCGGCTGTCGAGATTGCCTGTGGATGGAACCCGTCTTCCCAGAATGAGAACTCCCCACGCTGTCTGCGGGCGCGTTGGGTTCCGTGCTCCAGCGACGCGAGGATCGCCTGTCGTCCATCGGTCGCCAAACGGTCGTGAATCGTTTGGGACGTGAACCGCTTGAAATCTCGCATCATCGCATGCAGGCCGTCGCCGGCAGCGATCAGGTGTGCGTGGTTAGGCATCACCACGAAGGCGAAGAGTTGCAGTCCCTTTTCTGCTCGGCAGAAGGCAAAAGACTCAATTAGCGGGTCGATGTATCTTGCTTCAATGAAGACAGGCGTCCAGTCCAGGATCGTGATGGTGCAGAAGTAGGGGAGGTTTTCGTCTGCGCGATAGCGGCTCATGGCGACCAAGGTAGCACGTGGGTGGAGTCGCGGGAAGGGATTCCCGCACAGATGGTGCGAGACGGGATTCTCGCACCAGCGAAGAGGGGATTCCCGCAGCGGCCGTTCCCCACCCCTGGAAGGGATGGGAAACCCAGCCATCATCCTGAGAATGCAAGATGCCCGCAGCACTGACCTGGCGGCCGCCGCGAGCCGACCGCGTGAACCGAAAAAAAAGGCGGCGGATTGCTTGACAGCCTCCTACATACGTAGTACACTTACGACAGATGTAGTAGAGCTCATCGCAAGGGGTATCTGATGGCGGATCGCCGGATAGAGCTTGGTGACGCGGAACTGGAGGTCTTGCGGGTCCTCTGGGAAGAGGGCCCCTGCACGGTGCGGCAGGTGCTTCGCCATCTGCACGACGCCGGCCGCCGCGTTGCCTATACCACCGTCCTGACCTTCCTCACCCGACTGGAGCAAAAGGGGCTCGCCGCGAGCGACAAGACCGGCATCGCGTATGTCTATCGCGCGACAGTCTCGCAGGACAAAATACGGCGGTCTCGCCTGCGGGAACTCGTTTCCCAACTGTACGACGGGGAGGCGGCCCCGCTTGTCCTCCAATTGATGAAGAGCCAGAAGTTCACGAAGCAGGAACTCGCCGTGTTGCGGAAGCTCATCAAGGAACTCGACTCGAAAGCCAGGTAGCGCAGCCATGCCTGATGATTGGGGATTGACTACATTCGGTCTGACGACTGCGGACGTGCTGTGGCGGGGCGCGTTGGCGGTGGTGCCGCTCGCGCTGATTGTTGGTGCGATCTGCCGTTGGGTCCCGTGCCGGCCGGCCACGCGACATACGCTGTGGTGCTGCGTGTTGGCATCACTCCTTGTCGGCCTGGTGTTGCCGAGCTTGTCTCCCACCGGTTCGGCGGAAGTGGAGGACCTTGGCGAGGAAGGACCTTCAGCTGCAAGTGCGAAGGCCGCTGATGCGACAGCCCTTTCTCACACCAATCCGCATCCTCAAAACGAGGACATCGCGTTTCAGACGCCCAACCTGAATAACAGTGAGCATCAACTCCGGCATGATCACCGAGTTCCCACTCCACCCTGGACAGCCGTCCGCACCGAATCGGATGTGCCCACTTCTCCAAATCCGGCCGACGATTCGGTCGGGCTGCTGTTCACACACGTTGCGAAACCGCATGTCGGCTTGGGGCTGTGCGAGTGCATTGTCGGCGCGATCATCTCGACGGTGGAAACACAAGCGAGACGCCTGTGCCACAGCCCCGAGTTCGCGTTGGAAAACAGCGCCGACGACGGGGGAGAGACGCTACGGTCGCATGGCGATGGCAGTGACGGAGGGCCGACGGTCAGCGCCGCGACTGTGAGGGAGTCGGCTCCCGTTCTTGTTCAAAGGGCCCCATTTGCGAGCGCTGACCGCTTGCTGACGCGCGCGACTCTGAATTCCACGTTCGACGCCCCTGTCGGCCGACAAGGGCCTTCGGCATCTGTCGAGGGTCACGGGGGGACGACGCTACTGCCGCATGCCGACTCTGGCCGGGAGGCGGCGCCGGCCTTGTTTCGCGAAGGTGCGATTCCCGGCGATGGCGTAGCGGCGGAGCCGACGCTTTCCGCGTGGGCACGGCTCGGCGGATGGCTGGCCGGTTTGCTCGCGATTCGCGACAGGCTCGGCGCGCTGCCTGTGGTTCCGCCCAGCATTTGGGCCGGCGGCATCCTTTTCGTCCTGGCGGCGCGGGTGTTTCAGGTTCTTCGTTGGCGGCGGCGTGTGTCCGTGGGGCTGCCCGCGCCGGCTTCCGTGACGCGCATGGTGGCTGAAGCGGCGGAGGCGATCGGCCTGCGGAATGTTCCGCGGACGGTGATGGTTGGCGATCGAATCTCCCCGATGATCTGGTGTGGCCGAGGCGGGTGCCTGGTGTTGCCGCTGGCGCTGTGGTCGGAGTTGGACGAGACGGGCCGTCGCGCGGTGGTGTTCCACGAGTTGGCCCATCTTCGCCGGCGCGACCATCTGATCTGCTGGATGGAAACGCTTATCGGCGCGATCTATTGGTGGCATCCGCTGGTGTGGTGGGTTCGGGGGCGATTGCGCGAAGAGGCGGAGAACTGCTGCGACGCCTGGGTGACATGGCTATTGCCGCGCGGCCGACGCAGTTATGCGGAAGCGCTGTTGCAGACACGGCAGTTTGTGAGTGAGCCCGGGCCGGTCGTGTTGAGTGCCGGCATGGGCGTATACAAAGGACGGACCAAGCGATTGGCGAGGAGAATCACGATGGTGATGACAGAACAAATGAGACCGAATCATACCGTAACAGGCGTTGCGTTGGCGTTGGCGGTTGTGGTCGCGGGATGGGTGGCGACGCCGGCCCGCTCTTCGGAGCCCGGGGACAACCTAGCGGCGACGGTTTCAGCGGCGAATCGCACCGTGTCCGCAGCCAACGCGGTCGTGGATCAAGCTGACGCCGTTGTTGCCGAGGCAGGCGAGCGCGCGGCGGCTTCCGCGAATCCGGCGACGGCGGCAACAGTCGCGCTGGCCGTCAACGCCGCGTCTGCGGCGGAAGACGATGACACGGGCCGTGACAAGCGGAAGAAGACGCGTGACGACCTGGAAGCGCGCATCGAGCGGCTCGAGAAGATGGTCCAGAAGATGTCGGAGCAGATGGACAAGGTGGCTTCCGGCTCGACATGGGTCCCGGCGATACCTGAGATGCCCAAGATGCCTGCCGCGCCGGAGCCGCCGGAGCCGCCGAAGAGGCTCGGGGAGGCGTTCACAATTCCATCGGCGCCGCAAGTGCCCCCGCCGTCGCAGTGGTTCGAGTATCCGGAGGAGCAGGCGAGCGTCGTTCGCACGTACAAACTCCCGGAAGGCCGGCTGGAGGCTTTGGTGGAACTGATGGTCCGCGACGACATCCCGACGCGGGTCAAACCGGTTGAGGGTGGAATCGAGGTCTACGCGACGGAGGCCGATCAGGCGACGTTCAAGGCCTTCGTCGAGATCATCACGATGGGGGACGAGACGGAGATGAGCTACCGGCTTCCCGAGGGCAAGTTGAAGGCCCTGACGGAGCTCATGACCCGAGACGACGTGCCGGTGATGGTCGCTCCCGGAGAAGAGGGAATCGAGGTCCACGGCGGCCCGGCGGTGCAGGCGGTGTTCAAGGCGTTCGTAGACATGATCCATCCTCCGAAGGGAGAGAAGAAGGGCGGTCTCGCCATCGGAGGTACGGCGGATATTCGCGCCAGGGCATACAGAGATGCCCAACAACAATTCCAGGCAGCCAAGGAGCAGCAGGTCCGTGCCAGGCTGGAAGCCGTGGCCAGAGCGAAGGCCTTGGAGGAATACACTCTGCAGGCGGCTGGGGCATCGCGGAGGTCTCTTGCCGAGTCCGCGCAGCGATTGCAGGTGCGGGAGCACCTTCGGCGGAGACTGGCGGAACTCGAGAGGAAGTTGGGCCAATTGGAGGACGCGGCGGACACCCTGGAGGACGCGGCGGCAAAGTTGCACGAGCAGGCGGAGGATACTCGGGAGAAGGCCTCCGAGACGAAGAACCGCCGGGAAGCCACGCGGCTAAGAGATCAGGCGGAGGATATTGAAGCCCAGGCCGAGAAGATGGAACAAGAGGCGCGCAGGTTGTCCGAGGAAGCCGAGCATCTGGAGCGCGAGGCCGAGGAGCTGGAAGAACAAGCCGCGGATATCGAGGAGGAGATCGAGGAGCCCGCCGAAGAGGAAGCCAGGGCGGAACAGGATGACGACGAAGAAGACGATGATGATGAAGAACACGAAGACGACGAAGACGAACAGACCACGGGGGAGGCGTGAACGCAGTGTCGTCCGGTCTCTGCGTCGATCTTCGGGCAGGGCCTAGTCGCCTGCCCTGTCGCCCTGTGGCGCCGGTGGGCTGTCGGGGTTAGTCAGTTCCAGGAAGATGTCCTCCAAACGATGTTCCTTCGTGGCGGCGGCCCTGAGTTCGTCAAGGCTGCCGCAGGCGATGATCCTTCCCTGATTGATGATGGCGATGCGGTCGGCGATTGCCTCGGCAACATCCAGCGTGTGCGTCGACATGAACACCGTTTTGCCGGCATCGGCGCGCTCGCGGAACAGTTCCTTGACGGTCCGTGCGGTGCGCGGGTCGAGGCCGATCATTGGTTCGTCCACGACCAGGACGGTCGGATCGTGCAGGAGAGCCGCGGCAAGGACGACGCGTTGCTTCATGCCGTGGGAATAGCTCTCGGCAAGCTGGTCCGCGAAATCCGAGACGGCCAGCCTCTCCATGTAGTGTCGCGACCGCTGTTTGATGACGCTCGGACTCAGCGAGTACATCCGCCCGACGAACCGAAGAAACTCGCGGGCCGTGAGCTTCTCGTACAGGAACGGCTGATCGGGCACGTACGCCAAGTGTGATTTGGCCGCCCGACCATTGGCGGAAATATCCTGCCCGCAGACCTCGATGACACCCTCATCCGCTCGCAATAGCCCGACGAGCATCTTGATGGTGGTGGTCTTGCCGGCTCCGTTGGGTCCGAGGAATGCGAACACCTCCCCACTGCGGACATCAAGCGAGATACCGTCCACCGCGCGCAGCCGGCCGTAGCATTTGGTCACGTTCGTGATTCGGATCGACATGTCGCCGGTTGTTTGCACGGTCGGTCGGTGTCTTTCCGTTATCGTGGCCCGCTGCGTCGCCCGTCTTCGTCGGCCCCGCCGTGCTCCGTCACGGTTCCTCGGTCCTTCGATGACAGGGCGGCGGCACTTGCTTCCTGATCGAAAGGCTCGTCCGTCAGGACAAACTTACCCAGGATGGGGATCGACACCTCCTGCCGCAGGACGCGCCCGCTCTCGTCAGCCCAGGCCGTCGCGCCTTCGGATTCGATGCGAAAGCAATCGACCTGTCTGCCGTCGTGTTCGATTGCCTCTCGCTTTGTGACGGTCGCGACCTGTGTGGTGAATTCGAGTCGCTGCTCCGTGAGCAAACGGAACGGATCGAGCAGGCGGATCCGCCAGCTCTGTCCCACGTGGAGGTTCTGCAAGTGAGTGAACGGCCTCAGGGACTCACCGAGGTACTGGGACAGCTCCCCATCCAGCGCGACGGTCTTCGAGATGGGGCCGATCTCGGCGCGGCAGGCGAAGTCGCGGCCGTATCGCTCGCCGTTGACCCGGCCGTGGATGCCCGCGGCAATCAACTGGAATGCGAACTCCTGGAGCGAACCGTCCTGCATGTAGGTGAGTTCGCTCTTGAGGATCAGTTGTCGAGCCTGTGCCAGGAGACCGCCGACCTTGCCGAGGTCCAGGATGGTCTTGCTGCGGACGATGCTGCACGTTGGGGCGACTGTGGTCGTGATCCACGTCGCGCCGAGCCGCCGACCGTGCTCGTCGCAGATGCCGACCTGGTAGTGCCCGTCGGGAATGAGCCTGGCGGGCGGATCCTTGGCAGTCCAGAAGGGCAGCACGTCCCGACGAATCAGCATGGCCATCGCCACGATCCAAATCGCTGCAAGTGTCATCCCGAGTAAACGGTTCATCGTGACGGAACCCCGCGCCGTGATACACCCCCGGCGGCGACATCTCGATCGGGCACATCGGCGGACTCGCAACAAGTCGTCATCGGCGCCGATTCTATGGAGCAGTTCGGCATTCGGTCAAACAGCCAGGAGCCTGCGCCACGGCGGCCGCATTGCGGCTTGACATCGAGGCGCGTTACGCGTTTGCTGGAATGAGGAAGGCGTCAGAGACGGTTGACCGAGGAGTTGACGTGCCGGAAGCCCGTTTTCGCAAAGGATGGAGGCGGCTGGCTAAGTGGCAGCGGGCTGTTCTGGCCGTCCTGGCCGCGGCCGGCCTGATTGTCCTTGTTTTGCTGCTGGCCATCTTTCGATCGCCCGGCTGGTACAAGCCGCCGGTGATCGCTGCCGAGCAGAAGCAGCAGGTCAGGAACAACCTCGTGGATGCCGAGCAGGCGTTTACGGAGCACCTTCGCGCGGGGGTCGGCCCTTTTGTCTACCATATCCACCAGAATGACCTGAACAGATGGATCGCCATGCGGCGGGAGATCTATCCCCTGATCGACGAGTTTGTCCCGCCGGAGCTTAGCGATCCGTTTGTCGTTTTCGATACCGGCCGTATCACGGTCGCGGGCCGCTACGTCGTAACCGGGCCGGACCTTGTTCTATCGATCGACCTGACCGCGGGACTTGCGGATGGCGCATTGACGCTGAGGGCGATCGGCGTCCGCTCCGGCTCGATGACGCTTCCGATGGGTGTTGCGTCCGGCGTGGGGCTCGACACACCGATCGAGAACGCGCGTGACGAATTGTGGCCCGGCAGCCCGCGCACCTGGGGCGACTTCGTGGCCGGCTTCCACCTCGAGCCCGAAGCGTGGTGGCAGAACGGGGGCGTGGCGTACCGCGTGCTGGATGTATCGGTCGAACCAGGCAGGCTGAACCTCACGATCGAACCGCTGGGGCATCAGAGCGCCAGGGCTCGCAGGCGCCACGCTTCCTCCTCATCTCCGGAGCGGCTCAGGACGAACCGGCCAGCCAATCGCTGACCCTCGAAGCGGATGTGCCAGGAGTTCGGAGTCCGGTGCTCGATTATACACACTCCTGCGTCGCGGCGGCGGACGTGCCCGCGATCGCCGGAGACAGGCCCCTCGTAGTCAAGGTACGCCATGCGGTGATCGGCGATTCGAGCGCAGCTCAACGCGCGGCCGAGGGCCTCTTCGGGGGGCTGTCCGCTCTTCCATGTAGCGAGTCGGCTGCCCGTTTCGATCATCAGGTCGAAGTGCAGGCCTTCTCCGTCGGTATGTTCCAGGACAACGAAACGGACCGTGTCGGGCGCTTCTTTGTGTTCAGTTCGCTCGTTCGTCACGGGTCAACCATCCTCCCTCGTCGGCGCGCTGATCGAGGCCGGAGCGGCGAGCCGCACCCTGCGCACTTCCTCGATCCCTCGATTCCTTGGTCCTTTCCGCAAACTCCGCGCTTGCGGATTGCGGCCGGGCGCTATAGCATTCTAGCCGTGTTGAGGATGCCCAGTCATCTGTGGCGCGTGCCAGCAAGCGGCCTGCCTATGAACACGACGCGAATTCCACCGATCCGCCATTGCCTTTTGCTGTCATGTCTGCTCGTGACCGGATGCGGCGACGCCAAGCCCAGCTTCAACGAATTGATGGAGACCGGCAACGCGGACTTCGAGGCCCAGCACACAGCAGACGCGCTCGCCCTGTTCGAGCAGGCCGGCGAAATCGATCCGGAGCGCCCTGAGCCCGCCTTCTTCCAGGGCCGGTGCTTCCTGCGGTTTGCCAAGCAGAAGTTCGCCGAGAACGATATCCCGGGCGCGCTGCTCCAATGTGATCGTGCAATCGCGGCGTTTGACCGGGCCATCGGCGCCTTCCCAGGCTACCGTCACGCTGTGCAGGGCAAGACGGACGCCTTGAAGCTCAAGGGCCTGCACGAAGCCGCGCTCGAGATCACCGATTGGGCGGCGGATCAATCCGCGCTCCATCCGAACCTGCTCCTGCTGAAGGCGAGGGCCTACGCGCGGTCCGGCGACCTGGACAAGGCGCAGCTCACCTTCGTGCAAGCGGTGCAGATGGAGCCCGACAATGCCGTGCTCCACGCGGAGCTGGGTCTGTTCTACATGCGGAACGGGAATGACGCCGAGGCTGTTCGGAGCCTGAAGCGGGCCTACAGTCTGAATCCCGGCGCGCCGGGGGTTGTTGCCGCGCTGGCACGTCTTGGCGCGCTGTCTGAAGTTCGCGAACCTGATTAACGACTTCCTGATGCGATCTGAGTGCTCGAGTGGTGGGTCAGCCTTGAACCGAGACCCGCTCCGGGAGTCCCCATGACAGCGCGCGGCATCAGCGGCGATCGGGGCAAGGCCTTGCGTCGGGCCGGCGTGCCGGCGGCGCTGTTTTTGGCTGCGCTGTGGCTTGCGTGGCCCATCCACGACGATGTGAGTCCGCGCGTGTGGAGCGACTCTCCCTCCTACGTGCGCTGGCCGGCCGCCGATCCGCCGATTGAAGGGCTGCGGGTGATCGGGCCGCGCCCGCCGGTTTATCCGCTGTTGCTGAAGCTGACTGGCGACGGAGCGGCGCTGTGTTACGTGCAGACGGTTTTGTCCGTCGCGTGCTGGTGCTTCTTCGGGTGGGCGATCTTTGGTACGCCGGGCGTTGTATTCGGCGCGGTACTCGCCAACTTCCCGGTTGTCTGGTTGTGGAACCACACGCTTCTGAGCGAGTCGCTTTCGTTCTCATTGCTGGCTGCGTCCTTCGGTGCGATTGGCCTGCTGGCGAAAAAGTCGACCCGCCGGCGGCTTATCCTCGCATCGTGCGTGTTGGCTGCGTTTGCCTTTACGCGCGACAGTAACATCTTCCTCTTGCCCGTGCTCGTGCTGCCGTGCCTGCTCGTGCGGCTGAAGGCGTCCTGGCCGCTGGCCTGCGTCGCCCTTGTGGTCTTCGCCACCGGCTTCATCTCGGCAAGGCTGAGCAACCGCTGGCAGTGGGGCCATGCCAACGCCATCACCGCACGAATTCTGCCCGACGCCCAGGCAGTCGCGTTCTTCTCAGAAGCGGGCATGCCGACAGACGACGCCGTTCTCCGCCAGGCGGGTAAGTGTACCTCGGGCCCGCTCGTCGAGATCTTCCACGCATGTCCCGAGTTTTTCGATTGGCTCGAGGAGAAAGGCGCCCGGACGTACGCGGGATGGCTGGTGTTTCGCAAGGCTTCGTATGTGGAGCCCTGGCGATTCCTCCAGCAGATCACCGACTTCGACGCCGGGTGGTATGCCAAGCAGGGCTCCGCCAAGCGAGACTTTCTCAGGCTGTCATCGCGGTCCTACACGTGGGCGCCGCCGCCGACTTTCTGCACGCTCTTTCTCATGCTGGCGGTCGTCGGATACCTCATTCGCGGCCCGGCCAGATTCGCCGGCGTCATGACATTCACGCTTGTGGTCGCGACGTATACGCAAGCCCTCGTGACCTATCACGGCGACGCAGGCGAGGTCGAGCGGCACATGGTACCGGCGCTGATCCTGTACCGGATGACGGTCATCTCCGCTTTGTTCCTCTTGTTCCACGTGTGCGGACATTTCCTGCGACGCCGATCCGCCACGGAAGCGTCGCGCGGTGCTGGCACGCCGAAGAGCGACGGCGGCCCGCCCGTAGCGGGGCCGCATCGGCGTCTTGACGGCAGCAAGGGGGGCGTTGGTGTCTCATCAGCGGAATCACCGGCGGGACGCCTGTGCCACACTACTCTTTGTTGATGTCGTATTTCTTGATTCTGTAGCGGAGGTTGTCGCGGCTGATGCCGAGGTTGCGGGCGGCTTTGGATTGGTTCCAGCCGTTTTCTCGGAGCGCCCTGACGATGAGGGCCTTCTCATATCCCCAGAGGGAGGATTCGCCCTTGGCGGTCTCCTGAATGGCTTCGTCGCCGACGATTTCCCGTGGCAGATGGGCCGGCGAGAGCGTGACCCCGTCGGCGAGGAGGACGGCGCGCTCGACGACGTTCTGAAGCTCGCGGATGTTGCCGGGCCAGTGGTAGCTGGCCAACAGTGCCATCGCGTCGTCACCGATCTGCGGCTTGGGACAACCGAGCTGGGGCGCCGAGATGTTGATGAAGTGCTCGACCAGGAGCGGGATGTCCTCCCGCCGCTGTCTCAGGGGCGGCAGGGAAATCGGAAAGACGTTCAGCCGGTAGTAGAGGTCTTCGCGGAACGTTCCTTTTTCCATCGCCTCGCGGAGATCGCGGTTCGTGGCGGCGATGATGCGGACGTCCGTCGAGATGGTCTGTGTGCCGCCGACTCGGACGAACTCCTTCTCCTGCAAGACGCGGAGTAGTTTGACCTGCGTGCTCATGGAGATGTCGCCGATTTCGTCGAGAAAGAGCGAGCCTCCGTTGGCCATTTCAAACCGGCCCATTTTGGCGGCGTGCGCGCCGGTAAACGCGCCTTTCTCGTGTCCGAACAATTCGCTTTCCAGCAACGTCTCGGGCAAAGCGGCACAGTTGATCGCGATGAAAGGTCTATCACTCCGCGGGCTGGCATTGTGGATCTGCCGGGCGGCAAGTTCCTTGCCGGTACCGGTTTCACCCAGCAGCAGGACAGTGGCGTTACTTCCGGCGACGCGATTGACCATGTCGGTCACCTGGCGAAGCGCCGTAGAGTGGCCGATGATGGGCGTCTGGACTCTGAGGCTCTCCTTGAGCCCGCGGTTCTCGCGCACGACCGTCTGGTGCTGGGCCGCGTTATGGGCACCGCTCGCGGCGAGATTCGCGAAGACCTGGAGCAACGTCAGGTCGTCGTCGTCGTAAACGCCGCTGATCTTGTTGAGGACTTCGACTACGCCGATGACTTCGCCATTGCGAATGAGCGGGGCCGCCATGAGGCCGTGCGTTTGGAAGCTGCTCTTCGCGTCGATTCCCCGGAAGAACTCGGTGCTCTGTCGAACATCGGGGACGACGACGGGCTGGGCGGTCGCGGCCACTTTGCCGGCGATTCCCAGACTGGCGTCGAATTCTTCTCCGATCAGAGCAGGCCCGCGGTCGCCGACGGCCGCCATGAAGACGAGCTTGGTCCGGCGGCTGTCCAGGAGCATCACGCTGGAGGCCTCAGACTGGAGGACGGCTGCTGCTTTGTGAGCGATTGCCTGGAGCACCTCGGCGAGGTTCAGAGACGCATTGATTGCCGCTGAAGCCTCTACGAGTGCCGAGACGGCGCGAGGGGACAAACCGCGATAGGTGTGCTGGGTCGCCACTGTTTCTCAATCGCCTGGGTGCGAGGTCGGGAGAGAGCCGATTTCGTGCCCCGGAGGCAACGGTCCGGAAACCGCTGCCAGGGCGGGACATCCGTGTGATTCCGACCCGGGCTATTGCCGCTAACTCTCGGCCACAACGATAGTTTTGACCATTCGGGGTGTCAAGAGTAAATTGCGAGACGACAGGGCGAAGAGCCCCCGGTGAAAAACTCGGGATTCGATGAACTTGGGTTGCCTCCGAAGCGTAGAAACGGCAGGAACACGGTGGATACACCACGGGATGGAGTGGAGACGACGTCAGATGAGCGGCTGCTGGCAGAGTTTCTCGCCGGTGACGAGACGGCTTTCACGGCTCTGGTCAAGCGACACAGCCGGGAAGTGTACCAGTTTATCTTCCGGTTCACCCGCAACCAGGCCGGGGCGGAAGACGTGGCCCAGGAAACCTTCGTGCAGGTTTACCAATCTGCTGCCAGCTTCGATCCTTCGCGGTCCTTCAGGCCGTGGCTGTTCACGATCGCGGCGAACAAGGCCCGGGATCAGTTACGCGTCTCCGCACGAAAGCGCGAAGTTGCGCTCACGCTGGGGACGGGAAGCGGCGATTCGACGGAAGTTTCGCTTCTTGACTTCCTGTCCGACGGGTCGGACGCGCCGAGCGACGCGTTGGAGTCCGACGAGCGTCGAGAGGCCGTGCAGGCCGTTGTTTCGCGGATGCCTGAGATCCTGCGAGAGGTGCTTGTCCTCGGCTACTTCCAGCGGTTCTCGTATAAGGAAATCGCCCGGATGCTGGACGTCCCGCTGGGTACGGTGAAAAGCCGGCTGCATGCGGCCGTATCGCACTTCGCCGCGGCATACCGGAAAGCGGAGTTGGAAAGAGGCGCAAGTCCAAGTTAGGTCATCGCGGCGACGGGTTGTCGAGATTCGCGTCCGCCACATTGAAAGAGCGTTGCGAAGAAGATGGACGAATCGAGGAAGAATCCGGAACTGATGGCTGACCTGCTCGGGTACCACCTGGGTTTGGCCGACGAGGATACGCGCGCCCGTGTTGAGGCGGCGTTTCCCGACAAGGGCGAATTGGCCGCGGCGTGTGCAGCGGCGAAGCGGATCCTGTCGCCCCTCGATTCAGACACGGTGCCAGAGCCGAGAGTCGATCTTGTGCGCGGCGTTCTGGCTCGGATTGAAGAGAAGAAGCAGACGCTTCCATTCAAGCGGCCTGAGCCGGCGGTGGCGCCGAGCGACCTTCGGCGCAGCGGCAGCGGGCGACCGCTGATGACGATGCGAGACCTTGTGGGGCTGGCGGCGGCGATTGCCCTGTTCGTGGGCGTTTTCGTACCGGGCTACCACACCGCTCAATCGGCGAGCCGGCAGGCCACCTGCGCGAGCAACTTGCGGACGACCGGCAACGGATTCGCCTCGTATGCAGAGACATTCGACGGCCAATGGCCTTACGCCGGGCCGATGCCGGCTGGTTCGTCGTGGCTGCGCTCGGAAGACGGCGACGTTGCCTACTGGGACAACTCGCGCCAAGTGTATCGTCTTGTCCGCGGTCGATGGGTGCCGCCTTCGGTCTTCATCTGCCCGAGTCGACCGGACGACCACCCGCTCGCCGTCCAATCCGTCGATGATCTGGACGGTTTCCCCGACCCGCGTAACAACAGCTATGCGACGAACCTGTTGACCGGGCCGGCACAATGGCAGGCCTGTGAGGAGGACATGCCGGTCGCCGCGGACATGACGCCGATGGCCGAGCAGGATCGAGCAGCACGGCGAATTCAGGCCCGCGAGTTGCCGGCGAACTCCCGAAGCCACGGCACGCCAGGCGGACAGAACGTCCTGCGGGCGAACATCGCCGTCCGCTTCTACAGGAATCCCAACGTCGGCGTGGAGAACGACGACATCTATCGACTCATCGGGGTGCAGGAGTATACTGGTCTGGAGAGACCGACGCTTCGCAGTGATGCGTTCCTGATTCCGTGAGGTCGCTTCCATCATGACAAGTCAAGCACAGCCGGCTTCGGCCTGGGCGCGGATTGAACTCCGTGAGGGGGACATCACGAAGTTCGCATGCGACGCGATTGTGAATGCCGCGAACTCGTCGCTGCTCGGCGGCGGCGGCGTGGACGGCGCGATCCACCGTGCGGCAGGCCCGGAGCTTGTCGCCGAGTGCCGCACACTCGGCGGCTGCCCGACAGGCCAGGCGAAGCTCACACGCGGCTACAAGCTGCCTGCCGAGTACGTGATCCACACGGTCGGGCCGGTGTATCGCGGCGGCGGCCAGGGCGAGGCAGACCTGCTGCGCTCATGCCACTGGCAATCCCTGCAAGTCGCCGCGGAGTACGGTGTCAGAACGCTGGCCTTCCCGGCGATCAGTTGCGGCGTGTACGGCTATCCACACGATCAAGCGGCGGAGATTGCGCTCTCCACCACTGCGGAGTTCCTGGCCGAGCACATGGAGATCGAGCGCGTGTCGTTCGTCCTGTTTGGCCGGGAGATGCTTGGGGCGTTTGAGGCGGTGCTTGCGAGGTTGCGGCACAAGGAATAGCGTCGGCCCCCCGTGGCCGACGGGGAATAATGAGAGGTCCCTCCTTGCAGGGTGGCATGCTTTCACGCGACGCAGTCGCGGGTAAGTATGTTCAAGGTGGAGCAGACATGCCTACCCGTCCCGCTCGCGCGGGCCGTGAAGGCATGGTACCCGGCTGTTTAGCCGAGAGATGCTCGCGACATTCGAGGCGGTCCGCGCACGGCTGCAGCGCGGAAAGTAGCGTCGGCCCCCTGTGGCCGACGGGGAATAATGAGAGGTCCCTCCTTGCAGGGTGGCATGCTTTCACGCGACGTAGTCGCGGGTAAGCATGTTCAAGGTGGAGCAGACATGCCTACCCGTCCCGCTCGCGCGGGCCGTGAAGGCATGGCACCCGGC
>JBDRKQ010000126.1:0-3713 GCA_043813895.1 Planctomycetota bacterium
CTCGCGGTCGTACATGAGCTGCTGCGTGTGCCCGCCTTCGTGAAGACGGCTGAAGGCCGCGAGATCTTCCACCACCGTGCCGAACACCGCAGCACGATCCGCCACAAAACGTCCCGCGGAATCCTCCGGACTCACCCCGTACTGCAGAGGCTTGCCATAGACGCGCGTGATCCGACCGGCGTCGTCGCTGTAGATCCCCACACCAGGAACCGCCGCCTCGAATCGGGCGAGAGCGGCTTGCTGCGTCACGCTCGCCGACAACATCTTGCCGTCACGCGTCACACCGTCATCCTCTCCCAGAACACCCGTGGCCAGCGTCCCCACTGCAATCAAACCGATCACCAAGACATGCCATTTCATCATCACTTCTCCTGCTATGGACTTCAGACAACAAGAACCCTGGCCCGCCTGTATCACCGTACTCGACGGTTCAACTCGGCAGCTTCTCAGTACTCGCGGCCAGGATGGAATCCATGCCACCTCGAACCACCCCGAGAATTGGGACTCAATAGGCGGCTGAGGGTCGGAGGGCACAGCAGCATCTGCTACCGCTCGACGGACTCCTCTCGACAGGAGAAGGCCGGACCTGAAAGGGTGTGTCGCCCCCTCCATCCCCCTATCCTTCCGCATCTCCTATCATCGGACATCCACAGGTCAGTCTAGCCGAACAGCGTGCCCGATTCAAGCCGAAACGGCCGATAATGGTGTGAATCCCGAACGTCCGCCGTCCCGTCGCGCCAAACCTGCCCTTGCCGCCTCCCGAACGACGATTGCCGCCGGTTTCCACGCAGCATTCGCCCTCGGCCTAACACAGCTTGCGTAATATCTACTCCGGACCGTGCCGTCTCTTCTTCATCGAGAGTCTCCCTGCCCAACCGGGCTGAAGAGACTCTCATCACAGATGGGTCAGGTTCTGGGGAGCATGCCAATCGCTCACCCCATGTGCTTGATTATCGCATCCCCGAACTCGCTGCACTTCAGCTTCGTCGCGCCGTCCATCTGGCGGTGGAAGTCGTAGGTTACGGTCTTGGCGGCGATCGCGCCGTCCATGCCTTTGATGATCAGGTCGGCTGCTTCGTTCCAGCCCAGGTAGCGGAGCATCATCTCGCCCGAGAGGATGACCGAGCCGGGGTTGACCTGGTCCTTGTTGGCGTACTTCGGGGCCGTGCCGTGGGTGGCCTCGAAGATGGCGTGGCCGCTCATGTAGTTGATGTTGCCGCCGGGGGCGATGCCGATCCCGCCGACCTGGGCGGCCAGGGCGTCTGACAGGTAGTCGCCGTTGAGGTTCATCGTCGCGACGACGTCGAACTCGTTCGCCCGCGTGAGCACCTGCTGGAGCGCGATGTCGGCGATAGCGTCCTTGACCATCAGCATCTTCTTCCACTTGCCGTCGCCGTGGGTGGCCCAGATGGCGGCCAGCGTGTCGCGCACCTCCGCAACGACCACGGCCTTCTTCTCGTCGATGAGCATGTCGTACCCAGGCTCGACCTGCTTGGCGTTGTCCTCGTCGCTGATGTCGGGATTCGCCTCCTTGTTGCCCAGGATCCAGGACTCCCGCTGTGTGACGCACTGGGCGCGATACTTCGTCTGCGCCACCTCGTATCCCCAATCGCGGAAGGCCCCCTCTGTGAACTTCATGATGTTGCCCTTGTGCACCATCGTGACGCTCTTGCGGACGTAGCGGAGGGAATACTCGATCGCCGCAGCAACGAGCCGCTCGGTGCCCTCCTTCGAGATAGGTTTGATGCCGATGCCGCAACTGTTGGGAAAGCGAATCTTCTTCACGCCCATCTCGTTCTGCAGGAATGCCAGGACCTTCTTGATCTCCGGAGAGCCGTGCGCCCATTCGACGCCCGCGTAAATGTCCTCGGTGTTCTCGCGGAAGATGACCATGTCGACCTTCTCGGGATGTTTCACCGGGCTGGGCACACCCTGGAAGTACCGCACCGGGCGCAGGCAGACGTACAGGTCGAGAATCTGGCGGAGCGCGACGTTCAGCGATCGAATCCCCCCGCCGACTGGCGTCGTCAACGGTCCCTTGATCCCGACGAGGTGCTCCTTGAACGCCGCAACCGTTTCGTCCGGCAGCCAGTTTCCCGTCGCCCGGAAGGCCTTCTCGCCCGCGAGGACTTCCTTCCATTCGATCTTCCGCTTGCCGCCGTAGGCCTTCTCCACCGCGGCGTCAAACACCCGCACGGCCGCCCGCCAGATATCCGGCCCCGTACCGTCGCCCTCGATGAACGGAAGGATGGGATTGTCCGGAACGTTGAGCTTCCCCTTACCAACCAGCGTGATCTTCTCAGCAGCCATTACAAGAGTTCCTCCAGAACAAGGACGCGTGCGTTAAGTAGGCCAAGTCAGCAATGGACACAGGCATGATAGCAGAAACGCACACACAGACAACGGCGCGGCATGACTCAGCCGGTGATCGACGGTGGACGTTTCTTCGAAGGCACGTCGGCCCCGATGGGCCGACGCTCCGTGTCTTCAAGCACACGCAGGGGTAAGGCAAGGCTCATTGGCTGGAACGAGTCCGCCGCCGCCGCGCGCACGCGACGGCAAGACAAAGCAGCACACCCGTCCACGGCTCCGGCGCCGGTGGATCGAATGAGACGATCAGTGAGCCGTCTTCGTCCACGTAGCTGATGGCGGGCCAGCTTGTGCCGTAGTCGTCGAATGCCAGTGACGGGCGCAGGATGCCGCTCTGCGGTGTCTCCAGTGAGATCGAATCGTCCACGAGGCTCGTCTGCCACAGCGAAGACGCGTCCATGTATGCGAAGTGCAATTCGTCGGACCCTGCGGACATGTTGCGCTCGTAGGCGATTCCCGGCCTGCCGTCGGAGAAGTCGAACGCGAGCGACAGGTCCTCGAACAAATCCTGCGACGATGACAGGACCGTGGTCGTATCGAAGGTGAACCCGTTGAACTTGGCGTAGTACAGCGAACTTGTGCCGGCGCTTTCGGTTGTATACGCCACTGCCAATCGCCCGTCCGTCGGATCGACCGCGAGGTCCACGCCGGAGACCGCGTCGGCTTGAACCGGGCGCCCCCACGTCCACCCGCCCAGCGGCGGCGCGCCGACCATCTCTGACGCCAGCAGCAGCGCCCACTGCCCGCCACCCACGTCCTCACGGGCGGCGATGTGGCGCAGGCCTTGATGATCCGTCACCATGGCCGCATCGGCGATCGTGCCAGCATCGTCGAAGGTCACCATGTCGCCGCTCTGAAACGCGCCTCCCGAACGGCTGATCTCGTCGAATTCCTCGGCGGTTGTCGTGCGATACATGCCGCGCAGGTCCCCGGCGAGATCGTAGCTCACCGTCAAGATCGGACTATCCCAGTTCGCGTTGTCGGCAATCTGCTCACTGGCGCCGAAGTTGAACCTGGCCTTGATCGCTCCGGTGTCGTTCAGCCACGCGACGGTCGGCCGCTCGGCTCGGTCGAACGCCAGCGACGTACTCAGGCCGACGCCGACGCCTGAGGCAAGTTCGTGGTGCATCCACAGTCCCAGCCCGGACAGTTGCGAATGAAACACCGTGTTGTCGCCGCCGCTGGTCTGCACGAGCGACCACGAGACGGACGGCGTTCCGTAGTGATCGAATGCCAACACCGGCGAGGACACATATGGGTTGGCGCCGGCCTGATAGACAAGCGATGAAGTCCACACGGGTTGCCCGTCCACACCCAAGGCGGGATCACCCCCGGCCGCGCAC
>JBDRKQ010000127.1:0-9704 GCA_043813895.1 Planctomycetota bacterium
ATCTTGTCCCGCAAATTTATACCAAAATTATATACCAAAAACCGATGGAGTCGCCACTTATGAGTAAGGTTTATCTCATCCCGGCCCGGAGCGGGGAATCCGAAGGTCAGATCCGTCAAAAGATTCAGGTGCTGTGGCGGCAGGCCGGGTTGGCAAACTGCTTTCGCAAACAGGACCTCGCGGCCTTGAAGCTTCACGTGGGGGAGCCGGGCCGCGAACCGTATGTCTCGCCGGTCATCGCTGCGGCCCTGGTGCACTGTATGAAGGAAGCGGGGACGCGGCCCTTTCTGACCGATACGGCCGTCCTCTATAAGAGCCGCCGGGATAACGGGGTCGACCATACACAGGTCGCCTATGAACACGGATTTTCGATTGAGGGAACGGGCGCCCCGTTTATACCGGCAGACGGTTTGAACGGCAGCGAAGAGATTGAAGTGACCGTTTCGGGTAAACATTACGAAACGGCGGCGATCGCTTCGGCGGCGATTCAGGCGCGCAGTATGCTCGTGCTGACCCACGCCACCGGACATCTTGGAACAGGATTTGCCGGGGCGCTAAAGAATTTGGGCATGGGGCTCAGTTCCAAGAAGGGAAAGCTGCGCCAACACAGCGGCCAGCATCCGTATATAGACCTGAAGAAGTGCACCTCCTGCGGGACATGCGCCGTCTGGTGTCCTGAAGATGCGATTACCGTCAACGCGGGCGCCGAGATTGTGAAAGGATTGTGCATCGGATGCGGCGAGTGTGTCGCGATGTGTCTCGAGGGCGCGGTTCGTTTTGATTGGTCGATCATGGGCCGGGAGCTTCAAGAGCGGATTGTTGAACATGCCGCCGCCGTTGTCCGGGGCAAACGGGGGCATATCGGTTATGTCACCGTGGCAATGGGCATAACAAAAGATTGCGACTGTCTCAATAAGAAACAGGATCCCCTGTGCGAGGATATCGGCATCCTCGCGTCGCACGATCCCGTCGCCATTGATCTGGCGGTGATGGAACTTGTGAAAGAGCGCGCCGGGTGCACGCTCGAGTCAATGTCCTACCCGGACCGGGACGGCATGATCCAGGTCCACTACGCGGCGGAACTCGGCCTCGGTCAAAACTCCGTGGAGCTTGTGCTGCTAGATATCTAGCGGCCGATATCGAGCGGGCTTATACCTCTTTAGGTACTTCGTTAAGAGGGATGCCAAGGGCGTCGGCCACCCCCTTGCCGTAAGCCGGATCTGCTTTTAGACAATTGCCGATGTGGCGGATCTTGATCTCCTTGGGAGCATCGCCCATCGCGCGCGCGGTGTTGCCGAAGAGCGCCTCCTGCTGCTCGCCGCTCATCAGGCGGAACAGCTTGCCTGGCTGGGAGTAGTAGTCGTCGTCCTCGCGATGATTCCAGTGGCCGGCGGCCCCCTCCAAGTTTAGGGGTGGTTCTGAGAAATCCGGCTGCTCTTGCCACTCGCCGTAGCTGTTCGGCTCATAGCCCAGCGTGCCGCCATGATTGCCGTCGACCCGCATCGCTCCATCGCGGTGGTAGCTATGGAACGGGCAGCGAGAAGCGTTGACCGGGATCAAGTGGTGGTTCACGCCGAGCCGGTAGCGCTGCGCGTCGGCGTAGGAGAACAGCCGTCCCTGCAGCATCTTGTCGGGCGAGAAGCCGATGCCGGGCACGATGCTGGCCGGGTTGAAGGCCGACTGCTCGACCTCGGCGAAGTAGTTCTCCGGGTTGCGGTTGAGCTCGAAGACACCCACCTCGATGAGAGGATAGTCCTTGTGGAACCAGACCTTGGTCAGGTCGAAGGGGTTGTAGGGACACTTGGCCGCTTTCTTCTCCGCCATCACCTGGATAAACATCGTCCAGCGTGGAAACTCGCTCCTCTCGATGCTCTCGTACAAATCGCGTTGATGGCTTTCCCGGCACTTGCCGATGATCGCCTCCGCCTCTTCATCGGTGAGGTTCTTGATCCCCTGCTGCGTGTGAAAGTGGAACTTGACCCAAAACCGCTCGTTCTTTGCGTTGATCAGGCTGAAGGTGTGGCTGCCGAAGCCGTGCATGTGGCGGTAGGAATAGGGAATCCCGCGGTCGCTCATGGTGATGGTGACCTGGTGCAGCGCTTCCGGCAGCGAAGTCCAGAAGTCCCAGTTGTTGCGGGCACTCCGCAGATTGGTGCGCGGGTCGCGCTTGACGGCGTGGTTCAGGTCGGGGAACTTCAGGGGATCGCGCAGAAAGAACACCGGCGTGTTGTTGCCCACCAGGTCCCAGTTCCCCTCCTCGGTGTAGAATTTTAGCGCGTAGCCCCGGATGTCGCGCTCGGCATCGGCCGCCCCGCGCTCACCGGCCACCGTTGAGAAACGGGCGAACAGCTCGGTCTTCTTGCCCACCTTGGAGAAGATCTTGGCCTTGGTGTAGCGGGTGATGTCGTGGGTGACCGTAAAGGCGCCATACGCGCCGGAACCCTTGGCGTGCATGCGCCTCTCAGGGATGACCTCCCGGTCAAAGTGGGCCAGCTTCTCCAAAAACCAGACATCCTGAAGCAACATCGGCCCGCGAGGCCCGGCGGTCATCACGTTCTGGTTATCGACGACGGGAGCGCCGGCATTGGTGGTCAGTTTCTTCTTTGCGTTCTTCTTGGCGTTCTTCATGGTCTTGCTCCTATCAGGTTCTTGCACAGCCGCCACGCCCAATCGCCGCCCACACGGTTGGATGACCAGTTTACCTGACCATCCGCACTACTCAAGAGCAGTGGCGCACCGTCCGTGCTATTCTGCACGGCTATGACCGCCGGACCCGGTTCGACGCTACTTTCTCATCCGTGGCTCATACGTTACGGTCACAGAGTGATCGTGCTTCTTCACCGAAGGCGTTCGCATTGCCTTGAGCGTTATTTCTGTGGCTTCGCGAGCCGCTTGAACCAAGTATCGTGCTATGTTCAATGCCTCGTCATCCGTCAGCAGAATATTGACCTCCTTTGCATCAGCCGACTTGCTTGATCCGTGCAGCGGATAGACTGCCTTGGCGAACATCTTCGATCCAACTGTGATTCTCTTGGGTTGTGTTATTTCACTTCCTTGATTGCTTGAGGATTGAGCACACAGGGCGGTGGGACGCCCCAATCGTCGCGCTGGCCGAGACCGCTCACCCGCTAGTCCCAGGGAGTATTGTGGACGGCAATGCACGTGCAGACAAGCTGCCAGTGTCGCCCACCCATCTCCCCACCCCGCCCCCCTCCCACAAACCACTGATTCCCGTTATAATCCCCCGCACCTCGACCGTGAGCCCGTATCTCCCGGCCGGCCAATCGGTAACTGCACGACCGCCAAGCATCAGGAACACACCATTATGACCGCTGCAAACAACGACCCATTCGGAGCAAGAGCGACGCTTAAGACCAACGCTGGCAGCGTCGGCATCTGCCGATTGCGGAAGCTGGCCGATGACGGCATTGCCGATCTTGATCGGCTGCCGTTCAGTATTCGCATCCTGCTTGAGAACGTCCTACGTCACGCTGGCGGGGGCATTGTCACTGCGGACGACGTGACCGCCCTGGCTGCGTGGAATGCGAAGGAGCCGGCCAAGCGGGAGTTGCCGTATACGCCTGCTCGGGTCATTCTTCAGGACTTCACCGGCGTGCCGGCCGTGGTCGATCTGGCGGCCATGCGATCGGCGATGGTGCGGCTGGGGGGCGATCCCGACAAGATCAACCCGCTCGTGCCGGTCGATCTGATCATCGACCACTCAGTCCAGGTGGACCGATTCGGCTCGGCCGACGCCCTCAGTGCGAACGAGGACATCGAGTTCGAGCGAAACCGGCAGCGGTACGAGTTTCTCCGCTGGGGGCAGAAGGCGTTCAACCGGTTCCGCGTCGTCCCCCCCGCCACCGGCATCATCCACCAGGTAAACCTCGAATACCTCGCCAAGGTCGTCATGACGCGCAAGGAAGGTGCCACGGTGATGGCACTGCCCGATACGCTCGTCGGCACGGACAGCCACACGACGATGATCAACGGGATCGGCGTCCTCGGCTGGGGCGTCGGCGGGATCGAGGCGGAGGCCTGCATGTTGGGCCAGCCTGTGTACATGCTCACGCCCGAGGTCGTCGGGTTCAAACTCAGCGGTACGCTGCCGGAAGGCGCGACCGCCACGGACCTCGTCCTCACCGTCGTCCAGATGCTCCGCGCCAAGGGCGTCGTGGGCAAGTTCGTCGAGTTCTACGGCGAGGGCCTGACCACGCTCAGCCTGCCCGATCGGGCCACCCTCGCCAACATGGGGCCGGAGTACGGAGCGACCATGGGCTTCTTCCCGGTCGACGACGAAACGCTCGACTTCCTCCGCCGCACGGGCCGCACCGCCGAAGAGGTCGATCTCGTCGAACGCTACACCAAAGAGCAGGGTCTCTTCCGCACCGACGCAACGCCAGAGCCCCAGTTCACCGACACGCTTTCGCTCGACCTCTCCTCCGTCGAGCCCAGCCTCGCCGGGCCCAAGCGCCCGCAGGATCGCATCCGACTCGCCGACATGAAGTCCGCGTTCAAGGCAACACTGACCGGCCCCGTGCAGCAGCGCGGCTTCGCCCTGGCCACGGGCGACCTCGGCCGCAAGGTGCCCGTCAAGCTCGACGGTGCTTCCGCGGAGATCGGCCACGGCGCGGTCATCATCGCCGCCATCACGAGCTGCACCAACACGAGCAATCCTTCGGTCATGATCGCCGCCGGCCTGCTTGCGAAGAAGGCCGTCGAGAAGGGTCTCACCGTCAAGCCGTACGTCAAGACCAGCCTCTCGCCCGGCTCGCGCGTCGTGACGGACTACCTCGACGCCGCCGGCCTTTCGCCCTTCCTGGATAAGCTCGGTTTCCACACCGTCGGCTACGGCTGCATGACCTGCATCGGCAACAGCGGCCCAGTCCCCGAGCCCGTCGCAAACGCCGTGACAGATGGCAACCTCGTCGCCGCCGCCGTGTTGAGCGGCAACCGAAACTTCGAGGGCCGCATCAGCCCGGTCGTCAAGGCGAACTACCTCGCCTCGCCGCCGCTGGTCGTCGCATACGCCATCGCCGGTCGGGCCGATTACGATTTCGCCGCCGAGCCCCTCGGCACGGACACAAGCGGCAAGCCGGTGTACCTCCGCGATATCTGGCCGTCGCAGCAGGAGGTTGCCGACGCTGTTTCGCGGACGGTCACGCCGGAGATGTTTGCCAAGCGGTATGCGAACGTCACCGATGGCAATGAGAAGTGGAACAGAATCGAAGCCGGCACAGGCGGCGTCTACGAATGGAAGGAAGACAGCACCTACATCCAGGAGCCGCCGTTCTTCGTGGACCTCAGCCCCGAGCCGAAGCCGATTCGCCCCATCGCCGGCGCGCGCGTCCTGGTCATGGTCGGCGACTCTGTCACGACCGACCACATCTCGCCGGCAGGCGCCATCCCGCCCGACGGCCCCGCCGGCCTGTTCTTACAGAAGAGCGGCGTGGAGCCCAAAGACTTCAACAGCTTTGGCTCCAGGCGTGGCAACGACCGTGTCATGATCCGCGGCACCTTCGCCAACATCCGCCTCCGCAACCTGCTCGCCCCCGGCACCGAGGGCGGCATCACGCGCCACCTGCCCTCAGCCGAGCAGATGAGCATCCATGAGGCCGCAATGAAGTACAAACAGCAAGGCACGCCGCTCATCGTGTTGGCCGGCGCGGAATACGGCACCGGTTCGTCGCGTGACTGGGCCGCCAAAGGCACGATGCTCCTCGGGGTCAAGGCCGTGCTGGCCGTCAGTTTCGAGCGCATCCACCGCAGCAACCTCGTCGGCATGGGCGTGCTCCCGCTGCAATTCCGCCCGGGAGAAAGCCGCGAATCACTCGGCCTCACCGGCGAGGAGGTCTTCACCATCGACGGAATCTCCGACGACCTCCAGCCGCGTCAGGAGACGACGATCTGCGCCAAGAGGCCCGACGGAACCGAAAAGGAGTTCCGCGCCGTCGTGCGCATCGACACCCCGGTAGAGATCGACTACTACCGCAACGGCGGCATCCTGCACATGGTCTTGCGACGCATGTTGAAATCCAACTGAACAACCAGCACCCGCTAGTATGACACCCGGGTGGCATGGGTCAACTTGTTGACCCGTGTTCACAACAACACGCAAAGGTGCCACTGGCGGCTTGCCCGCCAGTGCAGTGGGTGCCTCGTCCCTTGCGCAGCGAGGGGTGGGGGATGCCCATCATCTCGCGCATGGTTGATGCCCAACATCGCATCCTGCTACAATCAACGCCATGTCGAATCAATGCAATCGACCTGTTCTGCGCCCTGTTGAGGTTCACGCCTCGCGAGTGCGCCAGGGCGCGTATGACATGACGGACCCCTCCGGGATCGCGCCCAACGGCCTGACCCTCTCACAGGACGCGCTCTTCATCGTCGCACTCATGAACGGCCGCCGAACGCACCCCGACATCCAGGCGGAATTCATGCGCAGCCAAGGACACATGCTCTTCTCCGACGAACTCGACATGATTATCCGGCAACTCGACGAGGCGCGTTTCCTCGAAGGGCCCTCTTTTGACGCGCACATCGCCAAACTGACGCGGCAATACCGCGAGGCCCCCGCCAGACCCCTCCGCGACAAGAACACCCTCGGCGCGCCGGAGGAGCGTCTGCCGGAGTACTTCGACGCCATGCTGGCAGAGGCCGCGCGCGGGCATACCACCACGGACCGCGTGCTGGGCATCATTGCGCCGCATCTCGACTACGCCCGCGGCGCGCCCTGCTACGCACCGGCCTACGCAAGCCTCGCCCATCGCACAGGCGCCACACGGTTCGTGATCCTCGGAACAAACCACTTCGGACTCTCTTCGTGCGTCGTGGGAACGCGGCAAGCCTTCGAAACGCCGTGGGGCAACGTCCCGGCCGACACCGTCTTCATGCGCCGACTCGATGATCGCTGCGGCGCGGACCTGTGCGAAGGCGAATACGACCACGCGCGCGAGCACTCAATCGAATTGCAGGTTCTACTATTGCGCCACGTCATGGCGGGCCGCGACATCACCATCGCCGCGTACCTGTGCCCCGACCCCTGCGGACCGACGGGAACGCGGCCTGCGAACGGTCGCGGCGTGGATCTCGATAGCTTCGCCGCTGCGCTGCGCGACGAGATCGAGGAGGACGACGTGCCGACGTGCTTGATCGCCGGCGCGGACCTCAGCCACGTCGGCCGGTTCTTCGGCGATGACCGAGAGCTGGACGCCGATACGCTACACGCCGTCGAAGCATCCGACAGGCAGGCGATCGACCACCTCCTCGACGCTGACGCGGAATCATTCCGCAACTGCATCGCATCGACCGAGAACGCGACGCACATCTGCAGCGCCGGCAGCATCTACACGCTCACAATGGCCCTGCACGGCCGCGCCCGCCCGCGACTCCTCCACTATCACCAGGCTGTAACGAAAGAGGCCCACAATTGCGTCACCTGTTGCGCCCTGGAGTTCACGGCACCACCACCCTAATGCTACAACGCTAGAACTTCTGGTCAGCTGGCAGTCTGTCGGACTTCGCCTCAGGCGAGGGTGCGTTGAGAGGCCCCGATGTGCGGTGGGCAGTCGGCGTGGGCTGGTCGCGCCGGTCGCGAAGAGCGTTGAGCGTTTTGCCGCAGGCCTGACCATTCTGCGAAACGCCGTGGTCGCAAAACTCTTACACGTCTCGACGGAACCCAAGCATATATTCCTCTTTCGTTGAGAGTGCCCCACGGCGCGAGGACAAGCATGAAACATACCGGTTCGTTCAGCCGCAGGATCCGCAGCTTCCAACGCTGTGACCCGTTAGTATGTGGTTGACAGGCTACTCGGCTGAATCCTCCTCTGTGAACTTCTTATTGACGGGAAACAAATGAGGATCATCCAGGCTCAGGACATCGGTCTTCTTCTGCGCATCGTCAGTTGTGATTCTGTGTTGGAACTGGACGCCGACTCTGTAATGGCGCCCCTCTTCGTGATGCTTGCACCAGCGAACAACGCCGCGAACCCAGACCTCGTCCTCAGATGAGCCGATCAGCGAATGGACAACCTCGCCACGGTACATGGGGTGAGAGGAGTAGAGACAGAAACCGGATTTGGAGAGATCGTGCAATTGGGCGGTAAAATCGGGTGCCACCTCGTCACTTTGGCAGAGGCGGCCGACGTAGATGCACTTGACGCTGGCGTTGCCATCGCATCGAAGACGCAGGTTTCGTCGCGGAGTGTCTTGGGTGGAGGCCAGTTGGTGGTCACTGTGGAAGGAACGCCCCACATCAGGCTCCGCCTCCTCCCACTGCGGCGCCCGCTGGATGACGCCCCAATACGACTCGAAGAGCCCCTTCCATGTGGAGAAGATCTCGCTATCGAATTTTCGCCCCGCGCGGAGAGCCTGAAAGCGAATCGCCTCTACCGGTGAAATCGCATCGCGGTATGTTCTCGGTCCGATGAGAGCGTGGAATACGTCGACGATCGTGACAATCTTGCTGCCGACGAGCAGCTTGCCGTCTGCCAACCCCAGCGGATACCCGCGACCGTCCGGCCGCTCGTGGTGCTGCAAGATCATCTGCCGAACTCTGGCGGAGACTTCGGGGTTGTTGCCAATCATCCGGACAGACTCGATCGGGTGATGATGAATCAGTTGCAGTTCCTCGGGGCTCAGCGGACTCGTCTTGTTGAGCAGGCGTTCGGGAATCTTGATCTTTCCTAAATCGTGTAACATGCCTGCCATGCCGACTTCTGCGAGTTCGTCTGATTCCGGACCAAGCACTTCCGCTCCAAGTAAGATCGATAGATAGCTGACGGCAAACATGTGGCTGGCCGTCGAGCGGTGATGCGCACTCATGTGCAGGAGACTGGCTGCAACCGCCCGATCCGACAGGATGACGTCAACCATGTTGACGATCAGCAACGACGCACGATCAACTTGGTCGCACGGTCTCTCCGAATTCAGAAGCGCCTTCACGACCGAAGTGCCGACCGTCTTGACGCAGGCGGCTTTCTGCTCGGGGGCGATGTTAGGATTCCGGATCAGTTCTCCCAGTTTCTCCTCCAACGCCCTTTCACATTGCGGCAGGTCCTCCGAGCGAACAAACAACGTCGGAACGCCGGATTCGCGGAGCTTGTCGATGTTGGGTTGACACAGCCCGTGCCCTGGCTCCCGATAGAGAACGGGCGGCTTGTTCGGTGGCCCGGGAAGATAGATCGGAAGGGATGAAGCCTCCTCCGGTGTCAGGGTCTCGGTGATGGCCAGAGGCACCGGCTGAAGAGCCACCTGCTCCGACATCGATTCTCTCCAACTTGACGCGGTCGCCTGCAACACTGCCCAACCGGGCTTGGCGAAGGAAGCATGGCGGGCGGGCAAGCGACAACGCCTGAGACGAATCGCAGACGATGAACATGCCGAGGCCGGTCCTCGTCACCCGAACCCACGTTCGACGCCGCTTCCTCTCCCCCCAAATCGGTCAGAATCACCCGTCTGCTTACATCTCACATGGCGGCGGGCACAAGCCTCCAGTCGGGCTTTCTCTCGGCGGATAGGCAATGGAATATCGGATTCAGACGGCGCGAGGGTCACGGCTCCCGCCGCGCGAGCAACTTCACACTCAAACGGACGTGCATGGTCAGCACGCTCACGCCCCACGTGTATCAGACGTTCTTGCCGACGGATTCGACCATCGCCGCCTTGGGCCTCTTCGTAACGAGGTAGAAGATGATCATGCCGAT
>JBDRKQ010000128.1:0-40065 GCA_043813895.1 Planctomycetota bacterium
ACGTTTTCAAGAAGACGATTCGCCGCTATCGGGGACCGGTATCGATGGCAGCGGCACTGATCGTGCTGGCGGTCGGGGCGAGCATCGCCTTGTCGGTAATGTACAGCAACCAGGGCCGTCTGCTGGTGCAAGTCGAGGAGCAGCGCGATCGCGCGGTGAATGCGGAGCAGGTGGCCGCGAACGAGCGGGACCGGGCGATCGAGGCGGAAGTTTCCGCCTCAAAGGAGCGAGATCGGGCCCTGGCTGCGGAGAAGCTCGCGGAATACCGATTCAAACAGGTACACACATTGGCGGCATCGTTCATTTACGATTTCCACAAGAAGATAGAGAATCTTGCGGGCTCGACGCCTGCGAAGAAGCTGCTCGTCACGCGTGCGTTGGAGTATCTCAACAGCCTGGCGGAAGGATCGAAGGACAACCTTGCGCTCGAGTACGACGTTGCGGCGGCGTACGACTACGTCGGCAGCATCCAACTCACGCTGGGCGACGTCATCGCCGCGAGAGCGAGTTTTGAAAAAGCGCAGGACATATTCAAGAGGCTGCAGGATGTTCGACCTGGCCACGTGTACTACGCGATGGGCGTGGCGCGGTCGTACCAGCGGTTGGCAATCCTGGCGCAGCGCGCGGGCAAGCTGGATAGCGCGGCTGCCCTGCTTGAGGAGGCCCTGAGGATCAGGCTGCAATGCGCAAGTCAGCACCCCGAGAATCTCCAATGCAAGGTGGACTTGCTTTACACGTACCGACGCCTGGGCTCCGTTGCGTCGGCGAAAGGACGAACGGAAGAGTCGGCCGCCTACTATCGGGAAGCAGTGGAGCGCAGCCAGGCGATCCTCGAAGGGGATTCCGACAACACGACGGTCCGTCGTCAGCTCGTGTGGGCATCCCACGAACTCGGATACCAGGAGAAGGACCTGGGGAGGACCAAGGAGGCATTGGTTCTTCATCGCAAGGCGATGGATGTTGCGGCGGCGTTGGCGGCGGCGCATCCGGCAGACGCGGACTTCCAGTGTGCGTGGGCGGACTCATTGCATGCAGTCGGCCACGCCGAGGACCTCGTGGGACACTTCAGAGAAGCCCTGGCCTTGCACCGGAAGGCGTTGAGCATTCACCAGTCCCTCTCGCGCGCCGATCCCCGAAACGTCTGGCTGATGCGCAACACCGCCTACAGTCATCGCCAGGTCGCCGGCCAGTTCGTGTTCGATGACCAGGCCGATGAATCGATCCGCGAATTCGAGCAAGCGCTAGCGATCTACGAGGGACTTCTAGCCGGTGACCCGACGAACGTCGGCGATGCGGAGTCGGCAGCCACATGCCTGCGGTGCATTGGCAACGGCCATCGGAAGTGTGGACGTCATAAGGCAGAACGGCAGGCTATCGAGAAATCACTCGAAGTGCTCAAACCTCTGTGCAAGGCTCATCCCGATCACGCGGGCATTCATGTCGATCTCGTCTACACGCTGACGTCATTGGCAGATGTCCTCAACCGCACGGGGAAGGCAGACGAAGCGATGCAGTATGCCGATCGCGCCGTAGCGGTGGCGGAGAGTTTGATGAACCGCAATCCGGAGAACCGCAGGTTGCGGGGCGTGTGCGCACACGCGCTCACCCGCAAAGGCCAGATTCTCTTGACGCGGGGCGAGATCGTGCGCGGGACGGCGATCTGCGCACAAGCGGCTCAACTCGGCGTGGACCTGGTCATCGAGGACCCTAACAGCCGATGGGGCCGCTACAGCGTTCAGGCCAAGTTCTGGGCGGGCAACTGGCTGCGGGGGCTTGGTGAGGACGCTCAGCCAACGTCGGCACCGGCCGACGCGCCGTAGGACTTTGCTGGTGTTCCGTCTATTGACGCTTGAATGAACAAGCAACCGTTTGACAAGCCTGCGAGACACCATTCGTGGCTGTGCTTGGAGCGGTTCGCGAGGTTCGTCGGCCGGGACCGGCAACTCCGATCCCTAGCGACTGCCGAGGTCGATCGGTTCTTCGGAATGCTTCGCGCGAAGAAGCTGTCTCCGATGACGATCAACACCTTGCACCACGCGCTGTCCAAGCTGGTGAAGCGAGCGGCCCATAAGGCGCGGTCCCTCATCGACTGTGACGGGAGAGCAGCGGTCACGCTCCACGACCTGCGGAAGACCGCCATCACGAACTGGAGCAAGGCGGTCAACCCTCAGACCCTCCGGGCGATGGCTGGCCACAGCGACATCCAGACGACGATGCGATACTACGCGAGCGTCACCGACGATCAGCTTGCACTCGTGCGACAGGCGAGCGCCGCGTCGATGCAAACTGACGCCAGACTGACCCCGGAGGCCGATTCCGGCACACGGGCCACGGGGACATCAATTCCGAAAGCCATATCTGATAAGGGGTTTGGAAAACCTGGCCCCGGAGGATTCGAACCTCCACAAACAGATCCAGAGTCTGTCGTGCTACCGTTACACTAGGGGCCAATAAAACACCGACGAGTCTACCGTCAGCCCTATCGGTGTCAAGCAGTCGCCGGCGCGCGTCGCCGGGTCCATGAAAGATTCGGCGGGATGCTCCAGTGCCGCGAGATGTAACGTCGCCCCCCGTGAGACTCTACCGCAGCATCGGCCCCCCGCGGCCGACGTAGGCGCGGAGGGACCCCTCGGCACTTCACATCGTGCGAAGTGGTTGGTTGACAACGGGCTGCGAGGTTACAATCGAGACATGGATCGACACACGCTTGAGAAACTGGAGTTCGATCGAATCCGGCACCTGCTGGCAAGTTATGCCCAGTGCGCGCTCGGACGCGACCTTGCCTCGCGCATTCAGCCTTCCCGTCGCATCTCGCAGGTCCACCATTGGCTGGAGCAGGGCAAGCAATTCGGAGCGTGGGTCGAATTGCACGGCCTTCCGCCTTTCGGCGGCATTCGAGATATTCGTGAGCATGTCAGGCGGGCCGTTCCGCCGGCCAATCTCGAGCCCGAGGACTTCGCCGATTTGGCCGCAACGCTAGTCGGCATCGGCCACGTGAGGGCGTACCTCAAGGACGCCGGCCAGGACTTTCCGCTCCTCGCCGCGCTTGGCGATCGCCTCGGTGATTTCCAGAGTATTGCCGATCACATCGGCCGAGTGATTGACGGCAGAGGCAAGGTACGCGATCACGCCAGCGACCGACTCTGGCGGCTGCGCCGGAATATCGACGAGGTCCGCCAGCAGACCCGCGCTGTATTCCAGAGGCTCCTGAAGCAATCCTCCATTCTGAAGCTCCTGCAATACCCCAATGCGACATTCCACGCCGATCGCATGGTCCTGCCGCTGAAGGCCGAGCAGCGCGGCCGGCTGCCCGGCATCGTCCACCGCAGCAGTGACAGCGGACAAACCGTCTTCGTCGAGCCGGCCGAAGCGGTCGAACTCAACAACACGCGGATCAATCTGCTCCAAGCGGAACGGGAGGAGATCGGCCGCATCCTCTGGGAGCTGACGCACATTGTCCACCTCAATCAGAAGGAGATCCTCCGCACCCTCGAGACGACGGCGGTGATCGACCTCCTGACGGCGAAGACCAAGTTTGCTCAGCGCTACGGAATGCACAACGTCGAGATCAACGAAAAGCAACAGCTCCTCCTGCGTCGCGCCCGGAACCCGATTCTCCTGGCGGCCTATGAAGAGGATCAAGAGGACGCCGCGGCGCCGCACGAGGTTGTCCCGATCGACGTTCGCCTGGGTGACGACTTCGACGTCATGATCATTACCGGCCCGAATACCGGCGGGAAGACCGCCGCGCTGAAGACGGTCGGCCTGATGGCCGTCATGACGCAATCCGGCCTGCCCATTCCCGCGGACGAAGGCTCCACCCTGCCTGTCTTCGAGGAGGTGTGGATCGATGTCGGTGACGAACAGAGCCTCGTTCAATCGCTCAGCACCTTCAGCGCGCACCTCTCGCAGATCCTCCACATCCTTCACAAGGCGAGACAGTCCACGCTCGTGTTGCTGGACGAACTGGGCGCCGGCACCGACCCAGACGAGGGCGCTGCCATCGGCCGCGCCGTCATCGAACACCTGTTGGGCAGCCACTGCCTGGCCATGGTCACGACGCACTTGGGTTCGCTGAAAGCCACTGGTTTCGAACTCAAACGCGTCGATAACGCCTCCGTCTTGTTCGACATGCAGACGCTCAAGCCGCTTTACGAGTTGCGGATCGGCGAGCCCGGCAACAGTAATGCAATTGCCATCGCTTCGCGTCTGGGAATGCCGCGGAAGCTCGTCCACACCGCCCGGCGTCATCTTGCCGGCGGACATCGATCGCTAACCCGGGCAATCGCCGGCACGCTTGCGGCCCGGCGGTCCGCCGAGCGGGCCATGCGTGAAGCGGACAAGGCACGCCAGGATGCCGCGCGAAGGGCGCTGACCGCGTTCGATCAGGAGAAGTCGCTGCATCGAGAACGGGAAGCCTACAAGGCGTGGGTCCACCGCGTCATCAATCTCAAGCCCGGCGACAAGGTCCGCGTCCGCAACTTCGATGCGCCGGGGCGAGTCGTGCACATTCGGCTGGAAAAACAGCAGGTGTCCGTCGATCTCGGGCAAATGCAGGTGGACGTCGCGCTTGCGGATCTCATCCTGGACGCGGCAGCCCCTGGAAAGCCGTAGCGGCCCACGCGCCAACAACCGGTGGGCCGGCAAGGGAGGTCCACAACCATGTTCAGAGCCACACGCTCGCCTGTCCTGTGCTTGTTGGTCGCACTGGCGATGCTGGTCGGCGCTTGCGCCCAGCCCCAGAGGAAGGAAGCCTGTTCCGCGCCTGACTCGGCTGTGTCGGCAGGACCGACCGTTACCGAGCAGAAGGCAGCGCGAGCCGGCACCTGCCGGTTCGTGGGGCGAATCGAATCCGTGACGATCGCGAGCGCTCGCGGTCGCCCGCTGAGAGCGTACCACGGAATCCGCGATTACAGGGACGGCATACTCATCGGAGACGGCATCGATCTGCGATGGCTGGTCGAAGTGAAAGTGGAGACCGTTCTCAATCCCGCGCCGTTTCTGAAGCCTGACGGTCCGGTCTACTTCTGGGTCCACAGCCCGAGCAGAGACCTGGACCTTGGGGCTTGGGACTCGACCGGCAAGACGTTCGTGTTCACGATCGAGGCCGAAGAAGGTGCCGACGGGCAGCTTGACGTTTTGGACATCAGTACCTCCGAGTTGAAGCCGCCAACTGCGAAGGCGGAATAGCGATGGGGGCAACGCCCGTGTCGGGCATCGAATATCAACGGTTTCTGACGGCCGACAGTAACGTCGGCCGCCGCACGGACGTTCACAACAGCGGCGTCGCGAGCCGGGCGAGGCCCGTTGCGAGGTTCTCACCGTAGCTCCACTGGGCGACATCCTCAGCCGTGACTTGTCGGGCGTCGTCTCGCAGTGCGTCGAAGTTGCCCTGCAACCGCCGCGCCAGATCGGTGTCGTAGAGCATGCTCGTGAGTTCGAAGTTGATCCTGAAGCTGCGGATGTCCATGTTGGCCGATCCGACCATCGCCCAGCGTCCGTCGACGATCACCTCCTTGGAGTGGAGCATGCCGGCGTCGTATTCGTAGATTTGCACGCCTGATTCGAGCAGTTCTTCGTAGAAGCTCCGCCCCGCCCACAGGACGAGCCAGTGGTCCGACCGTGACGGCAGGAGAATCTGCACGCGCAGGCCGCGATAGGCCGCCGAGGTCAAGGCCAGAATCATCGCCGAATCCGGCACGAAATAGGCCGTCAGCAGCGAGACGGAGTGCCGTGCTTCTGACACTACGGCGTTGAGCAAATGGTGCATCATGCCCGCCCGGCAATCCGGCCCGCTCGGGATGATCTGGACCAGCTTCTCGCCTGCCTTCTCGGGCGTTGCGAAGTACGTCTCGGATGACAGATCCTCGCCGGTCGCGAAGTGCCAGTCTTCGACAAACACTTCCTGCAACTGTGCGACGCACGGCCCCTTGACGCACAGATGCGTATCGCGCCACGGGCCGAACTTCTTCTTGCGCCCGAGATATTCGTCCGCGATGTTCTTGCTACCGAAGAATCCGACGCGGCCGTCGATCACCGTCAGCTTGCGATGGTTGCGGCAGTTGAGCTGGAGCCGGCGTCTGGTCGGTCCCCAAGGCAGGAAGAAGGCCACCGCGACGCCCTCACGCCGCATCGACTTCACAAACGAGCGGCTCATCCTCCAGCAGCCCACCGCGTCCAGCAGCAATCGGACCTCCACGCCTTCACGCGCCTTTCTCACCAGAAGATCGCGCATCCCTCGGCCGGTCTCGTCGTCCGCGAAAATGTAGTACTCCATGTGGACGTGAGAGCGGGCCTCCTCGATCGCCAGCCCCAGCGACAAAAACGCGGACTCGGCGTCGTAAAACACCTGAACGTCGTTCCCAAGTGTCACGACGGTGTCACCTACCCGCGTCGCGACGTCCATCAGGCTCTGTCGTGACGCGTCCCCCTCCTCGCGCGTCCGGCCATCGTAGGACTCCGCCAGCACCGCAGTCTGTCTGGAAAGACCGGGCTCGATCTTCATGCGGCGCCGCCGGCGACGGCGCACCTTACGCTGAATGGGAAGGTCGCCCGCCAACAGGTAGAACACGAGGCCCAGGATCGGCAACAACAGGAGCGCGAGGATCCACGCGAGCATTCCGCTCGGGTCACGACGCCTGTGGAGGATCCGTAGAATGACCAGAGCCACGACGAGGTAGTTCAGAACCGAGAGAATCACCCAGACGCTGGGAATCATGACAGCACGTTCTGAGGATATACGGCCGATCCGGGCGGCACTTTCGCCCGCAGGCACCACCGGCTTTGGCGCCCACGACACAGTCACAGTAGTGCCACGGGCTACAAGTGTAGCGGCTCTCTCCGGGGAGGTCTCCCAAGAGCCGAAGCCGGCCGGGTCGAAGCCACGACCGTGAAGGAGCCGGTCTTTCTCGACATTGAGGGGCCTTCTTGGCGAGCGATGAGCGACAGGGGCAACTGTGCGAGATGTGAACGTCCCTAACTGCCGCCTCGCCTTCGGCATAGGCCGCGCAACAAACTCATTGCCACGGCCAGACCTTCTCGCCGGTCTGCGATTCGAAAACGGAGATACCCTGGAGCGGGCACTTCCTCGCCGCAGAAAGGATATCCTCCGGCGGATCGCCCTCGGGATTCACCACCGAAGACTTGCCATGCGGATCGATCTCGAACGTGCCGGGCGCCTCCTCGGTACAAAGCCTGTCGCCGGCGCAGACGTCGCGGTCAATCTCGATTCTGTATTTCGCCATCATGTCGCTCCTAAGTCCCAACGATGGCGGATGAAGAGGGGACCGAGCGGGATGGACGCTGTTCGAAATGCCCGATCGAATCTTCGGATACCGCCTCCTACGAGCCCTTCTCGGCCGGCATGGCGACCGTCTCGAATTGCCGCAGACATTCGGGCTTGAAGCGTTGCCGCTCCAGCCCCAACTCGTCGTACGGCACGCCCTGCGCGAATGCCAGAAGCTGGAAGTAGTAGATCGGAGGCGTATTGAAGTCGTCTCCGAACTGCTTGGACACTTTCATCTGCCCGTGGTCGAACTGGCCGAAACACGTCGGGCAGATCAGGCCGAGAACGTCCGCCTGCTCGTCATGTACCGCGCCGAGGAGGTCGTGCATCATGTTGGCCGGCACATCCTCCGCCTGGCAGGCCTTGCCGCAGCAGAGGTACCAGTTTCGATGGCGCACGGGCTCGGCGCCCAGGGCCGCCACGAGATTCTCCATCACCGTTGGATTGTTCGGATCATCAACCTGCATGATCCGACTCGGCTTCAAGAGGTGGCAGCCGTAGTGAACCGCGATCTTGAGTCCGTCCAGCGGCCGCACGACGGAATCGCGAATTGCGTCGTACCCAACGACATCCCGCAGCAACGTGATAATGTGCCGGATGCGGGTTGTCCCGCGGTAGGTCTTGCCGATTCGTTTGAGGCGGCCGTTGACCTTCTCCTTCAGCGCCTCGTCTTGAAGCAGGTGGTATGTTTCTGAGAGCGTGGCCGTGCAGCCTGAGCAATTCGTGAAGATGTCGAGGCCCATCTCCTCCGCGATGCAGAGGTTCCGAGCCGCCACCGACAGCCACGACACCTTGTCCTTCGACTTGAAGTAGATCGGGTCCGGGCAACACGAGGTGCCTGGAAGATCGACGATCTCGATGCCCAGCCTGGGCAGCGTGTGGCGGATGGCAAACTCCATCGCCGGGTGCCGCGTGGGGATCAAGCAGCCTGGGAAAAACGCAAACCTGTTCAACTCGCGTCTCCTTCGCTGGAAGCCGGATCGAGCAGCTTCCGGATTTCGTCCATCGGCACCTCGTCCAACGGCGGCAAACCGAACCGCTCGCGCTGCCGGTGGACGGCCGAGTTGATCGGGGTCGTCCGGCCAGTCTCCTCGAACGTCTTGATCACCTTCTCGACGGGTTCGGGGTAGATGCCCTTGTCCGCCAGCATGTTCTTTAACGAGATGATCACCTCGACCGGCTTGACCTCTTGTGGACATCGCTCGTGGCAGCTGTAACAATTGGTGCACTGCCACAGGATGGAGTCTTCCCGGAGCAGCTCCCCGCCCAAGCCGTAGAGGACCTTCAGCATGATCTCGCGAGGGTTGAACGCCTCGCTGTACATGGCCGCTGGACAATCGCCCACGCACGCGCCGCATTGATAGCAAAACCCGGCCAGGTTGCCTTCGACCTTTTCGGCCAACTCCCGCCGAAAGCGAAAATTGACCTCGACGACATCCTCGGTCTTCTCAGACGTCTCGGACATCCGCGTGACTCCTTGGAATAGCGATCAGCTTTCAGCTATCAACCGTCAGTCGTTCGCAATTCGCTATTTGCTATCAGCCTTCTTCTTCAAATGCCGGATGCTGTTCGAGCGGCACTTGGGGCAGGAGCGTTCCTTGTCCTCGCCCTTCTCCACTTGGTCGGTGTAGTCGTGTCCGCACATCATACACCGGAAGTTCTCCGTCGTTTTCACCGCCATATGGACCTCCGATCCAAACCGCGATCGTCAGGGAGCGGTCGGCCTTCTTTATTCCTAGCCCGCCGTTGCCACCGCGGCCTCTTCCTTCTTCTTCTTGGCCTTCTTCGGCTTCAGCGCCTCGCGGCCTTGTTCGATCTCATCCATCGTGACGGTCTTGCGAAGCTCCTCCATCTGATGCATGACCTTGGCAAACTTCTGCCCTTCCGCCGCGCTGATCCATTCCAACTGCAGCCGCTCCGGCCTGACGCCGGCCTTCTCCAGCTTGTTCCATAGACGCTGCATACGCTTCACCGTCTCACGGTTGGCGCTGATGTAGTGGCAGTCGGCGTAGTGGCACCCGGACACCAACACGACCGGCGCGCCGCATCGGAAGGCCTCCAGGACCATATCCTCCGAAACACGGGCCGAACACATCGTGCGAACGACGCGGTTCGACGCCGGGTACCGGATGCGCGAGATGCCCGCCATGTCGCCACCCGCATAGGAACACCAGTTGCAGGCGAAGGCGAAGACCTTGTCCTGTGGGCGTTCGGCCAATATCGCCTGGATCTGCGCAAAGATTTGATTGTCCGTGAAGTGCCGCATGGTGATCGCGCCGAAGAGACACGTCGCACCGCAGGCGCCGCAGCCCGCACAGGCCGCCTCCACGACGGTCGCCGCTTCGCCCTTCTTCCAGACAATCGCGCCATACGGGCATACCTTCGCGCACAGGCCGCACTTCTCGCACGCCATTTCGTCGATGCGGCTCGTGATCGCCTCGATCTGGATCTTCCCGGCATTCAGCAGCGCGCCGGCCCGTGACGCCGCAGCCCCCGCCTGGCACACCGAGTCCTTGATGTCCTTAGGGGATTCGCAGAAGCCGGCGAAGTGGACCCCTCGCGTCGGCGCGTCCACAGGCTTGAGCTTCGGGTGCGACTCCATGAAGAAGCCGTCCGACGTCTTCGACAGGGTCAACATGCTCGATATCTTGGCAAGGTCTTTGGGCGGCACGACGCCGACGGACAACACCAGCATGTCGAGCTCGTGGCGCTCCAGCTTTCCGCTGGTCGTGTTTTCGACGGTAACGACGAGATTCCGCGTCTCGGGGTCCTCCACGACGTCGCCCGGAAGCCCGCGGACGTAGCGCGTACCTACTTCCTTCGACCGCTGGAACATGTCCTCGAACGACTTTCCGAACGCCCGGATATCCTGATAGAAAACGACGTTCTCGACGTCGGGGTAGTGGTCCGCGAGGAGCAGGGTGTCCTTGATTGTGTTCATGCAGCAGATGTTGGAGCAGTAGGGCCGCCCGATCTTCGGGTTTCGCGACCCGACGCACTGCACGAAACCGATTCGCAGGGGTCGTGTGTGGTCGCTCGGCCGGACAAAGTGGCCCGCCGTCGGTCCGCCCGCGCAGATCAGCCGTTCGAACTCCATCGACGTGATGACGTTGTCGAACCGCGTGTACCCGTACTCGTCCATCTCCGTGGGGTCGTAGACGTCCAGGCCGATCGCCACGATGACGGCGCCGATTTCTCGCGTGATGATCTCGTCAGCGTCGTCGTAGTTGATGGCTTGCTTGTCGCAGACGTCCGCGCACTTGCCGCACGCGATGGGGTTGTTCCCCAGGCAGTCGTCCATGTTCAGGATGTATGAGCAAGGCACGGCCTGCGGGAACGGAATATAGATCGCCCTGCGCGAGGAGAGGCCCATCTGATATTCGTCCGGCTTTGAGACGGGGCAGACCTTGACGCACTCCCCACACGCGTTGCAGAGCGACTTGTCGACGTAGCGCGCCTTCTTCCGAATCTTCGCGACAAAGTTCCCGACGTAGCCTGAGACTTCTTCGACTTCGCTGAAGGTGAGCAGCTCGATGTTTGGATGCCGACCGGCATCGATGGCCTTTGGGCCCAAAATTCATATCGAGCAGTCCATGGTGGGATAGGTCTTGTCCAGTTGGGCCATGATCCCACCGATGGTCGGTTCCTTCTCCACGAGCACGACTTGATGTCCGGCGTCGGCCAACTCGATCGCGGCCTCAATGCCCGCGACGCCGCCGCCAATCACCAATGCCCGCTTCGTCACAGGAACGGTCAGCTCTTCCTGCGGCTGGAGAAACCTCGCCCGCGCAACCGCGCTGGCCACGAGGTCCTTGGCCTTGTCGGTGGCCGCCTCCATCTCGCCCGGGTGTACCCAGGAACAGTGCTCCCTGAGGTTGGCCATCTCCATCAGGTATGGATTCAGGCCAGCCTCGCGGACGCACTGCCGGAATGTGGGCTCGTGCTGCCTGGGCGTACAAGAGGCAACCACGACGCGGTTCAACTTGTACTTGCCGATCGCGTCCTTGATCTCATTCTGGCCGGGGTCCGCACAGGTGTACTTGTTGCGGACCGCGCACACCACGTCAGGCAGCGTCTCGGCGTACTCGGTCACCGCCCCGCAATCCACGGCGCCGGCGATGTTCAACCCGCAGTCGCAGACAAACACGCCCACGCGGATATCGCCATTTGTCGGTTCACGAACCATTCGGTGCCCTTCCTACTTAGAACCTTCTCCTGATTATCCTCGCTGGACTCAAACACGCATCACGCCAGCGCGTCGACCGCCAACTCGGCCAAATCGCGCAGCTCGATCTCAATCTCACTTCCCTGCTTGGGGTCTTTCATCGTGCAGCGGAAGTGTACCTGGCACTTCGGGCACGCCGTGACCAGCACCTCGGCGCCGGTGGCGCGCGCCTCCTTGAGCCGGGCCACCTGGATCTGCTTTGCGAACCGGTCGCAGTTCGACCACGTGCCGCCCGCGCAACATGCCGCCGACTTGCCCGAATGCGCCATCTCCACCAGCTCCACACCCGGCACGGCCGCCAGCAGTTGCCGAGGAGCTTCGTAGATGCCCAGATGCCGGCCCATGCGGCAGGGGTCCTGGTAGGTCACGCGCTGCCCGGCCTCGGCCCCGTTGCGGTCCTTGAACTTCAGCGTGTCTTTCTGCTCCAGCAGGAATTCGCTGAAGTGGACGACGCGAGGCGGCGAGCCCTCGAAGAAGGGCTCGTAATCCAGCTTCCAGGTTCGCAGACACTCCGCGCAGGACGTCACAAGCGTTGTCGCCCCACTCTCGGCAACGAGCTTTACGTTGTGCTTCGCCAGTGCTTCGAAGCTCGCCCGATCGCCGTTCCACAACAGGTCGTGACCACAGCAACGCTCTTCCGGCGAAACGACCGGCGTCACGCCCGCCGCGTTCATCAGACGGACTGCCGCGCGCGTGCCATCGAGTGTCTTCATGCCGAAGTCGGGGAAGAAGGCGTCGTAGTACATCGTGCAGCCGGTCCAATAGAAGACCGATCCCTTATTCGGTTCCGTCTTGAGATCCGAGTCAATCCACCCCATCCGGTCCTGCTGCGTGCCGCCTTTGGCCATCATCCGCATGACGGACTGCAATGCCCCGCCGTGCGGGCACTCCGGTTCGATGCCTTCCCGGTAGCACATCTCACGCAGCTTCTGCACGAGGTCCGTATAGCCGACCTCCGCAGGACATCGCTGATCGCACAAGCTGCACGTCAGGCAACTGAACAGGCTGCCATTGCCCAACAGCGCCTCTTTCTGGCCGAGGTTCGTCTCCAGCACATGCCGACGCGGGCTGTAGGCCCCGCCAATCCGAGAGATCGGACACGTTGCGGTACATTTCCCGCAGTCATAACAGGCCCAGGCCCTGGTTTTCCTCGACGCTTGCAAGAGTTCCGGCATGAATGTTCACTCCCTGATTCGTCAGACCGCCCGACGCGCGCGCGCGAACGGGCTCGGTCCCAGTGCCCGAACCTGCTCCGTGAATTCGTTGATGACTTCCGCGAATCGGCCGCCCTCGGCCGCGCTGATCCACTCGAGTCGCAATCGGCCCTCTTCCAGGCCCAACAGCTTGACCATGTTCTTGGTCTTCTCGAACTGTTCCACGGCCCGCTCGTTTCCGAAGACGTAATGGCAGTCCCCGAAATGGCACCCCGAGACGAGCACGCCATCGGCGCCCTTCTCGAAAGCCCGCAGCACGAAGCCAGGCTGGATTCGCCCGGAACACATGACGCGGATCATCCTGAAGTGCGGCTGGTGCTGGATCCGTGATACCCCCGCCGTGTCGGCGCCGGCGTATGAGCACCAGTTGCACGCGAAGACCACGAGGCTTGGATTCCAGCCCGGCAACGGTTCAGGGTTGATCATCGGCGCCTTTTCTTTGGGCACGGCCTTCGGCTGGGCGGCTGTCTGCCGTGCCGCCTTCGGTTGTGCCGGCTTCGGCGGGGTTGCTTTTGGTCGCGCTGCCTTCGACGCCGGGGCCGACTTAGGCTGCGTCGCCTTCGACTCCTTCGGGGGCGACCGTTTGGGCCGCTGCTTTTTCCGAGGGGTCGTCATGGGGCCACCTCCTCGGGGAAAAAGGCATCGATCATTGCGTTAACCTGCTTATCCGTGAAGTGCTTCGAAGCGATGGCCCCGCTGGGACACCAACTCGTACATGTCCCGCAACCTTTGCACAGCGACGCATTGATTCGGGCCGAGAATCCGCCGGACTCCGTCTCGACGAGCTGCGGCGCCTGGAATTGGCAAATCTCGACGCACTCCCCACATGCCCGGCACTTCTCCTCGTCCACGACGGACACGGCCGGGTCTAGCTTCACCTTGTCGTATGCGAGGAACACCGATGCTTTGGCGGCGGCCGCGGAGGCCTGCGCCACGGTGTCCACAATGTCCTTCGGCCCCTGCACGGTCCCCGCCAACAGGATACCCTCGACAGCCGTCTCCACCGGCGCCAACTCGGGATGCCGTTCGAGGAAGAAGCCGTCGAGCCCTAGGCTGGCCTTCAGCATGTCGTGGAACTGGGCCGTCTCCGGCTGCCTCGCACGCATCCCGACGCTCAAGATGACGAGATCGCTCGGCACCAACACACGGCGGCCCAAGAGATCGTCGAAACAACGCACACCTTCGGCCCGCTCGGAGCCCATGATCTCAGCCGTCTCGCCGGGCGGAATGCGAATGAACAACACACCCTTGCCCCGTGCCTCGCGATACATCTCCTCCGCGCCGGAGGAGATCGTGCGGATGTCGCGATAGAAGATCGTCGTGTCGATTCCCTGCTCGCAGAGTTGTATCGCCTGTTTGATCGCCGTGGGGCAGCAGTACCGTGAACAGCCGGTGAAGCCCTCAGCCTCGCGAGAACCGACGCACAAGATGAAGGAGGCGGAAGATGGCTTCCGGCCTTCGACCTTCAACTCATCCTCGCTCTCGAAGAACGCCTTCTCCAACTCCGCGCTCGTGATCACGTTCGGCATCTTGCCGTACCCGTACTCTCCCTGGGGGTCGTGCAGGTCCGCGCCAAAGGCGAGGATGATCGCCCCGACCGGCAGGACTTCTCCGTCTTGGGGTGCCGGCGCTCCGGTACTAGTGCTCTTGAGCGTCACTTCGAAGTTGCCCACAAAGCCGCTAATGTCCGCGACTTCGGTGTTCAGCAAGACACGGGCGCCGCTCTCGTTCAGCCGCTTCGTCTTCTCTTTCAACACGTCCGCGGCCAGGCGCATGTTTGGATAAAGGTGTTTGAGGTTCGGTTCGGCCAGTCGCCCGCCCAGTCGGTCCGTCTTCTCCACGAGCGTGACGGGAAAGCCCTGCATTGCGAGGTCCGTCGCGGCCTGGATTCCGCCAATGCCGCCGCCGACCACCAGGGCCGCCCGCGTCATCGGCATCTCGCCTTCCACCAGCGGCTCCAGATGCCGCGCCCGCGCGATACCCATGCGAATCAGCGTGCGGGCCTTGTCCTGGGCTTCCTCCGGCTGCTTTGCATGGACCCACGAACACTGGTCTCGAACGTTCACCATCTCGAGCAGGTAAGGGTTGAAGCCGATTCTCGCACAGGTCTCCCGGAAGATCGGCTCGTGCGTTCGCGGCGTGCAGGCGGCGACGACCAGTCGGTTCAATGAATGTTCACGGATCAGCTCCACCAACTCGTCCTGCCCGGTGGAAGAACACGCGAAGAGGTTGTTCTTCGCAACGACCACATCCGGGATCTTGCTCGCGAAGTCGGCAAGTTGCTCGACATCCAGAACGCCGGCGATGTTCACACCGCAATGGCAGACCAACACGCCCACCCTTGGCGGACCCGAGAGATCCAGCGGCTCGACCGTCTCTTCTTCCTCTTCGACGCGATCGCCGGCCAGGAAGACCTGCGCACGAGCGGCCGTGGCCGAAGCCTGGGCGACGCAATCCGGAATGACCTGCGGCCCGACCGCGCTGCCGCACACGAAAATACCGTCTCGGGTGGATTCCACCGCCGAGATCGCTGCATCTTTCCTCGCGACGAACCCATACAGGTCCGTCTCGATTCCGAGCTTCTCGCAGAGCTTCTTCGCGCCGTCGTTTGGCGCCGCCGCAACCGACAAAACAACGAGGTCCGCCGGCACGATCTTCTGGCGATGTTCCAACGTGTCCTCGACGAAGATCTCCAGCGAACGGTCCCCGGGCACTTCGTCGATCTTCGCCGGGCGTCCGCGCAGGTACTCGGCGCTCTTCTCATCCCGCGATCGCTGGACGAAATCGTCGAAGCCCTTGCCGAATGCCCGGATGTCCGTGTAGAGGATCGTCACATCTTCGACTTCGGGATCGTGCTGCCGAACGAGCATCGAATCCTTCACCGCGTTCATGCAGCAGAAACGGCTGCAATAGGGCCGCCCCCCCTCGCCGCGCGCGCCGACGCACTGGATGAAGACGATCCGCTTCGGGGTCTTCATGTCGGAAGGGCGAACGACGTGCCCCTGCGTGACGCCCGAGGCATTCAGCATCCGCTCGAATTCGAGACTTGTGACGACGTTCGGGAACCGTCCGTAGCCGTAGTTGCCCAGCTTTCTGGCGTCGAATTCCTGGAAACCCACCGCCACCAGGATGGCTCCGACATCCAACTCTGTCTCCTCCGGGCGCATGTCGAAGTCGATCGCGTTGACGTCGCACGCCTTGCTGCAATGGCCGCAGATGAGGACGTTCGGCTGGTAGTCCTCCTTCCGGCGCTTCTTCATCCGCTGGACCTTCTCGATCCGCCTGAATTGCTTATCACTCAGGAAGCCGTGCAGGTTCAGACAGGCATCGGGATCGATCACGTAGGACGCCGGCACCGACTGCGGGAACGGTCGATAGATCGCCTTCCGTGCCTTAAGCCCCGAGTCGAACTCGTTCCCCCCGACCTTTGGGCACGCGTCCACGCACAACCCGCAGGCAACGCACATGTCCTCGCGCACGTACCGCGGGTTCTTCCGCACACGCACGCGGAAATTCCCCGGCTCACCTTCGCATCCGACCACTTCCGCGTTCGTTACGACCTCGATTAGGGGATGCCGACCGGCATCCATGGCCTTCGGCCCGAGGATTCATATCGAACAGTCCATGGTGGGAAACGTCTTGTCGAGCTGCGCCATGCGGCCGCCCAACGTCGGCGATTTCTCCACCAGGGTCACGCGGATGCGAGCGTTGGCCAAATCCAGCGCCGCCTGAATGCCGGCGATGCCTCCTCCGATCACAAGCGCGCGCTTGTGTGCCACCGGCCGCGGTGCTTCCGCCGATTCTGTCTTGGGGCGAGCGTCCACGCTCCAGACCTCCGTCTCGAGGTTTCTCTTTTCGCGCCTATCCTTCGACCGCCTGCTTAGCGCCGACGGCCTCTTCGGCCTGCCCGCCACCTTCGCCGTACTCCTCGTCGAAGGACGCGCAACCGGCGTCGAACGCCTTCAAATTCAGCTCCTCGGTTCCCGGCGGCACGGAAACTTTCACCGCTTCGCGCATGTCCTTGCGAGGAATCACACCCGTGGACGCCGCGAAGAAACCGAGCATCACGATATTCTGAACGATGACGCGGCCGAGCGATTCCGCGATCCGCATCGAATGCACGCCGTAGGCCCGCTGTCCCTTTATGGATTTCGGCCGCACCAGGCTCTTCTCGTACACGAGAATCCCGTCGTCCTTCAACTCGTCTCCATACTTGTCGTAACCTTCGCCCGACATCACCATGAAGATGTCCGGCCGGGCGATGTACGGGTACAGCACTTCCGTGTCACTCAGGGCAAGCGTCGCGCTGCAAGCCGAACCGCGCGCCTCGGGGCCGAAGCTCTGGATCATCGTGGCATGCTTGCCGGAATGAATCGCGCAGGCCCGACCGATGATGTAGCCCGACAAGACCACGCCCTGTCCGCCATAGCCGGTAATGCGAATCTCCGTTCTATTCATGGAGCCACCCTCCTTCCTGCGACATGGGTACGAATCTTTCACCCAGGGTCAACTTGTAGTGAGTCTGCATCCTCTCGAGGAATGAGGGCCGCTCCTTGTCGATGAACTTCCCGCAAACGATGTTGCCCTGGAAGTCGATAGCGACGTCTTTCGGATCGGCTCCGTGCCGGATCTCCGCGTCGTCGTGGTAATGCCGCATCAGGTCGAAGCCCGTGCCCAGCCGATTCAGCCGAGCATACAGCGTCGAACACGGCGCGATCACCTCGATGAACCGGAAACCCTTGCGACCGATCGCCTCTCGGATCGACTTCGTCAGCCGGCGCGTGTGCAGACACGTCCACCGGGCCACGTAAATCGCGCCGCAACTTGCCGCCAGGTGCGGCAGGTTGAAAGGCTCCTCGAAGTTGCCGTAGGGCATGGTGGACGACTTGGCCGTCAGCGGGGTCGTCGGTGCGTTCTGACCGCCGGTCATGCCGTAGATGAAGTTGTTCACCAGGATCACCAGGAGGTCCATGTTCCGCCTGGCCGCATGGATAAAGTGGTTCCCGCCGATTCCGGAAAGATCGCCGTCGCCCGAGAAGACCGTCACGAGAAGCTCGGGTCGCCCCAGCTTCAGGCCTGTCGCGAACGGGATGGCCCTGCCGTGCGTGCTGTGAAAGGCGTCCATGTTCATGTACCCCGCCACGCGACCGGTACACCCGATCCCCGAGACGATGGCCGCCTTGTCGATGTTGACCTTGGAATCTTCCAACGCCTGCGCGTAGCATTTCATCACAGTTCCGATGCCGCATGTCGGACACCAGATGTGCGGCAGCCGATCCATCCGCAGGAACGGAGCGATCGGATGTTTCCTGGCTTCAATGTCGGTTTCTTCTAACGTCGTACTCATTTGGCAGCCCTCAATATCGCCTCGCAGATGTCCTTCGGATCGTGGACGCCGCCACCGGGATGCGGTACCAGCACGGTCTGCGCCTGGCCGCCCGCGCACCGTTCCACTTCCAGGACCATCTGCCCGAGGTTGATCTCCGGAACCACGAACGCCTTGATCGACGGCGCCAGCTCCCGAATCCGCTTCTCCGGGAAAGGCCAGACCACGATCAACCGGATGACGCCGACCTTCACACCCTTCTTTCGGGCCATGTCGATCCCCATCCGCGCGACGCGCGCCGTGATGCCGTATGTCACGAGAACGACGTCCGCTCCGTCGGTGTCTTCCTCTTCAAAACGGACGATCGCATCGGCGTTCTTGCGGATCTTGTCCACGAGACGGCTCACACACAGGGTCTGACACTCCGCGCTCATCACCGGGTAGCCGCGCTCGTCATGGGTCAGCCCCGTCGTGTGGAAGCGATATCCGTCCCCCGCCCGGGCGAACTCCGGAACGCCGTTACCGTTCGCCTTGTACGGCAGAAATTCGGCGGGCGACTTGGCCGTCAGCTTCCGCGGAACGATTTCGATCTCCTCCGCAGGCGGAATCACGACCTTCTCGGTCATGTGGCCGACGCACTCATCCATCATAAACATGACCGGCACGCGGTACTGCTCCGCCAGATTGAAGGCGTCGATCGTCAAATCGAACGCCTCCTGGGGAGATTGAGGGCTCAACGAAATCAGCTCGTAATCGCCGTGAGAACCCCAGCGGGCCTGCATCATGTCGGCCTGCCCGGTCATCGTCGGAAGGCCCGTGGAGGGCCCGCCGCGCTGGACGTTCACCACGACGAGCGGCGTTTCCATCATCGCACCCAGCCCGATGTTCTCCATCATGAGGCTGAAGCCCGGACCGCTCGTTACGGTCATCGTCTTCGTCCCGGTCCAGGCCGCGCCGACGACGGCGGCCATGCTCGCCAACTCGTCCTCCATCTGGATGAAGGTGCCGCCCATCATGGGAAATCGGCGCCCTATGCGTTCGACGACCTCCGTCGAAGGAGTAATCGGGTAACCGGCCACAAACCGACAACCCGCTGCCATGGCACCTTCCCCGCAGGCAAAGTCGCCATCCAGGTAGTGGGCGCCCGTCAACACGCCCAAAGGATCAGCTTTCAATGGTCATCCTCCCTAAGCTCAAGGGCCGTCTTCGAAATCACTTCGCTCTGCCCTGCGCGACGGGCGCCCCCACACCGGACGCCTCACACTCGTCCGGTGTCGCGATGCTGTAGATCGCGAAATCGGGACAGATCATCTCACAGAGGTTGCAGTTCACGCACTCGCCGGGCTTAATCACCACAGGCGGGTGGTAGCCCTTGCGGTTGTACTCCTCCGACAGCTTGAGCACATCCACCGGACAGTACTCAACGCAAAAACCGCAGCCTTTGCACCGTTCCGCGATGATGCGGACCTCGCCATGCGGAGTCTTCACCTGATCGATATCCAGAGGTTTCCGCCAATACTTCATTCTGACACTCCCCTGTGAACGTTCAGCCACAGATGCCGGTCATCCAACGATTGAAGAGCGACCGTGCCCTCGCCACACGACCGAAGGTATCTCAGGATACCTCTACCCCTCTGCCCTCGCCGCGACGCGACGCACGCACATTCTGATATCGGCAGCCGCCGTACACCTCGCTCACCGGACAGTCATCCTCGATGTATCCGGCACAACGGAGACAAAACTTCTCTCCCAGTTGATCCTGTGCGAGCAGCGACGCCGAAAACCGTTCAAGGAGCCGGCTGAACTGATCGAGTTCGGTGGGCTTGAAGCCCTCCACGACCGGCGTCAGCCGCGCTTCTCTCAATTCCTCGTACTTGCGAACCAGACGACGTCCTTTCCGGCTGACCGCAAGCGGCGTTGCCCGGCGATCACCCGTAGATGGATTCCTTGAAACAAACCCCAAACGTTCGAGCTTATCAATCGTCTTCGTTGCGGCGGGCGCACTGACGCCCAGAAACGCCGCGACCTCCCCCGCCTGATGAAGGCCGTTGAACGACATCAGCTTGAGCAAGTGGAATTGTGAAGGAGTCAGTGAGCTGGGACTCGCCTCCTGCAACAACCTCACGTCGAGAATCTCTCGAATCGCGGACGCGAAAATGTGGCTGTCCCGCAAGAACCGGAGGAATCTGCCGGGCTTGGCGGGGGAAACCTCCCCCGTCGAGCTATCACTGGGAACCCCTTTACCGCGTGTGGAGGGCACTTAGTTAACCCCGTTCTTATTTAACCCACTTAAATATACGAGGACCCACCCCCCCGCGTCAAGGCCAATTGTCAGAACTCGCGCGGCGACTTTTCGCCGGGGCTTGCGCGATTTCCGCTTGTCTCTTTTTTCTCTCTTTGGTACCTTCTCAGATGGGATGGTAGGTAGAATCGTTCGGGTGTCTCGAAAATAGGGCACGCGCCCCAAGCGAGCATCCGGCGATCGACACCGCGCCCACGGCCCATGGGAGTGCAGCACGGTTGGTGCGGTTCTTCGACATCGACTGTCGAACCGCCTTTCGTCACATCAGCACCTCGGGCCGGCTCGACCAGGCCATCAGACTAGAAAAGGGAGTCGCAACATGTTGTCAGCCTATCCCAAGACTGTCAAGCTCAAGGACGGCGCCGCCGCGATCATCCGGCCGCTCGACCGCGACGATTTCGAAAAGCTCCTGGCTTTCTTCCAGGAATTGCCGGACGAAGACCGCATCTTCCTGAGGCACGACGTCCGCGATCCAGGTCTGATCCGCAAGTGGACCGCCAGTCTCAACCTGGACCGTGTTATCCCGCTTGTCGCATGCGATGGAGACGCGCTCGTCGCAAACGGATCGCTTCACATCATGCCAAACGAGTGCATGAAACACGTCGGCCACATCCGACTCGTCACCGCCAGATCTCACCGCCACCGAGGCCTCGGCGGCCTCATGACGCGCGAACTCGTCTCGCTCGCGCAGGCGCGAGACCTGGAGAAGCTCCAGGCGCACGTCATCGAGGACAACATCGGCGCCGTCAACATGTTCACCGCCGTCGGGTTCAAGAAGGAGGCGGTCCTCACAGGCATGATCAAGGACCGCAACTGGAAGAGCCACAACCTCGCCGTCATGGTCAACGACGTCGCCAACCTGGGCAAGATCATCGAAGACTGGATTCAGGAATCCATGCTGCCCGGCTTCCGCGCCCCCGGCGGCGGGCTGTAGTGCTCCGGCACTGCTCAATTGAAGGGGAGCATCGGCGTCCCGCCGGTGAAGCGGGTGCCCCATCCCTTCCAGGGGTGGGGGACAGAGAATCAACGTAACGTCGTCCCCCGCGGCCGACGGGCAAGTAGCGTCCGACCCCCGTGTCGGACGTGTCCACACCAGCCCGAAGCGCAAGCGAGGGTGTTGTTGCAGCGTCGCCCCGCGTGGCCGACGCGGAACACCGATCCGAGCCCCAAGCGCCAGCGCGGGGTCTCTGCGGATGGACCATTGGTCTTCGGACCCACTCGCTCGCGCTCGGGTCTCGGATCGAGTCGCCAACACGGACGATACCAGGCGCCATACCGCCGCCCGGTCAACCCTCGGTGCCGATGTCCCGGCTGAACACCGAGAGCACCAGCAGATTCTCGTCGCCTTCGTGGTGCTTCACGTCATCCAGAAAATGCCCGATCCGCCGGCAGCAGTCGCGGATCAGCAACTGGTCTTCCGGCATCATCTCCTTCATGTCGGCGAAGATGCCATCCACGATCCGCGTCAGGGCGGTGTGCTCGCGCCGAAGCTTCTCCACCGAACCCGCCAGGGTCGGGCGACGATCGAGCACTTCCTTCAAATACCCGTTGTGCTCCTCCAACGCCATGTGCTTCTGAATGTGCGCCCGGATGTGCTCCACGCACTCACGCAACTCGCTCAGCCAGTTCTTCAGGTTCGTGCGCGGAACGACAGCGATCTTCTCGCGAGCATTCTCCAAGAGGACTTCGATACGCTCGTGTTCCTTGCGCATCCACTCAGCAAGTTCATGCGGATCCATGACGTCTTCCTCATCTGGCGTGACACGTCCGCCTCTGAAGCGGCGACGTGTCACGCTTGGCCCCCAATCCTACCGCACCGGTTCGCGGGCGTCTATCGCAGCCTCGCCTGCAAACTCGCTTTGGGTCCAAGACAGACTCGGTGCAACAGGCAACAGGTAAATGCGAAATGCCCCGGCCAGGGACGCCGATCGGTGTGGCCGGTCGCCCATTCTCGCAGTAGACTCCGCCCTATGCTGCAGCTCCCGGATGCGACCCTGCGAAAGACGCTGGGCGAGTTCCAGAAGCACTTCGACAAACCCGCCCTGGCCTGCGGTATCGCGCCGGGCCGTGTCGAAATCCTGGGCAACCATACAGACTACAACGGCGGCGCGGTCCTCACCGCCGCGATCGATCGATACGTCGTCGCTGCGGGACGCCCTCTGGATGAGCCACGGGTCCGGGTCAGATCCGTACACCATCGGGAAACCACCTCTTTTTCATTGGATAGGCTGACACCGGAGCCCGACGCCGGCTGGTTGGCCTATGTCAAGTCCGTCTTCGCCGTCTTGCGACAGGCCGGTGTGAAGATCGGTGGAATGGAACTGGCCATCGCGAGCAACCTGCCCCTCGGGGCGGGTCTCAGCAGTTCCGCCGCCCTCGAAGCGGCGATTGCTATGCTCGTCCTGGAATTGGCTCGCCGGCCAATCGACCGTCTCGAGCTGGCCAAAGGCCTCCAGCGAGGCGAGCACGAGTTCGCCGGCGTTCACTGCGGCCTGCTCGACCAGTTTTCCGTGCTGTTTGGCAGGGCGGGCCGCGTCCTCCGCCTCGACTGTGCCACATGCGACCATGAAGTCCTGGCCCTCGGGCCCGACGCGCCCGCGCTGGTGGTTTGCGATTCCAGGATGTCACGCGCGCTCGGCCGCGACGCGCCGTACAACCTGCGACGCAGCGAGTGCAAACAGGCCGCTGAGCGGCTTCGCTCTCTGTTGAACAGGCCGATCTCGCACTTGTGCGAAGTCACGCTTGCCGAATTGCGGGATCTGGAAACGAACCTGCGAGAACCGCTCTTCTCGCGTGCGGTCCACGTCGTCTCGGAGCACGAACGCGTTCTCGCCGCTTCGGCGCACTTGCGAGCCGGGGACTCACACGGACTTGCGAAGCTGCTCAACGCGTCCCACGAAAGCTCGCGCCGCTGGTTCGAGAACAGCACCCCCGCCCTCGATCGGCTGTGTGAGATCGCCTCGGGCCAACCCGGTTTCCTTGGAGCCAGACTCTCCGGAGCAGGCTGGGGCGGCGCGGTCCTCGCCCTGGTCGAGCCGGAGCTAACCGACGAATTCGTTGCCGGAATGACCCGCGACGCACGGCCGACCGCCGAGTTTCCGGCACCAGAGATCATCGTCTGCCACGCCGCCGACGGAGCCGCCGGGCGATTGCTCTAACGATTGGACGGACCGTCACAAGACTGGCCGACTGCCATGAGACCGCGTAACATGCAATTGGGTGGTAGGTTAGAGCCATTAGGGAGTGGGCGAGTCCCGCCGTCCCGCTTGCAGGCCTCGCCCGTGTGCCGATAACGATGTCGCCAATCCTCCGCCGTCGCGGCCTCCCCCTACTCCCCCACCTCGGACGATCATAAGATCAGTAGGGAAGGACGCTCCGCCGCGAGGAGTCGATGGATTCACGATCGTCGGAGCAATTTGAGTTTTCGCGTAGCGGCCGACGCCCCGGTCGGCCGTTGAAAACCGCTGGTAATCCACGTCCGACACGGAGGTCGGACGCTACGCTGTTTCTTGAGATGCTGTAGTGTCGGGTTGCCGGCACGACTGCGGATTGCCGACTCACGGAGACTGCCATGGCCAAAGCCAGCGTTGATCCTGCCGAGCTTCGGCGTTTTGCCCGGGACCTCAAGCGTTTCAGCACCGAGTTGCAGACGCTGCTCGGCGGCCTCCACGGGAAGATGCTCGGGCTCGAGAGAACCTGGAAGGACCAGGAACAGCGGAAGTTCTTCGAGGAGCTTCAGCAGACCACGAAGGTCCTCAAGAGGTTCCTTGAATCCTCCGACGTGCATGTAAATTTTCTGATGCGCAAAGCGACCCTCATTGAGGAGTATCTTGAGCAGCGATAGGGCGAGGACTGACGGATGAGCCGGTTCGCAAGGGTCGAGTCGATCGAGGCACTCATGGACTTCAGGGCGTCCATGTGTACGTTTGCGGACACGGCCCGGTCCGGCCTCAGCGGCGCCGACGCCCACATCCGCAAGACGCTCGAATGGCTCAAACACGAGCAGCACCGATACTGGAAGAAGGAGATGAGAAAACGTGGCGAGGCCGTCACACAGGCGAAAAGCGCGCTGAACGCAAAGAAACTCTACAAGACGCCGACAGGTGGGAACTACTCGTGTGTCGAAGAAGAAAAGGCGTTGCTCGCCGCAAAGGCTCGCTACGATGAAGCCTGCCGGAAGTTTGAGAACGTACGCAGGTGGATCCGCGACCTCGAACAGGAGCGCCTCCTATACAAGGGCCAGACCCAGCGGGCCAGCCATGCCGTCGATGTCGGCATCCCCAAGGCGGTTGCCCAACTCGACAAGATGATTGTTGCCCTCGAAGCCTACGTCGCATTGGCGCCCCCGGCGGGCCGGCGGCCATCCGACGGCGAATCGGTGTCGCGGCCCGCGGCTGCCGGCGAAGCTCCGCCGTCCGTCGCGCGAGCAGGCGAGCACGCGCCGGGCGATGATGAGGTCGACCACGCAGCCCTCCGCGAGCGGACGCCGGATCCGGAAGCTGAAACCGGGCACACTGACCGGCCGGACGCGGACAATTGACTTGCCCGGGCAGGCCGACGCGCTGAACAGACAGACTGGCAGGGCAGAACCGCATGAGCATCAGCGAAGACCAAGCCAAACTCGTAGCAGCGATGAAGCAGCTGACCCTGCGCTGGCACCGCGCGCTGACAGCCTGGGACGACGAGAACCGAAGGCAGTTTGAGCAGAACCACCTCCGACATTTGCAGTCCGGTGTTCGCGCTGCCATCGATGCCATGACACAAATGGCGAACATCCTGAGGCAGGTTCGCTGCGATTGCGAGTAACATAGCCGACCGGCCGGCGCTGTGAGATCGCCAAACCCGGCCCGGCCCAAGCCGGCCCCGAGAACCGCCAATGCAAGATCATGCCAACGACCAGGCAAACCGGGAACCCTCGCCCGATGGCGTGAACCACCATGTCCTCCAGCGTGCGGCCATGCGCGATCTCCTCGAGTTGTCGGATGAGCCGGCCCGTACTGCCGAATCCGAGATCCGAGAACAATACGAGCTCTCCAAAGCTGCGATCGAGGAGAACGCCCGAACAACGACAGCCAGGATTGAGCGACGTCTCGATGCGACCAGGACTGCCGGCAGGCAGCACTACGAGGGGCAGGCCGCAAACGCACGTGCCCGGTTCAAGGCCGATGCACGCTCCCTGGAGGCCAAGCGCGACGCGGAGCAGCAGCGCATCATCAGCCAGGCTGAAGCCAGCATGACCGAGGCTCGGAAGCGGTTTGACCAGGATGTCTGGCTGGCTGAGAGCGTTGCGGAGGCGACGAAGTCCCAACTCACAAGAGAGAAGGCCGAGCTGAAGGAGGCATCCGCCGCGCGAAACAAGGCGTTGGACACGGTGCATGCCGCGGGCGATCATCTGCTGCTGCGATACCGTTACGAGCCGCCGATCGAGCCGCAACCCGACCCCGACGCCAATCCCACGTTCGACGATCCGGATGAGGCCTACGAGCAGACGGTCGCCGAGGCTGAGCAGCACCTGGAAGCGCTGGGAGCCCTCCGCATCCCCGGGCTCTTCACGGGCTTCAAGCCGCACGCCGCCGTGATTGTTCTCTGCGTCGTTTCCGTCACGGTGGTGGGATCGCTGACCGCCGCGGAATTCACGAACTGGCCGTCCTTCGCGCTGACAGGCCCGATCACGCTTCTGGCGGCATCACTGATCTCGTTCGTGGTGGGCTTCCTCTTATGGCGTACGGCCCGCGCCCAGATTGCTGCGGAATACATCCCGATGTGTGGGGCCATCAGGACAGCCCGGTTGGCGATTGACGCTCACGCTGCCAGGGTCCGGCAGGATATCAGACGTCGTGCGGCAGAGGCCCTGCAGAAGAGAGGCGACGAGATCAAGCATGCCGAGGGACGCGTGAAGGCGCTCGCCGCCGGCATCACGCAACGTCGCAAGGCCTGGCTGCAACCCGTCGAGGAGGAATACGAGCGTGCCTTGCTCGACGCGCGGAAGAAGCAGGATCAGGCCCTCGAACACGCGGAGCAGTGGAACACGACTCTCCTTCCCGCCATCGAGGAACGGTACGGGCGGTACCTTCAGCTCGCACGCGAGCGTCGCGACCGCCTTCTGAGCGAGCGTCGCGACCATCGAGACGCCCGACAGTCGGCACTCGAACAGCGCTGGAAGAGCGGACTTGCGAACCTTCGCACACTCGTTGAGGCCACGGCGCGGCTTCGAGATCCCCTACTTGACTGGAAGCACCCGGGTTGGAACGACTGGACGCCGCCGACTCGATTCGCATCTCTCGTCAGGTTTGGAGAGATGGAGCTGGACCTGCGGCGAATCGCGCCCCGGGTCCGCGAATGCGGTAAGTACAAGCTCCCGCGCCCGGCAGTGATCTCAGCGCCCGCAGTCCTGGCGCTGCCGGATTCATGCTCACTGTTCGTTGAGAGCGGGCGCGACGGCCGCGAGAAAGCGATCGACGTCCTGCGAACCGTCATGGCTAGGCTGCTCACGGCGCTACCGCCTGGCCGCGTGCGATTCACGATCTTCGATCCAGTGGGGCTCGGCCAGAACTTTGCAGGCTTTATGCACCTGGCCGACTATGAGGAGACGCTGGTCGGCGGCCGCATCTGGACGGACAGCACTCACATCGAACAGCAGCTCACCGATCTCACGAACCACATGGAGAACGTCATCCAGAAGTACCTGCGGAACGAGTTTGAGACGATCGACGCGTACAACCAACAGGCCGGCGAACTTGCCGAGCCCTATCGATTCCTCGTGGTTGCGAACTTCCCCGTGAACTTCACCGAGGATGCGGCTCGCAGGCTCAGCAGCATCGCCAGCAGCGGTGCCCGGTGCGGCGTCTTCACGCTTATCGCGCACGACATCCGACAGCCGTCACCTCCTGGCTTTGAAATCGAGGACCTCGCCAAGCCGAGCGTGCACCTCGTGCATCGGGAGGACCACTTCGTCCGTGAGGATGAGGTGTTCCGGCACTTCCCGCTGACGATCGACGAGCCGCCGGAGGAGCAGGCGCTCACACGGGTCCTTCACCGCATCGGCAAACGAGCCAAAGACGCCATTCGCGTCGAGGTTCCCTTCGAGATCATCGCTCCGCACGACGGCCAGCGCTGGTCGTACGATTGCACCGAGGACCTCAGCGTCCCGATCGGGCGCGCCGGCGCGGCAAGGCTCCAATACCTCAGGCTAGGTCGCGGCGTCGCGCAGCACGCCCTCATCGCCGGCAAGACCGGCTCGGGCAAGTCCACGCTGTTGCACGTGATCATCACGAACCTGGCCCTCTGGTACAGGCCCGACGACGTCGAATTCTACTTAATTGACTTCAAGAAGGGCGTCGAGTTCAAGACCTACGCCGTGCACGACCTGCCCCACGCCAGGGGCATCGCGATCGAGAGCGACCGTGAATTCGGGCTCAGCGTTCTGCGCCGCATCGAAGCGGAGATGGAGCGACGAGGCGATGTCTTTCGAGGCCTCGGCGTCCAGGACCTCGGCGGATATCGGAGCGTCGCCGGCAACACGCCCATGCCCAGGACTCTTCTCATCATCGATGAATTTCAGGTGTTCTTCTCTGAGGACGACAAGATCGCCCACGACGCCGCCATGTTGCTCGACAGGCTCGTCCGGCAGGGCCGTGCCTTCGGCATCCACGTGCTACTCGGCTCCCAGACACTCGGCGGCACTTCCGGTCTCTCGCGGAGCACCATCGGCCAGATGGCCGTCCGCGTAGCCCTGCAGTGCTCGGAGTCCGATTCCCAACTCATCCTCGCCGACGACAACACCGCCGCGCGGCTCCTCTCCAGGCCAGGCGAGGCCATCTACAACGACGCCGGCGGACTCGTCGAAGGCAACAGCCCGTTCCAAACCGCGTGGCTGCCCGAAAGCGAACGTGAGAAGCTCCTCGGCACCGTCTGCGAACTCACCCGCGACTCGTTCCAACGCCCCGAGCCGTTGATCGTCTTCGAGGGCAACGCGCCGGCGGACATCCGCCGGAACCGTCTGCTCGACGACTTGCTGGACACGGCCCCTCCCCCACAGCCCGCAGCGGCGCCCCGCGCGTGGCTGGGCGAGGCCATCGCTATCAAGGACCCGACCGGCGTCACATTTCGACGGCAGAGCGGCGCCAACCTTTTGATCGTCGGGCAACGCGACGACGCGGCGATGGCGATGGCGATCTCGACACTCGTCGCGCTGGCGGCACACCATCGTCGCGGCAACGCCCGCTTCTTCGTTCTGGACGGCTGCCCGCCGGATTCACCTTTGGCCGGCAACCTGGAGCGGGTCCTGGCCTGCCTGCCGCACGAGACTTGCCTCGTCGAGTGGCGACATGTCGTACAGACCATTGCCGAGCTGGCGGCTGAAGTCCGGCAGAGACTCGAGGGGGATAGCACGGACGCCCCGGCGCTCTACCTCGCCGTGTTCGGGCTTCAGCGTTACCGCTTCCTTCGCAGCCGTGACGACGATTTTTCCTTCTCCCCTGACGACGATGCGGCACAACCCGACCCAGGCAAACAGCTCGCAGAACTCCTGCGCGACGGCCCCGCCGTGGGCGTCCACGTTATCACGTGGGCCGACGCGGCCACGTCGCTCGAGAGGACGTTCAACAGGCAGGCACTCCGCGAGTTTGACAATCGCGTTCTGTTCCAGATGAGCAACGCGGACTCGAGCAACCTCATCGATTCGCCCGTCGCCAACCAACTCGGCTTCTACCGGGCCATTTTCCACAGTGAGGAGCTTGGCGTACTCGAAAAGTTCCGCCCCTACGCGCTGCCCGAAAAGGAATGGCTCGGCCGGGTCAAGGAGCGACTAGGTAGGCATTAGAGGAGTTAACGAATGAGTGTGGCACCGGCGTCCCGCCGGTGAGGCGACGGAGCGAGGTCTTCCTAATACGACCGGCTTCGGCGCCGGTGCTCCCCGGGGTGCCCGGACCACAGGCAGCCGAGAAACGCCGTCGCCCCACAATACACTACGCCGCGCCGCCCCCCTTGTGTTTCGGACGCCGATCCCGCATAATGCCCGTTGCACGGACGAGCAGAACGCACAGCGAACTGGGGTACGTCGGCCGGCGGGTCTCCGACACAACCGAGGTAAGGACGAAGTCCATTGGCAAACGTCCTCGTCGTAGATGATGAAGCCGCCTATCGCGAAGAACTTGGCGCATGCCTCGCCGCCGATGGACACACAGTGCAAACCGCCGGATGCGGCCACGAGGCCATCGATGTCGGCAGCCGAATGCGCCCCGACATCCTTGTCGTCGATTGGATGCTCAAGGACCGGATCCACGGGCTCCACGTCTCCGCCGCGCTCAGCCTGATCGACCCGGACATCCGGACGATTCTCATCACGGGCTACGCGTCCCAGGACATCCGCGCCGAAGCGCAGAAGATGCAGATCGTCGATCTGCTCGAAAAGCCTTTCGACGCCGACCGTCTCCTCACGAGTGTCCGTCAGGCCGCCGGCGCCGCGAAGCCTGAGACCCCCCGCCTGGCGATTGCCGTCCTCGAAGTGCAGCCTGACGGCGCCGTCACTTTCGCGAACCCGAAGGCCCGGAAACACCTTGCGGCAACATCGGCGGGACCCGACATCGAGAACATCTCACAACTCTTGAGCCCCGAGGATGCCGATGTTGTTCGCTCCACGGCGCAGCATTGGACGCAGGTTTCCCCGAAGGCGGCGGAAACGATCACGTGGCACTGCCGATCGAGGCAACACCATGGCGATGGCTGTCTGGTCGTCATTCTGACATCAACGGAACGACTTCAGAAGAACCACCCCACGATCAGGGTTCTGCTCGACACCGGCGCGGCTACCAAGAAGGCATGGCCCTTCAAGGGATGGGCCCTCGTGGTTGATGACGAGGAGATCCACAGGCACCTCGTCACCTCAGAGCTCGAACAGGCCGGCTGCGTCTGCCACTCGGCGGCAACACATGAGTCGGCCCTCGGTCTCTTCAAGCGCGACCCGAACATCGATGTGGTCATCCTCGATTTCAGCATGCCGGATGGCGAACCGGCGCACCTCGTCAGGCAACTCCGAGCCATACGGGGGGACGTCAAGATCGTCGGAACCAGCAGCGTTCCGCGGGCCGCGCAATTCGCCGCCATCGGTGTGGACCGCTTCCTGGAAAAGCTGTGGCAGATCAACGATCTCATCAACGTGCTCAGGGGGCGACTGGGAAACTGCACTGAGTGCGGACTCCCCATTCCGCTGCGGCGTCCCGAGCCCTCGGAGACGCCGGCTAATTGGATGTGCGCCTTCTGTGGCGCCCGTTACGCCTCAGTCCTCGACCGCGATTTCTCCCCCGATATCATCGCGAACGTGCGAGAGGCATGACCGAACCGCTTCCTGTGCGCCGGATGTGTTGAGTCTGCCACGGGCAATCCCCCCGCGCATTGCGGCGGCAACCACCGAATTGTTACAATCCACGCCATGTTCCCGGAGCCGTCGAACGTTGTTGTGGGCAAGGACGTCTTCATCGCGCCGACCGCCTATGTCGGCGGCAACATCACCCTCGGCGATCAGTGTACCGTCATGCACAACGTCTCGATTCGTGGCGATGTGTCCGCGATCCGTATCGGCAACCGGGTCAACGTGCAGGACGGCGCCGTCGTGCATACCGATACAGATGTGCCGCTGCACGTTCACGATGACGTGACGATCGGTCACCGAGCTGTCGTGCACTGCAAACGCGTTGGCGCCGGCACCCTCATCGGCATCGGTGCGATCATCCTGGACGGATGCGAAATCGGCAACAGATGCATCATCGCTGCCGGAGCCGTCCTGCCGCCCGGGACTATTGTCCCAGACGCAAAGCTCGTTGTGGGGGTGCCCGGCATTATCACGCGCGACGTCAGTGAGGACGAGTTGGGCTACATGCGGAAAGCCGTGCGGACGTACATCGAACTCGGCCGGTTGCACTCTGCCGGCCGCTATCCGGGTTTTCGGGATGCGAGCTCAGCGCCGTCTTGAGGGCCGAGAAGGGATTCTCGGCCCGGCGACTGTCGTCGCGTTGTGTTAGAACCCGGCACTCCTCCGTCTCCTTACGCGCGTTTGGCCAGCTTGGCGCGATTACGGGACAAGCGGCAACAGGGTCGGCGAATGCGGTCGCGTTAGCAGATCGAACAGGTCCGGCGAACCTTGCAGGAGCCCGTCGGCGCTAAATGCCGCATGGGGATTCGGCATCGCCATCCAGCACAGCGGTTTAGGCGATCGCGCAAAGAAGCGTACCTGATTGTCAAACGATATTTCCGGCGCGGGCGCGTTTGCCTGTTCGAGCACCTGCACGAGCGCGGACATTCCGAAGAAGCTCTCGGCGAGTTCTCCGAGCGATGCGGGCCGTGGATAGTGGACGAGCTTGATCTCCGCGCTGGCGGGGATGTCGGCCATTTCGCGAACCGCATCTACTGCATCCTTGAGCGTGCCGAGCCGATCGACGAGACCGATCTCGAGTGCCTGGCGACCGGTGTAGATCCGGCCCTGGGCGAGCTTGCGGAGCTCATCCTTGGGGATCTTGCGGCCTGCCGCAACGCGGTCCAGGAACTGCTCATAGACCGAGAGAATGTACTTCTGGAGAAGTGCGCGATCCTCGGGCTTCAGATCGCGGTGTCCGGACCCAAAGAGCGAGCGCTCTCCCCGCTTCATCTCTTCGAGGTTGACGTCCATCCGGTTGATCGCGGAAGCCTGGTTGGCCAAGATAGATATGACACCGATGGAGCCCGTCAGGGTCGTAGGCTGGGCGAAAATGAGCCTACCCGGACAGGCGATGTAGTAGCCGCCGGACGCCGCCATGCTTCCCATGCTGATGACAAGCGGCTTCTCCTCGTCAAGCTCCCGCAACTTCTTCCAAATGACGTCGGAGGCATACGCGGAGCCACCGGGGCTGTCGATGTGTAGCACGACCGCGCGGATAGTCTTGTTCTTGCGGATCTCCTCGATGGACTTGACGAACTCGTCGCGCATGATGAGCGATGAGGCGAAGCCGGCGCCGAGATTCATATCGACGATCGGGCCTCGGCCGTGGAGCACGGCGATCTTGGGGCCGACGGCCTTGTAGCCTTCCTGGGCCTCTTTCATTTCCTTCGTGACTTGCGAGAGGAGGTCCTGAAGGGACGTAATCCTGGCCCACTTGGAATCGTCGCCGAGGGTCTTCTTGAACTTCTCGCGTCGGATGATGCGATCGCGGTAATCGTCATAGTAGGCGATGACGTCGACGAGGCCGCGGTTCTTGGCGTCCTCCGGCTCGAAGAGGGCGATGTCGATCGCCTTCTTGACTCGGTCGACCGGCAGGTTCCGCCCCTTGGCGATCATCTCGACGTAGTCGTCGTACCAACTGTCGAGCATTGCGCCGAATTCATCGAGGAAGTGTTTGTCCGGTTCTCGACGGTTGAGGAAGCCGCCGTACTTGAACTTGCCGGCGGTAATGACTTCGTACTCGATCCCCCGCATCTGGTACATGCCGCGCATGAACGGGAAGATGCGACCGATGCCGGGGATGATCAACATGCCGCTGGGCGCGACGGCGATTTCATCGGCTTCGCAGGCGAGGAGATATCCCATCGGCTCACCGGCGTTGAGGAACGCGGCGACCTTCTTGCCGGACTTCTTGAACTCGGCAAGGCCCGCGCGAAGTTCCTCGATGTGCGAGATGTCGAGTGTGAGGCCGTCCAGGTTCAGAAGGATCGCCCCCACTTCGTCGTCTTTCGCAAGCTTCTCCAGGCGTTCGAGCAGGGCTTGAGAGGTCTTGACCCGCCCCGGCAGGGGGATGTTGATCGCCTGGGCCGGCACGAGATAAGGGTCCAGCTTGATCTCGACGAGCCGCTTGATGGGGCTGGGCTTGTCCTTCTTCTTCTTGTCGTCCTCCTTGGCTTTCGCCTTTTCATCCTTGCCCTTCTTAGCTTCCTTTTTAGCGTCGTCCTTCTCATCGTCGCCGCGAACCGGCGCCGGCGCGAGGAAAGACGACGTCAGAAACAACGCTGCAATCAGGGATAGGAATGTCCGCCGCATGATGAAGCTCCTTTGCATTACGGTCTGTTCGCTGTGCCGAGACGCGCCTCCCGCCGGGGACGACGAGCCGCGGACTTCAGTCCGCGCGGTTGTTCGCAGCGCGAAAACGCCGTCGCTTTGAACGGCCGCGCGGGCTGAAGCCCGCGGCTCTTCTACGCGAGAGCGATCCAACGCTGCCATACTAAGCCGGCTCCGGTTCGGCCTTCTCGACCTTCCGATTCTCCGCTTCCGGTTTGGGAATCCTGTGGATTTCGCCTTCCTGATCGATGCAGATCGTCAGGTGATTCTTGAACGTGTCCTTGCGGAACTTCAGCCTCCACGCGTCAGGCGACCACTCGATTTCGTAAAGCGAGTCGTCGATCATCTCATCTTCGTCCAGACGATCGCTTTCCTTCTTGCTGCTCAGGCTCAGCGCGAGAGACTCGACGAAGCTCACGTCCTTCGACCGTAGCTGCAACAGATGAGAGTGCGTGGCGAAGTCCACGTATCCGTCGAGTTCAGCGACGGTCGCCGGCCACCGGCCGTAGTCCTTCTTGAACAGCTTGGCGTGGTGATAGAGCACGCGAAGGTGGCGGCAGGCCACACGTTCACGCCCGGCCTCAGACGACGCATCGGCGGCGCTGCCCAGCGACAACACCGCGACGCCCGGTACGTAGGCCGCGCCGAATGGAATCGGGCCCCTGTGCGTCACCTTGACGCCTGCCATCTCGATCCGAATGTTGATGACGGATTGCGTGAGTGCGTCGCCCAACTCTTCGGCGGTCGCCGGAAGCGACGTGTCCTCGCTCGCCGCGGCAAGGAGGCACAGGTAGGGCTGTGCCAGCGCGTAGATGCGATTCCAATTAATCCTGGCTTGCCAGTGGGCCTTGTCCGAATCGGGAACCGTGACGCGCCGCTTGGCTGTCCGCGTCAGCTTCTGCCAGTGGTGCACGGCGTCATCCGCCCATGTGGAGGTCTGGGCAACAATGAGACGCAGCGTCGACTCACTCTCTTCTTCCTCGTCGTCGCCCTGCTTCTCGGTACCCTCGAAGAACAAGACCGTTCGGTAGGTGACGGGCATGATCCCCCAGTGGGAATCGGCCGTAGGGTCCTTCCAAAAGACGACTTGGCCGTCGACTTCCTCTTCGAACCAGGCTGGCGGACGGTCGTCGTCCTTCCTCTTCTTCGTGTCCTTCTCGATGTGTTCGCGAATGTCCTCGATGATCTTGTCTTTCTTCCTGGCGGTGAATTGGAAGAACACGTCGGGCCAGGGGAAGAAACCGATGCCGGGTGTCGCGGCGAAGGCCACCTCGCTGCCGGCGCGGGCGCCGATCGTGCCCATGGGGAGCTGCGCAATGGCATCGGCCATGCCGCCACCGCCGCCGACGTGGAACGCCGCAAGGGCGTAGGCATCTCGCGGACATTCGAACCGCTGACGCGTCTTCTGGAAGAACGCCTTGAGGGCGGCCCCGATCGCTGGGTTCCAGACGACGACGAACTTCTCGTCCCATTGGCCGTCCTTTCGGAGGGACAATCCGTAGGAGACGTTCCGCACGCCGGGGACGCTTGCAAAGGGTGAGTTTTTGTCGTCCCCGCCTTCGAGGCTCAATCGACAATAGACCAGTTTCTTGTTTGACTTGCGGCCCTTGGCTCGGTTGGCGTCCGGCGCCGGTTGTCCGAACACGGTTTCGGGCGGCTGCAGGTCAGCCACGGAGGCAATGAGCGAACCTCCGCCGGATTCGGTAAGCACGGCCAGCATGTGGTCCGGAAGCTCAAGCCGACACGCGCCGTCTTCGGCATCGTGCAGTTCGACGTTATCGAGCACCTGGTCGGCTTCTTTCATCGCGAGCAACTGCTCGATCCGGTTTCTCAACGCATCAAGCGGCCAATCGACGCGAACCGCCCATCGCGGGCGACCTTCGAGATCCTGCGAGTAGATCGTCACGACGATGGACGTGTCCGGCCAGCCCGCGATCTGTTCGAGCAGGCGGAGCATCGCGGCGAAGTCCGGACCTTCGTCCGTTTCGTTGCGCGGCTTCGGAACCATGCCGGAAATCGCTTCGAAGATGTCGGCGGTCTTTGATTGGGCCGCGGCCTGGGTGAGTGCCGCGATCGAAGGGATGTAAATCTCAACCTGCGGAGTGTCGGTCTTGTCCGCTTCTTCAATCTCTTCGGCTTCGGCTGGCTTGGTCGCAACGGGTTGCGTTTCCGCACTCTCGGCAGGGGCTTTCTCTTCCGGTGGTTGCTCGACCTGGGGCTCTTCTCCAGCCTGATCGTCTTTGCTTGGCTTCTCGTCTGTCTTCTCGTTCGATTCCTCGTCCGCCTTGTCGGCGTCGTCCCCGTGTCCGGGCGGCGGGATCATCAGGTCGGCGGCGCCGAGCGCAAGTTCCGGCGACCCGTCGCTGCCGAAAGCCGGCGGCGCGGTGACGGTTCCGAGGAACAAGCCGGATAGCAGTGCGAGGAAGATGGCGATGCCGAATGGTCTTTGGGAATTGGCCACTTTCCGTTCCTCCAGAACGACCGCTTGTTGTACGTAGTCGTGGGCCCCGGTGAGTCCGCCGATCGCAACTGTAAGTCGGCGTCGAGTGACATCGCGCGGCATCGTCACCACTTACATGACGGACTCGATTGCCACTGCGTTATGGGAACAGGTCATTATAACGCCGTGCATCGGCCATTACACGCGTATCCCTCTCCGAGGCGCAACCAGATTGCGTTGCCCCACCTGGCGCCAGTCCGGTGTTTCTTCGCCCAAATCCGGTGGCGTCTGAAGATTCCGAGTTCGCCTGCGGGCCTGGGAGGGGGAGTCTCTAAGCACTTATGGAGAACCGTAAACGCCGGGCGAGGCTCACGGTCCGATTTCACGCCGCGGCGGCAAGGTGCTGTGAGGTGACCTCGTCATGGCGACGGGCTGTCGCGTTCAGGCGCGGTGGGAGAGGAAACCGACGCTCGATTGGAACATATCCTCGGACCGTTGGTTATCGGGCTGTGATTCCGATTCCTCGGCGAGGTCGTCCAGGTTCGCGCGGCACATGAGGCACCTGACGGTATCGAGGTGAAAACTCGTATAGGAGAGCCAGGGCTCGTCCAGCACGCCAAGGAGATACGAGCCGATGGTACTGCGTTTGAGGCAGCTCAGTCGCCGCTGACGCCAGACCCGTGAGAAGGTCGCCTCGCTGGATAGTTGGTCGTCGGGGAGGAAGTCTTGCTCCTCGGACTTGAGATCGCCGAGGAACTCGCGAAGTCGTGCGAGCGCCCGGAACTTCACACCTGCGACCGCTTTCTCGTCGCGATCGAGCAACCGGCCGACCTCCTTGTTACGCAGGCCGACGTAGAAGAGAAGCTCGACGACCTGGAGGTCCTCCAGCTTGTCGCGGTCGCGCAGTTCCTCTATCAGCCGCCGGAGGATGCTGGCGAGCACATCCGCCTGTCGGTCGGTGCGTTCGTGTTGGACCGCGACCTGGCTGGGCGTTTCGGAGTCGGCGGGCTCCGGCAAGCGCGGCGAATCATCCTCGATATCGAACCCGGCCGTGTACTCCGGATGCCGCTGCTTCTTCGTCAGAATCTCTCCGATCTTGTATCGGAGGATGGCGAAGAGATAGGTCTCGAGCGAGCGGTCCGCGTCGTAGTGCCGCAGGCTTGTCACGAAACCCAGGAACGTCTCCTGCAAGGCGTCCTCCGCCTCGCCGACATTTCCCAGGCGGCTCCTGGCGAAGGCGAAGAGCCTGCGCTGGTAGCGGTCGATCAAATGGTGCCAGGCGCGCTGATCCCCCTTCCTGATGGCTTCGATGAGAAACTGGTCCGCGTCGTGTGTCTGCATCGTGAGAGGCCGGCGTGCGCTCGACAACCCGAAAGGGCGATTCCAACAACCGATGGCCTGCTCACCACAAGTAAAGGCAGACGGCGGTAAACGCGGCGGCGGCCGTGATCCTCCTTGCCCAAGTATATCGGCGGCGCCCGCGAGCGTCGACGAACAAGTACGCCAGCAGAATCAGCAGTGCCAGGACGCCTACTTGAAGCGGCAGTGACATAATCCGAGCGGCGGTTCGGTCTTTCACCGAAACGGCGCTCTTGCCCCCCGCCTTCGCATGGGGTTTGACCGTCGATTCACAGTCGCCTTCACCATGCCTCTCGACGAGCGCTACGCATTCGGCCTCATCGGGAAAGCGGACTGTCTGGTTGCCGGCAATCCCGAGGTCTTCATCCGGCTCGACAACGAACAGAGAATCCTCCCACGACAAAAACGGGGCTGGCGGCCCTTGGATAACAATCGAGAGGCGTTCTTCGAAATCCTGTTTGGCGGAATCGATGCTCTGCCGCGTGCCCCGGATTGTAGCCAAAGCCCGTTGCTGCTCGACCATGGCGCCAACCCGCTGCGTCTGTGCTTTCCGGGAAGAGAGGAGCGTGGCCGCAGCGCCAAGGGCGACCAAGAGAACCAGAGTCACACACACGCCTACCGCGATGCCAACGCCGGCTCGCCTGCGGCGCACGATCGCGACGATGAGGATGCAGGACCCGACCAGAATTCCGAGCCCCAGCAGCAATGCGAGAATCAGGAATGAGGAGCCAATGTTCGTGCTACTCATGCCAGGCCCTCCCGAATGTCCAGGGCGACCTCGCGCCCGCCCAGAAGGTCCTGCAGCTCTTTCAGCTCCGCTCCAAGGACCGCAATCATGTCCTGCTGCGGTGTGCTGAAGCTCGTGTCGACATTGACGTGGCACGTCACCCGGTACCCACCCTGTGGGCTTTCGTAGGATGCGATGTTGAGCTTCGTCGCCCAGGATCGGATGTCCTTCTGCCAGAACTGTGAAGCCCAGTTACCGCGGACGAACTGCCACAGCAGATCGGACCTGCCCGCCAACTTGTAGTCCAGCAACGCCATGTGTCGTTCAATCAGGCTGGCGAAATCAGCCCGGGCCTCGACATCAAAGACGCGCCGGATCGGCAGGCTCAAGGTCTCGGGCCTGCTCTTCGGTGACCGACTCATGATGCCGCCGCCGACAATCAGCATGATCGCCAAGGCCGTGGACGGAAGGATGGAGGGCGGCAGCGTATCGTCCCAAGCTCGCTCCGGGAGCGAGGACATGAGAATAACGAGCAGGAGAAACGATGCGGCCAAGAGAAAGCCGCCGGCCTTCATGAGCAGCGTGCCGCGGCCTCGTCGTTTGGCAACGGCCTCTTCTCCCGGATCCTGTTCGGGCTTGGCGGGCGCCACAGGCACATACGGGACCGCTGGGACAAGCCACACGAAGAGACTCATGAGCCCACCGGCAATGACCGCGCCGAGCGCGGCGAGGAAATCATCTTGGCATCTCCAATCGAAGAGGCCGAGCGACGCACCTGTTCCGCCGGAGACCGCGATGCCTGTGAAGAACACGACCTTGCGGAAAACGCCGCGCCAGAGCCCGTTCTTGTAGCGGGGAATGGCGCAGCTCAGCGCGAGAAGGCTGTAACATGCCGCGACGATGCCGCCGACGATGTACGCACCGAAGTCGTCGTCCTTGAGCACGCCGGCAGCAATGAAGAGCATCACGGAGGTCAACAGCAGAGTAGCGGTCGACATGAGCCACAGCGAACGGACGAACGCGCTTCGCCGGTCTCTTGTGCCGGGCGTCGGTAATGTTGGGGCGCCTTGTGGCATCGGCCGGTCCTCAACCCAAACCGCCGCGTTCGCAACCGGCGGAGCTTTGGGCCACGGAACCGCGGCGGCCTGCGGGGCAAACTGCGGGCCGTCCGGTTGTTCGCGGTCCTCACCGGCGAACGTCGCGCCGGCAGGCAGCGGCCAGAGCCCGGCGACCGACTGGAGCGCGAGTGACGACGCCGCAACGATCGCGGCGGGTACGAGTCCGCTGCCGTCGGCGAACAGCCATCCTGCGACGAAACCGAACACACCCACGTAGAAGGCCGATCCGAGGCTGACCTGCCCTTTGCGGCCTTCCCACAGGCGGCCGGGCCAGTCGCACAAGAGCACACATAGGAGCAGCGGGATGGCCCACTGGCTGCTGGGCATGCCAAAGAAGCTCTCCATGAACGGGCCTGGCGGCACAGCACCGATGCCCACGCCCACGGGCACCAGCACGGCGGCAACGCAGGCAGTTGTGATCAGTCGCGGCAGCCACTTGCCGTCGGTCCGCATCCTGTGAATGCTCAGCCAGCAGCCGAACATGATGGCTGGAACGATGGCCAGGATGTGAAGGAACACGCCTACTGCATATTCCGGACTGCCGTGTGCTCGAAGGAGACTGGTGCCGAAGGAGATGCCGCCGGCGACGAGCAGGGCGATGGTGATTCTCTCGGCCCAGTGCGGACGCCGGGCCGCGACATCAACCATCTGCCGGCCGATCGCGGTGTTGTCGATGCGTTCGACGGCCTGGCCCACGCGCGCGGAGAACCGCTCGTGCATCCGGTCGAGCCGCCCTGCAACCCGGCCTCCCATGCGATCCTCGCCGTCAGCAGGGTTGATCACAGGCGGCGGCACCTGCTGGCCGACGTTGCTGCTTCCTGTGCCGAGGGGACCGCGTGTTCCGTGCCCCACCTGGACGGCAGCGCCGGCCTTGACCTTCCTCGATACCGCCGTCGCCATCCGCGTGAGGCTCAGCGAATCCAGCGCGGCCACCGACTGACTCAGGTCCTCAACTGCGAACACCTCGCTCATCAACTCATTAACAGTCTGATACCTGTCCTTCGGGTCCTTCTCCAGTGCCTTGCGGATGACACGCGGAAAAGGCTCA
>JBDRKQ010000129.1:0-9327 GCA_043813895.1 Planctomycetota bacterium
GCGCGGACCACTTCGGGTGCAAAGCTCGACAGGCTCGTTCAACCTCGGCTGGCGTGGGGAGCTCGCGGCGCGGTGACGCGCGCGACCGGACCTGTGACCGGGTTCGGCGATCCGCTCAAACGGCGGACGGTGAAAAGCTCAACCATGAGAGGCCCGCGAGGGCTTGCCAGTCAGTTCAGTCGGAGACGGTGCCGAACTGCGAAAGACCATCGTCGGTGGGTAAGCGGGCGCTTCTCGTTTCGGCCTGCTGAAATCACGAGTTGGCACAGCCACTTGGCTAGCTGCTCATGGAAACTGCGCTCGGGTGGGAGCCTGAGACGTACGACGATGACCAGCGGGGTAACGCCCGCTAGCGACGTGACCGATTGGACGATGGCCAGCACTAATCCGGGAAGCACTGTGGTGGCCGGGGTGGTGCCCGGTGCCTGGTTCCGTGTGTGATGCACGGATGGTCAGCCAGGTGATTGAAATACCGCAGTGTGGGAGTGTGCCGCAAGTAGGAGTCCGCTGATTGGCGGGGCGAAACCGCTGCAAGGCAGTGGCGGGGTCGTTCGCGTGTCCGGGTGGTGCCGGATGCGGATGCGACGACGAAAGCGGCGACGGGTTCAACCCGTCTCGATGGCGTGCCGGCCGGGGCAGAGCAAGCTCTGTTTGTAGTAGTCCCCGGTCGGCTTCTTGGCAAGAGAGCGACGTGGTCGGGTGAGATCCGCTCTGGCGAGCGGATGTCATCTGGCAACGAAGCGGCGATGAAGATGGTCGTGCACGCGATGCACGGCGGTTTTCTTCGAGGGTTTCATTTGAGCAACCGCTATGGATTGGGCGCGGTCAACTCAAGAAACGAGTTCGACCGCGCCACATAGCGGGCTCGGAATGGAGGTTCCATGTAGCAGACTGAGTACGAACGGGTGTTCGAGCCAACTGGCCGGTGAGGTTCGCACGGAGGTTCAGCGTGCGACGTGATTGGTGCGCGGAGGTACTGTGGCGGCTGGATGTCGGTTTTCGGAGTCACGCCTGCGGGATTATGCATCATAACAACCGTAGGCGCGGCCGTTGTCGAGAGGACTGCATGTCCTGTCGAGAGCGACGTCGCCACCGCGTGCCCCAGCGTGCCCACCGCTCGCTTCAGGGTGCATGTGCTCAACGGCTTTGTGGATTGTGCCGCAAACAATCCTCACCATTCTTGTCGTGATCGCGGGGGAGAAGATGTACCGTTGTCGAGCCGTGCTGCTGCCGGGTTTCATCCAGCAATTGGCCGTCGCCTACGTGGCGCACGGATACTGGTTCTACGTGCCGGGCTGGGTCCCGTTCGACAAGGACGTGGAAGCCGTCGATCGAAAGCTCATCGAGAAATACGGCATCGACATTTCGAAGTGGGAGCGAGCCAGGCGCAAGAAAGCCGGCCTCGCGAACCTGCACTACCTCAGGCACGGCCGAACGTTCGTTCTGATCGCCACGCACGGACAGCATCGCTTCTTCGAGGAAGAAGCCAGCGTGATCCGTGACATCCGGCGATCGCCCTTCAAGATCGGCGGCTACAGCGTCAGCTACCGGAACGGGCATGCTTCCGTTCGCATAGCCCAGGAATCCTACAAGCGGCTCAGAGCCTACCTGACGGACCTTGCACCACGACGCTCAGCCGAGCACATGGCCGAGGAGTTCCGGATGCTCCACCACGAACCCTATGCCCCGGTCCGCCGACAACTCCTGAATCTGCTCCGGGCAACGAACCGGGCGCGAAAGCAGGCAGGCTTCGAGCCGGTGCCGGTGGAGTGCCTCCGGCTCAAGCGGCGGATCTACAAGCCGTTTGAAGAGAGGTGCCTGGACCCGGCGGCCTGATCGGCGCGCCGCGTTCCAGCACCCACGAGATCCCACATGAGAACCGTGCATTCTCCGGCCCCCACGGGCCTCCCAGGATGCCCAGGCGAGAGAAGCTCCATCGAGCCGGGCCTTTACGGTAGGAACGCCTTGACCAAGCCCTGGATGTCCAACCCGTCGACCAGCGCATGTTGGTTGAAGTCACCATTGAGCACATTGCACCCAACATAGGTCGCCGCGAATTGGTCGGCATCCAACAAAGCCATGAGGAAGGCCTCGCCATCGAGGGCAATATCCAAGTCACAGTCCACGTCGGAAGCCATCGACCAGAGTAGCCGGCAGCCCGCCCTGCAGCCATCGGCGCAACTACGCGTCTTGTGGTGCGTGTCGACGTTTGGCACACCCTGTCGCACGCGCCTGGCTGCGGCGGATCATTGGTCTAGCAGCAGTTCAATGAACGCGCCGATGTCGTTGCCGTTCACGTTCCCGTCGCCGTCCATGTCGGCTTTGTCAAGGTGGCAGCCGGGAAAGGCGGCCGCGTAGCCGTCCGGGTCTATCAGGGCTTGGACAAACGGCGCCACGTCGTCGATGTCGATGTCGCCGTCGCAATCAAGGTCGCCCGGCCAGTCGTAGCGGACAAAGATGTCGCTGGCCGCGTTTGTGTCGAACGGCACGAGATTGGTGGCGTCGCTCTGGAAGACTATGGTCCGGCCGTCCTCAGTCAGTGCGGTCCACATGCTACCCCCGTTGGATTGACCGCCGGAGAACGACACGCTTGTACGGACGGTCCGTCCAGTGACGAGATCGTGGCGGAAGACGTCGCTCTCTCCGTTGGTGTCGTCCGGCACCAGGCTGTCGGCCGCGCTGCGGAAGCCGACGAACCGGCCGTCCGCGCTGATCGACGCCGAGCCGGTATCGCCCGTGCCCTGCTCCCCGGTGGAGGAGACGCTGACGCAGCGTGTTTCGCCCGTCTGCCGGTCGTGTACAAACACGTCGCGGAACGGGTTCGTGTCCTCCGCGATGAGATTAGTGGCGTTGCTCAGGAAGGCGACCATCCCGCCGTCGCCACTGATGTAGCCATAAGACGAGGCAGCGTCTCCCTCTGCGCCGCCGGAATCGACGCTGACGCGTGTCGTCTCGATTCCGCCAGGTTCGTCGAAGATGCCGTTGTCGTCCACGTCGCGGTCGTGGACGAAGACGTCGATGGCGCCATTCGTATCGCCGGCCACGAGGTTCGTCGCGTAGCTGTGAAACACGACGAACCGACCGTCGGCGGAAATGTTCGGGTAGGTACTGTTGCCGTTGGGCTCGGCGCCCGTGGAATCGACGCTGACGCGCACCGTGCTAATTCCGCCGGGCTCGTCGAAGACGGTGTTGCCGTCCGCATCGCGGTCGTGGACAAAGACGTCGATGGCGCCATTCGTATCGCCGGCCACGAGGTTCGTCGCGTAGCTGTAGAACGTGACGAAGCGGCCGCCCGCAGAGATTCGGGGACGGTACGATGGGCCGTCCCCCGCGAGCCCCGAGGAGTCGACGCTAACGCGCACCGTCTTAATCCCACCGAGTTCGTCGAAAACGCCGTTGTCGTCCGTATCGCGGTCGTGGACGAAGACGTCATAGGTCGCATTCGTGTCGCCGGCCACGAGGTTCGTCGCGTAGCTATAGAACGTGACGAACCGGCCGTCGGCCGAGATACGCGGATCGAAGCTGTGGCCGTCGGCCTCGCTCCCGGAAGAATCAACGCTAACGCGAACCGTCACACCGGCGTCCAGATCGCGTACGAAAACGTCGTTGAATCCATTGGTGTCACCGGCCACGAGGTTTGTGGCCAGGCTGTAGAACGTGACAAATCGGCCGTCGGCGGCGGAGATGTCGAGCGCGCCGAAACTCGCGTCATCGCCCTGGACGCTCGCGGTGCTGATGCTGACGCGTTCGGTGGCAAGCGTGCCGCCCGGCAACGACATGACCTCCACCGGGGAGGCGGCATCGAAGCCGCCGAAGCTCGCGCGGATGGTCGTGTTGCCCGCGGCCTCGCCGCGCACCTCACCGGTCGCGTCAACAGATGCAATGGCCGGATCGTCGCTGGACCACTGGGCGATCCACGTCACATCGGTCATGCCGCCCACTGCAAGTTGTGCCTCGGCGACGAGTTGCAGCGGGAAGCCCAGGTATATCTCAGCCTGCGCCGGGACGATGTCCAAACCGGCAACCGTATCAACGCGAACCGTGGCGGCGGTTGTCGAATAGTCCACGTACATGATTTTGCCGCCACCGAGATCCCACCCGGTAATCGTGCTGAACTTGTCTAAGATGGACGCGGCTGTCAGGATCTCGAAGCTGTCTCCGAGCTGGGGGTCGAAGCCGTCGAGCAAGAAGAGTTCGAGTGTGCCCGCCAACAGGGAGTCTCCGGTGATCACGAGCTTGTCGAACTCACCCGGTTGCGTGCCGCCGAGTTCGACCCGGAGGGTACCTCCGGGGTACTGGTCATAGTTGCCTTCAACCGTGAGCGTACTTGCCAAAGGCCCAGGCTCGACCAGGCCGACACTCGAAACGTCGCCCTCGATCGTTCCATTGCCGCTGACCGTGCCAAACGTGGAAATGGCTAGCAACGGGCATTCCCACCGACCTCCGTCACTCACCGTCAGCGAACCGGACCCGTAGTTTCCGATGTAGCTCCACGCGCCTTCCGTGGTGTTCGTGACTGTTGAGCCGGCGCCGGTCACCGTCACATGGCCTTCCGAGCCCGCACTCTCACCAAGACGACATAAACCAGCCGTGACGGTGCCGCCGGACTCGATGGTGAGTGCTCCGCTGCCGGCGGCACCGATGCTGACTGACCCAGTGTTGGTCCAGGTGGAGCCAGCACCGCTCACGGTTACGGTACCCACGCCCGTCGTTTCGTCGCCGACGCTTGCCCACGTACCGGAAACCGCGCCAGCATTCGAGATCGTGAGCGTCCCTTCGCCGACCCTACCGACATGAAGAGGGCCGGTGCGAGTCCAATTCGATCCCGGCCCGGTGACGTTCACGTGTCCAATGGAGCCAGCGGCGTTGGCGATAATGCCCCAGCCGTTCGATACGCTGCCGCCGTTCTGGATATTCAGCGTTCCCTGGCCGGCCGTACCAATCTCCATGGTGGTTGAATGAAGCCAGGTAGAACCTGCGCCATCGACAGTCACCTCGCCAACCGAAGTCGGCCAATCTCCAATGCGGGACCATTCGGCAGAGACCGTGCCTCCGTCCAGGATGTCGAGATGCCCCTCGCCCATCACTCCAACGCACATATACTCCGAACTCGTCCAGGTGGACCCGGCGCCGGTCACCGTCGCGGTGCCAACACTTGTCTCCTGCGAGCCGATGAAACCCTCCTGGCCGGAGACTTGGCCACCTGCAGAGACCGTCAACGTGCCGTTGCCATGGAATCCGACATCTGTGAAGTCCCCGTAGGTCCACGTTGACCCACCGCCCGAGACCGCGAGCGATCCCTCGGCACCCTCGTTACCACCTACACGGCACCAGTCAGTAGAAAGCGACCCACCGTTGAGAATGGCCACTGCACCATTGCCACTATCGCCAACCGTCAGCGGCCCACTCACGGCCCAGGTTGAGCCAGAACCGTTGACGGTCGCGGTTGCCAAGCTCCCGGTTCCGCCAGCGATCACAGCGCTGTTGAGGAGCAAACTGGCGCCCTCAACGACCAGCGTTGCCGTGCTGTCCGCTGGCATGCAGAGCACGCCGTGTGACGGCGACGCGTCCAGCGTGCCGTTGTTGAGCGTGAGTGTGGCGTCGGCCAAATCGAACGGGGTGGAAGTTGGGCCGAGCACCGAGTAGGTGTAGCCGCCCAGGTCGAACGTGTAGTCGCCGTCACCGCCGGCGAGCAACCAGTCTGTAGCAGCATCTGCCGTGAAATCCACGGTGAACGTGCCACCGGTCATTATGAACGCGCGATCGTTGGCGTCTGGCATTACCCCTCCGTCCCAGTTGTTCGGATCGTGGAAACTCCCTCCGGCGGGATTACCCCAGAAGATGTCGTGAGCGTCACACTGGTCCGGTACGCCGTTGTCGTCCTGGTCACGATCTGTGCGCAACGTGAATCGCAGGGCCGTTGCGTCGAAGCCTCCGTCGAACGTGCTCCCGGGGGGGCCAACGAAGGTCACGAACCGCAGCGTGTCTCCGACGGACAAGGCAGTCGTCATGTCGAATGTAACCACCCCGGTTCCATCGAAGGGATCGTCTGCATTCACCTCATGATCCGACGAGATGGATGCACCGAACAGCGGGGCCGTGATGTCGGTGTTCACGAAAACGACGACGTCCACGCCATTCCCGGCGTAGCGGAAGTCGTTTGCCCGAGCAAATTGCCCCTGGATGTGGTACTCACCGGTGCTGGTCACATCATAGGCGACACAGGCGCCGGCGCTCGCGGCCCCCGATGAACCGTTCGACCCCGGGTGAACCCAAACGAAATCGCGGGCCGACTCATACTGAACGTAGGGGTAGAAATGTGCCGCATCTTTGTGTGTGGGGCCTGCGAAGACAGCCGAGCCCGCGCCAAGCGACAGGGTTCCTGCGAAAGAGAGGTCCGCAATGTCTACGGTGCCCGGCACGGCCCCAGTTCGGTTGTCGCCGTATCGTTCGTATCGCAAATCGTTGACTTCTGGAACAACACAAAAGGCATCCTTCAGTTCCAGCATCGCATAAGATCCGAGCTCACACTCGTCCGGCAGGCTGTTGCCGTTGCAGTCCATGCTTGTGCCGTCTGCGATATCACACGCATCGCCGACACCGTTGCCGTTACAGTCAGCGTCGCACAGCGCCGGAATGTCCGGCCCGATGCAACTGGCCGCATCACCTATCAACAACAACGTACCCGGCTCACGAGATGCCCCGGTAACATAGGACTCATCCCCACAGACAGAGTAAAGTGCCTCTCCGTCAGAATACCAGCCGAAGCGATTATCGTTGTTTCCAAGCTCGTCGTCGATGCGCGATACGATCGTCCATTGCTCCAATGGATACCACTGTGACCCATCGGATACTTGGATGTCAGAATATCGCACGTTCGTTCGCCTACTGTCCAGTCCACCACCGTTGAGTTCGAAATGCTCCTGTCCGAAGTTCAGCGGCGCCGTGGGGTCGATATACTCACAGTATTCGATGGGAAGATAGTACGTCGCGATGGACCGCAACGCGCCGTCGATGGTCGCCTTGCATTCCCACATCGCAAATGTCCCGGTCAGAGGCAGCCACTCCCCGCTTAGACCGCGTGTGAATTGTCCTGCCGGGTCTGTGACGATGCCGAATCGCTCGACGGACCATGTGACAACGATGGGGTCGGCTGGGCTGGGGACGCCGAGTATCGTGCGATTGTAGATGTTATTTCCAACGTCACCAATTCCGTCCACATTCTCGAACACACGTCCGAAATACGGGAACGCCAGTGGGTCGGCATCGAGCTGTACGCCGTCTTGCAGGCCGGGCAGGAGGCTGGACCAATACAGATTCAGACCGGGCACGGCGCTGGGGATGCCAACGTAATCGTCATCGAAAACGTGATAGACATTCTGAATCGCGGTCGTGAAAGCCGGCGATCCTGACGATCCCACCATCTCAACGAAATGGAAATCCAGCCGCAGCAGAAAACCCGCCCCCGGGTTGCCTTCGTACTCCAGCATGGTGCTCGTCCACTCGATGGCGGTGAGATTCTCCTGGTGGAAGTTGATAGGCCCAACGCCGCAGCCGGCGGTGTTGATCGCCAGGGCCCGTTGTGCACCGATCACTAGGACGACGAGGAACGCAATGAGCCCCGCAACATGTCCGATCGCACGAGACGGTGACTCGTTACCCAAGGACTGGATTTGGTTCACTGAGTTCGCAGGCGGTCTGTTAGACGTTTGGTTTCTCATGCCTTTCTTCTCCTCAAGGGGCTTGCGTCAGACGTTTGAGGGAGAGAACGCCTCCCCCACGGGGGTACTTGTCGCCGTCACCCTACCCAGCGATAATCGTCCCGGCACAGCGCACGTTTTCTTCGAGGTTTTGACGAGGATCTTTTCATGGGCGGGAACGACGAAGCATTCGGCAACCAAGACGAGGACGACCTTCTCGAAGCGCCCACGAACCTACCCGGCGGCCTCCCCGACGTGATGATCGCCGTTTACGACGAACTCCGGCGGATCGCGGCCAACCAGCTTCGGCACGAGCGGGTCGGGCACACGTTGCAGACAACTGCCTTGGTGAACGAGGTTTACGTCCGGCTCTCTAACCGCGACGGCCAGGAGTGGTCCAGCAAGTCCGATTTCTGCGCGGCGGCTGCCCAGGCTATTCGGCGGGTCCTGATCGACCACGCCCGGGGCCGGCGGGCGGCGAAGCGGGGCGGGCCCGATGGCAAGCGCGTTGAGCTGGACGGGACCGTGCTGGCGATGCCAAAGCCGAATATCGACTTCCTGGACCTCGACGGGGCTCTTCAGCGGCTGGCAGCCTTGTCAGAGCGGCAGGCTCGCATCGTGGAACTGCGTTTCTTCGGCGGACTTTCTGAAGAAGAAACTGCGCTGGCCATGGGTGTTTCGCGCCGGACCGTACAGAACGACTGGCGAGGCGCGCGCGCCTGGCTCCGCCGTGAGCTTGGTGGGAGTGGTCCACCTGGGACCAACTCGACCGTATCCGTATGACACCAGAACAGCACGAGAAAGCGATGCAGGTCTTCAACGAGGCGGTGGGCCTCGCGGTTGAAGACCGCGCCGCCTTCGTGGACAACGCTTGCGGGGGCGACGCCATTGTGAAGGCCGAGGTGGACTCCCTGATGGCGCACGACGCTGGACCGGGGTCGGAGCTTGACTCGCCCGCACTTGGTTCGGATTTCGACCTGAACCGCATCGCGGAAACCAGATCAGCGGAGCACGAACAGCCGCAACGCATCGGCCCTTATCGCATTCTGGACAAGCTTGGTGAGGGGGGTATGGGCATCGTCTACCTGGCTAAGCAGACCGAGCCCGTTCGGCGGCGGGTGGCGCTCAAGCTGATCAAGCCGGGGATGGACTCGCGGGAGGTGATCGCCCGGTTCGAGTCCGAGCGGCAAGCCCTCGCGATGATGAGCCATCCGAATGTTGCCCGCGTGTTCGACGCCGGAGTCAGTGAGCAGGGTCGCCCGTACTTCGTGATGGAACTCGTCGAGGGTCTGCGCATCACGGAGCATTGCGACCGGCACCGGCTGTCGATCGAGGAGCGCATCGACTTGTTTGTCCGTGTTTGCGAAGCCGTGCAGCACGCCCATCAAAAGGGGATTATCCACCGAGACCTGAAGCCCGGAAACATTCTGGTCGAGTGCAACGACGGAGTGGCCACGCCGAAGGTGATCGACTTCGGCGTCGCTAAGGCGATGGAGCAGCGGCTGACCGAGAAGACGCTGTTCACCCACCGGGGCCAACTCGTCGGCACGCCGGAGTACATGAGCCCGGAGCAGGCGGAGATGTCCGGGCAGGATATCGATACGCGCAGCGATATCTACTCGCTGGG
>JBDRKQ010000130.1:0-10809 GCA_043813895.1 Planctomycetota bacterium
GCCAAGCGTGCTGCGGTTACACTCCGTCATCGAACGGCCTCCTTGCCCTGGGCTGAATGTTCTTGACAAACACCCAGTCTACGGGACAAAGAGGCCGTTTCTATACGCTAATCTGCTCGGGCTGATGAAATATCCGGGCTACCCGTCCCGCTTTCGCGGGCCGTGAAGACATGGCCCCCAGCGTCTCGCCGAAACTGTCATTGTCCTGAATCCTGCAGCGTCAAGCGTCGACCTCTCGTAAAGCGAGTGTTCGGATCGCCCGGCGGAGGCGGCGGTGGCTGTCGAACATCGCGGTGAAGTCTGACTCTCGTCGGCCGCCCTTGGCCCTGACAGTCTCGAACAATAGTCGCTTGTCCTGCTTGGGCCACTTGGCCACGCCCGGAAGGATGAGAATCAACGGGCTCCATCGTTCCCAGGCGAGTCGCTCGCCGGCCGAAAGTCCGGGCAATCGTCGCAGGCCGAGCAGCCTTGCCGCATCGCGAGAACAAGCCTTACCCGCACGATGGCGATCCGCCCCGAAGCGTTCCGCCAAGAACCGCGTGATGTGAAGTCCGACGTTTTCCAGCGGCAGCTCACCGATGATGTCTTCGCGCGGCCGCGCCAAGTGTAGGTACACGTTCTCCGTCGCCAATCGTCGTAGCGTCTCGGGACTGGAGCGATGGGCTGGATCAGCTCGCATACGCTCGAGTTCCCTGTGCATGGTGCGCAGGTGCGAAGCAGCCTTGGGCCGATACCCGAGCTTCTGGTAAAACCACCAGGCGCCGGAGCGGACGGCGTCTTCGTTGTCCTCGCCAAGTTGGTAGGGATCGATCACAAACGTGTCGAACCCGAAGACCTGCGTGGCAATTGCCAACGCCCACCCGTAGACCCTCGCCGATTCTCCCGCCCGAAACGTATCGAAGATCGTGAACGCGACCTCGGCGGAATTGAACAGGCCGGTGTAGGTGCCGTATCCGATAGGCACGCCGCTTTTGAGCACGAGGTATCCGTAGAGGGATTCGAGCAGGAAGCGCCTTTCGGGAACGGCACCCATGAAGGCGAACTGATACCCATCCTCGCACTGCACCAGCCGAACATCTCCGGAGTCCGCGTAGGCGAAGGCATCGAGGTCTCGGTTTCGTGCAGCCATGGCGCCGCGCGCCAGGTCGACGAGGGGGCGGCCTTCCCGGGGGTTCAGCAGCCGCACCGACTCGGGGGGGCGCCGGACCTCTTCTGGAATTGACGGGCGCAAACGCAGGAGTGGATTCGTCTGATAGACAACCTTCGCTTTGGCGTACTTCTCACGAGTGCGCGCCGGCGTGTCCAACCCCGGCGACAGATGGAGGGGTACCTCAATCTCCTCGAAGAGTATCTCGCGTGCGAACGAATCAAGCCCCGTGTGCTCGAGCCTTCGCAGGAGGAATGACGCGTCCGTCTCCTGCGGCGCTTTGAGGCGATGGAGCCATTGCTGCAGCTCGAACGCACATTCATCCAAACCCGGTGTCTCGCAGTAAAGGGCCAGCAGCGGCAACAGGTTCTCAAGCCGCTCGACCTGTTCGAAGTCTTCCCAATCGACCGTGAGGTACGCGCCCCATCGCTTGGCCAGCCACGTAGCTGTTGCCTGATAAAACGAGATGCGAATCGACGTACCCGCGATGCCGGAGTTGACCAGGGCGCGGTGATGTCTTCGCAGATCACTGCGCCGCGCGAAGTCAGCCAGCATCATCTCAACCTGCGCGAGGACCTGCGGGCTGTCGGGATACGCCCGGATGAAACAGAGCGTTTCGTGGAGAAGAAGGACATCCTTCGACCTCGATAGCCGGCGTGTTTGGAGGGCTTTGAGAAGATCAAGCTTCCGGTCGCCCGCACCATCGCCGAATCGGGTCTTGTGTTGCTCCAGGTTCTTCAGAATGCTCGCAGTTCGGTCGGTCATCTCGCGATTCCTCGCCAGCATTGTGGACCAATCGCCGATCGGTGTCGCACTGCAACGCATTGTAGTTGGGCCAGCTTTGGGATTCACGCGACGCCCGCGGCCCTGGGCGGGGAACAAATGCCGTTGGAGACCTGCTGCCATCGAGGTTATACTCCGCCGCTCAGTGCGAAGCTGTGATCGTGCCGATTGGCCAGCGTCGTTTCGCTGCGGGATCCGACAATGGAGTGCATTTCCATCATCAACCAGAAGGGCGGGGTCGGCAAGACAACGACATCCGTGAACCTGGGCGCCGGACTCGCCGAGCGCGGCAAACGCGTCCTCCTGATTGATCTCGATCCCCAGGGGCATTTGACGACGCACTTGGGGGTCGACGACAAGGCAAGAGGGGCGGGTATCTACGAAGTGCTGACCAGGGGGCTGCCGTTCGACTCGGCCATCCACTCGCGCTCGCCCAGGCTCTCGGTCGTCCCGGCACAGATCGAGTTGGCCGCTGCCGAGGTCGAGTTGGCTTCCGAGGTCGGCCGTGAGGTGATTCTGCGAGACATCCTCGCCGCCGGTTCGTGGCCGTTCGACGTGATCATCATTGATTGCCCGCCCTCGCTCGGCGTGCTGACGCTCAATGCGCTGAGCGCATCGACGCAGGTGTTGATTCCGATTCAACCGCACTTTCTTTCTTTACAGGGCGTGGGCAAACTGTTCGAAACCGTCGCGCTGGTTGCTCAACGCATCAACCCGCGGCTCCGTGTGGCGGGGATGGTTATGTGCATGCACGAGTCGGGGACGCGCTTGTCGGGTGAGGTCGCGGCGGACGTGTCCTCCTTCCTTGAATCGTCGCGGGTTGCGCCCGTCCCGTGGCGTGAAGCAAGACTGATGGAGACCCGCGTTCGGCGGAATGTCAAGCTTGCAGAGTGTCCGAGCTACGGGCAGTCCATCTTCGAGTACGCCCCCCGCAGCAACGGCGCGCTCGACTACATGGCGCTGGCCGACGAAGTGCGGGTACGCGTGCTGGGGGACTCGAATGCCGCCGGCCAATGTGCACAGGATGAAGAACGGAGCAACGTGTCGTCTCAAACCGAAGTTCGCGACTCAGACGCGCGCGATCCGGCGGGAGAGCCTGTCGGAGAAGACGCCGAAGTATCGAGTGGTGCATCGGGAGTGCCCGGTGAGTCACCTCCGCATCCCGTCGTCGATTGCGACCGCGATATTCCTTCGGTCGCACAGTAGTGCCGACACAGCCGGGGGAGGTTCTTGGTGCCGCAGTGCCGGATGAAACTGGCGGTTTGCCCGCCGGTGTTTTGTGTGGGAGCCACCGATGAAGCCGATAGGACGCGGCACACGAACGGCGATCTGGTTGGCCACGTGGGCTACGGCCTTTGTAGTGACGCACCTTCCTCCGTCGGAGCCCCCCGCCCAGCCTCTCATCAACGACAAGCTTCTTCATTTCACGGGATTCACGGCGTTGGGGGTATTGACGGCTTGGCGGCATGCCGACGTCCTCCGACCGATTTCTCGCCGCCTGATGGTGTTCTGGCTCCTCGTATTGATTGCGTATGGGTTCGCGGACGAGGTCACGCAAGAGCTGGTGCGACGGTCGTTCGAGTGGTTTGACTGGGTAGCGGACGGTATCGGCGCCGCGTTCGGAATCTCGGTTGGCGCGGCGTGCCACTATTGGTCCATCCGGACACAGGAGTCCAAGCCGGATGTCTGAGCGTGCGGGAGAATCGTACCGAGCGACATTCCGTCGCCACTTGCCCGTTGCCTGGAAGGGGCGCTTCGCCATCGCCGGTCTGGTGTTGGGTGTTCTTGTTCCGGCGAGTTGCCGGCAGGATGCGGATGGTCGTTCGAGACCCCAAGCCGAGAAACACATCGTCGTCGTCGCGGTCGGGAAGGACGATCCGACGTGGCCGGTCATCGAGGCAACGGCCCAATGGTTCGAATCGCAACGTCGCTTCGTGACGGTGGAAGCCGTCGCCCCCGAGAAAACCTCTCCCGTTGAACAGCAACGAATACTCGAAGCTCTGGCGACGCAACGTGTGGACGCCGTGTGCGTGGCGCCAGTCGACCCACTTGCGGTTCGCCAAGTCATCAAGGATCTGGTGCGTCGAGGGAAGCGCGTTGCACTCATTGGACGCGACGTACCTGATAGTGGGCGTTTTTGCTACTGCGGACCTTCAGAGTTCGCGATTGGTCAGGCGGCGGCAGAGGCCTGCGCATTGGCTGTGCGGAGCCGCTCAAACACCGTCATGCTCCTTCATGCAGGTGCGGACGACGCCGTTTACGGCTCTCGCTACGCCGGATTCAAGCACGAGCTTCCTGTTGTGGGAGACGTGCACTTGCTCCGGGAAATCGACTGTGGCGGGCAGTGGTTGGACGCGGCCCACATCGTCCGGAAGGAATCACGGATGTATCCTCGCGTGGGCTGCTGGGTGATGCTGGACGACTGGCCGCTGCGCGTCGTGCGACCGAGCCATTCTCTCTTGCCGCTGGGCTGCGGAATCGTGCTCTGCTGCAACTCGCCGCGGTATATCGATCGAATGCGAAACGGGCAGATCATGGCGATGATTGCCTTCGACTACCGCCGGGCCGTGCAGAATGCCATTTTGATCGCCGCGGACCTCGGTAACGCCCCGATGGAGGAGAACGAGTCTTCATGGATCCTCCCCTCGGAGATCATCACGGCCGCCGAGCTCGATGCATATGAGCAACGCTGGATCGAGTGGGGTCGTCGAGAGCCGGGTGATGGCGCGCGCAGCTCGGACTAACACGGGATTCGGCCGGCACCCCGACGGCCGACAGGGGCGTCGGCCGCTACACGAACCTGGGACCACATACGCTTATGCGTAGCGCCGGGGCCGCCCCGTGGATCCATGGCGCCCGGCGGGCGGAATCCGCTCCCCGCTCTATCTCGATCCGAGGAAGAAAGTTCCCAACGTACGGAGCAGGATGATCAGATCAAGTTCCAGGGACGTGTGCTTGACGTAATACAGATCGAGTTGGAGCTTGCGCCTTGCGTCCGCAATGCTGGCCCCGTATGGGTAGTTGATCTGCGCCCAACCGGTCAGGCCGGGCTTGATGAGATGACGCTCGTCATAAAATGGAATTAGGGCTGCCAGCGGTCCAACAAACTCGGGTCGCTCCGGCCGCGGGCCGACGACCGACATGTCACCTTTGAGGATGTTCCAGAGTTGCGGAAGCTCGTCGAGCCGCGTGTTTCGAAGGATGCGGCCGATGGTCGTCACGCGCGGATCGTTGGTCGTTGCCCAGGCCGTGCCGGCGGACTCGGCGTTACCGCGCATCGTCCGAAACTTGTACAGCGTGAAGTGCCGGCCGCCTTGCCCAACGCGCGTCTGTGAGTAGAAAATCTCTCCTCGACTGATGAGGCACATTGCGGCGCTCACCAGCAACATGAGGGGCGCCGCGATCAGCAGAGCCAGACCTGCCACGATGATATCGACGAGACGCTTGCCCACGGCGTGTTCCTGCAACTGCCCCTTGAGATCGGCCGTGAGAAACCAGCTGGGCGTGATGTGAGAAACGGGGACCTCGCCGTAGGCGGTTTCGTGGAAGGTCGTTTCGTCAGTGACGCGGCAACCGAGCCGCAGGCACGCGAGGGCCGCCCGCTGAAACATGGGGTCTTTCAGGACCGTCTGGGCAACGACGACCTCCGCCACCTCCAGATCCCTGCACAGCCGTTCGATGTCGCCGATCTCTCCGACGATCGGGATATCGCCGGCGTCCTGCTCGATCGGCCGGCAGCTGTTCGGCACGATGAGACCGACCGATCTGTAGCCCGGCACGGAGCCCCTTCGGACTGAACGGACGATGGAGCCGGTCAGCGGGCCTTGTCCGATGACGAGGAGGCCGCGCCGGACGTCCCGGACCGCGCAATTCGCGAGCAGGCGGACCGTCGAGGCCGTGACCAAGTAGAAGACGATTCCTGTCAACGCTGCTCGGCGGCTCAGGCTGGAGTACATGAACAGATGCAGAACCACCCACGTGGCGAGCATTGCGAACACGACCGTCATCAGGCACCTGGCGATGATCCGCGATCTCGCCCAGAGGGTGGAGGATTCGTACAGCCCGAACACCGCGCCGGAGAAAACGACCGACGAAGCAAGGATTACGCTCGCGAGCCAGAGGCTGTAATCCGCCAGTATCGTGCCTGCATCCTGCCACCAGACGAAGAGCTGGTCTCCCAGGGCTGTCCCGCCGCACACGAGGAGGACGTCGAGAACCATCCACGCCGCCCTTGGCAACCGAAGGAGACAACGTCCGGCGAGCGCCCGAAACTCGATTGGGGTTCGTGCGTCTTCCCGAATCGCGTTGACGGTCACCTCGGGCAGCCGAGGAGACGGAGACGTGGCAATGTCCATTGTGAGGTAGCTGTTGGTCGTCACAGAGTCGAACACCTCGCGCGTTGGTATTGGTATCGGACGAGGGAGCAGCCGACCTGAGTTCGCGGGCGACGTTGAAGTCCCGCGCCGTTATCGGTCGTTTGCCGAGGCTTTCGGTCGAAGCGGTCGCGGCCCCATGAGGACACCGAGTCCCATCAAGATTCGTTTCGGGACGCAAGTCGCGGGTGTCGACATCCGATAAGCACTTCAGAATGCGAGATGGCTCGCCAGGCCCATGAGGATCACGATGTGTTCGTTGGCCGATCACGCCGTGTCCTTGTGCGGGAGATTCACGGGAGATTCAAGCGATGATGCAGACGGCAAACCCCCGCGACACGAGGCGGCCACGCGGCACAGACTTCTCGTGGCTGCCGATGTTGGGCATTGTGCTTGTGGTGCTCGCGGCCGCGCCCGGTTGCAACGGTGTCAACGAACCCGAGTACCAAAGTTCCGAATGCAGAACCAAGTACCAAACCCCGCTCGGGGACGACGTCGTGACCATCACGGCAGCGGACATGGGTTTATCCGGGATCGACTTCCCGGAAAGCGGGGAACGGATCCTTGCTGCGGAGGTGTCGCAGGGGCGATTCCCGACCGGGCTCGCAGTCACCCGGGTCGTCGCGGCGATGAACGAGAAAGACGTCGAGCGGCATCTTCACGTGCAGCCGATGCCAGGCCACGACGCCGTGTATTGGGGACACATGATGGAGGATCTGCCGTCCATACGTGAAGTATGCGCGTTGCGCACGTACGGGCACGACCCGCGCGGAACCGATTTCCACCATCTCCTCAAGTCATCGCTCGATTCCCAATGCGACTTGCTAGTGGTTTACGCCCAGGTCGACGATACGGATGCGGATGCCGAATTCGTCGCTTCCTTGTACGAAGCGAGAACGGTGAAGCCCTTGGCGGCCTTCCGCGTGCCGGTCATCCTGCCGGACGAAGACCGTGTGAAGTTCGAAGACGACGACGAGATCGACTTCGTCGGTTTGACGGCCGAGGCGGCGTTCAGAGCGGAAAGCGACCTCCGTCGCCTGGTCCGTGACACGCTGTGGGATCTGGCCGAAAGGGACGCCCAGGGGGCGACAACGCAGCCCAGCCCCTGGCGGAACGAGCTACCCCTCTATCCGCGCGATTACAATGCCCACCGCAGGCTCCAGAGATTCCTGAACCGCCCCGGGCAGTAATGTTCGGCCCGGCCGCGCCATTCGATAATGCCGGATCGATGATCCCGGATTGGTGTGTCCGGGATGCACCCTGCACTAGTGAACCGTCCAAGACGCCGACTCCAGGCCGCACATCACCAGAAGATAGCATACAGGCCGACAGTGGCGGCTATCACGAGTCCGCCCGCAACGTACACCAGTGGATAGACTTTCACGTCCAAACCCGAGGTGGGCATCGTAACCGGCCGGGCAAGCGGGCGCAGCTTTGTCAGGATCAACATGCAGGCGACGAGGACCAGGAAGACGATCGCCATATGATGCAGGAAGGCCATGGCGCTGAATCGATACCACAGCGCCACGAAGCCCTCGACGACTTGCGTACTGCCGCCGTCAAGCGCCCGCACGACAATGCTCTCTTCGCCGTCCGTCTGCAACTTGAAGCCGTACCTCTCACTCTCCATGATCCACTTCGGGACGCGCGAACAGGCATAGAGGATGGGGGCAAGAAGCAGCGCGGTTTTGCCGGCCACGGCCGGAGCGCGCTTCACCACAAGCCCCACGAGGAACGCTGCCACGATCCCGGGGGAGATGAACCCCCATATCTCCTGGATGTACGTGAAGACGCCTTTGGAACTGCCCACGACCGGCGCCCAGAGACATGCCACGACGACGATGACCGCTGTGGCGACGCGACCGACGGCCACCTGCCGATGCGGCGACGCCGACTTGTTGATGTACTTGCTGTAGACATCCACCGTGAAGATCGTGGAGGCGGAGTTCAGGCCTGAATTGAAGGTGCTCATGACCGCTCCGAGAAGCGCAGCGAACATGACACCGCGTAGCGAAGGCGGCAGGATCTGTTTGATCATGTAGGGATAGGCCTTGTCGCCCACATTTCCACCCAGCGCCAGGATCTCGTCGCCGTAGAGTTGAAACGCCATAATCCCGGGAATCACAATGATCAACGGGATGCAGAGCTTGATCAGAGCCGCGAACAGAATCCCCTTCTGTCCCTCGGCTAGGCTCCGCGCGCCGAGGGTTCGCTGCGTGATGAACTGGTTCAGCCCCCAGTAAAACATGTTGGGGATCCACATCCCGCCGACAAACACGGCAATCCAGGGAAGCTCGGGATCGTTCCACGGCAGGCACATGTGAAGCTTGCCTTCGTTGGCCGCCGTGAACGTCTGCCAGCCCTCGAGCAAGTCTCCCTCGCCGACCAATCTCAGGCCCAGCACCGTCACGACCGCCCCGCCGAGTAACAGCGCGCCGCCTTGAAGGAGGTCCGACCAGACGACGGCTTTGAGCCCGCCGTAGATGGTGTAGCTTCCGGCGATGATCCCGATCGCCCAGATGCCGATCACGTTCGCCCAGAGTTCCGCGCTGTCCGGGTCCACGCTGAAGCGGTCTATCAGCATGGCCGGCACGCCGAAGATGGCGTTAAACGCCAGCGAGCCGCTGTAGAGCACAACGGCAAGCAGCACGATGATGTAGGCGGCCATCAGATACACCGCCATGATCGTGCGCGTTCCCGAATCGTAACGGTACTCGAGGAACTCCGGCATGGTGTAGATGCCGGCCCGGAGGAACCTCGGTAGCAGCCACCATGCGACGAATACAAGACAAATCGCTGCCATCCATTCCCAACTGGCGATCGCCAGACCCACGCGGCCGAACGCCGATCCGGCCATGCCGACGAAATGCTCGGTGGAGATGTTCGAGGCGATCAAGGAGATGCCGATCAGCCACCACGTGAGCTTTCGCCCTGCCAGGAAGTAGTCTTCCGATGTCTGCTCCTTGCGGCCCGCGTAGAGGGAAACGAAAACGACCGTGCCCATGAAGGCCAGGAAGACAACGAAATCAATCCATGTAAGTTCCACAATGCGCTCCTTCCGTGGGAGAGAGTGCTCGACTTCCTCGATTCGGCAACGCTTCGTCGCCCACTTTGACCAAGGCCCGCGCAGATTCGCAGATCTGCTCCAATGATACTCGGCGACTTCGGCCCTTGCACGTCGTGTTGGGTTGACCTGCGACCGATCGGAAAACGCCCTGTGTGGACTCGTACCGTGCCGAAGCCGCACTACCAGACGAGCCGTTTGGCGCGTACAATAGGGACCGATTCGCGCGCGGCCTCTCGCTGCCAGCCAAGGGAGAGTAGCCCATGCAGTCCTGGTTCACAGGCCGTTCAATCTGTATGTGGTGGATGGTGGTCTTGCTCGCGTTCTCGGCGGTTTGCGCGCAGCACAAAGCCCCAAACGCGCCCGGCGCAAAGGACAACGCCCCGACATCAAAGCCCGTTCCTGCCTCCTCCTGGCAGTATGACACCGGCGGCTGAGTCTATGCCACGCCTGCGGTCGCAGGCGATTTGCTCTTCGTCGGATCCTGCTCCGGCGTGCTGCGGGCGTTCGACATCTCTTCCGGCAAGGTGCGATGGCAGTATGACGTTCGACAGGATGGCCGGCAGTTTGCCTTTCACGGCGACCCCATAATCACGGACGGTCTCGTCGTCATCACCTGCGACAACAGTTGGAACAGAGAGGGCGCCGGGCACGTCTATGCGTTCGACCAGCGAACCGGCAAGGTCCGCTGGAAACACCGCGAGCAAACCGGCATCCCCAGTAACCTGGCACGGCTCGGCACGACCGTCTTCGCCGTGACACTCGCGGACGAACTGATTGCGATCGATCTCGGCAGCGGCCGCCTGCGGTGGCGCTTTGCGGGTAGCACCGCAGACGAGGAGCCTGACATCAGTGCTTCACCGGCAGCCGCCGGAAAACACGCCTATTTCGGGACGCGGGACGGGAACGTTTGCGCGCTGGATGCGCGTTCCGGAGAGGTGGTCTGGAAACACGGCCTCGGAGATCGTATCGCCACGAATCTTATCGTGGACGGGGCTGATCTCTACGCCGGTACTCCCCAGGGGAGGCTGTTTCGGTTGGACAGGCATACCGGCATCGTGACGGGCGAGACCAACCTGTCGGCCCGGCCGTGTAGTGCCCCCGCGCTGCTCGCAAATGCCGTTCTCGTGCAATCCGGCGAACAGTCCCTCGTCTGCCTGGACCGATCTCTCACGACCGTGCGATGGAAGTACAAGGCCCCCGAGCGTTGCACGTCGAAGGGTCCCGCAGTACACAACGGCTCTGTGTTGATCGGGACCGCCACGGGCAAGATCATCGCTTTGGCAATCGAAGACGGGACGGTGCGCGGGACGCGCAAACTCGAAGGAGAAATCCGCTGCATCGGGAGCATCGGGGATGTCCTCTACGCAGGCACGCGAGCCGGAATGTTGTACGTGTGGCGTGTAACAGACTGAGCATTCGTTCAGCCAACCGGCAGGCTC
>JBDRKQ010000131.1:0-2458 GCA_043813895.1 Planctomycetota bacterium
GGAGTCCTGGCCGGGCGGCCCCCCCAAATGGCTTGTTTCTGCGCGCCGTCAACACCCGCGGGTACTTATGCCCGCGGCTCTTCTGCCTGACAACACCCTGGCCTCAGCCGTCATCGACCGAGGGTTCGAGCGGCTGTCGCGCGTGCGCCGGGACACGTCCTCCGGCGATGCCGAGTTTGGATGGGGCGTTGACGAAGTCCAGGATGTTGCGGCCCGCCCGAGTCTTGACCTGGGCGGAGAACTCTTCAACCACCTTGCGGAAGCTCCGGCCCGACCTGAAGAGCGACCGGTAGGCCTCTTTCACCTCCCGGAGTTCTTCAGCACTGAACTCACCGGACCGTCGGAGCCCGATCGCGTTGTATCCGGTGATCGTCGACTCGTGAAGGGCCTTCATGTAAGGCGGCAGGTCCTTCGTCACGCGCGTGCCGCCACCGACCATCACGTATTCACCGATCCTCGCGAACTGGTGGACGAGCGAGTAGCCGCTGATGATGGCATTGTTGCCGACGATGACGTGCCCGCTGAGGCCGGTGCAGTTGTACACCTTCACGCCATCTCCTAGTTCGCAGTTGTGGCCGATGTGCGCGTATCCGAGGATGAAGCAGCCTTGCCCGACAATCGTCCAGGACTCCGGCTGCGTCCCCCGGTGGACGGAAGCAAACTCTCGGATGATCGTTCCCGCGCCGATCCGGCAGTAGGACCGCTCGCCCGAGAAGTGGAAATCCTGCGGCAGGTGGCCTACCACCGCGCCCGGATGGATCTCGCAGTCGTCCCCGATCTCCGTCCAGCCGGACAGGTAGGCGTTCGGATATACGCGGACCCGCTCGCCGATCTTGACCGGCCCCTCGACCACTACAAACGGACCGATTTCCGCACTCGCGGCTATCTCCGCCTGACTGTCCACAATCGCACTAGGATGAATCGCCATTCAAGCAACCTCTCGCTTCGGACGCGTCCTTCCTCCAGACCCACATTCTACGCTCCCGCCGCCAATCGGCAACGTCTGGTAGGACGAGCCGCGGGCCTCATCGCGCGCGGCCGTCCGAGGATACGAGCGTCTTGACGTTTGGAACAGCCGCGCGGACTGAAGTCCGCGGCTCCTCGGTCGCGCAGGCTCAGGCCTACGGCTCGCAGACCGCTGCCGGAGCTGTCGCACAATCTGCTGCGACCGCCGGAGGAGGTTGGTGGTATACGGCTTGCGGGAGCGTACGAACACAGCTTCCACGAGATCCCGGTCTAGCGAGCCGGCTTGTCTCAGGCCGGTCTTCTTTGCCGGGGACGGTTGTGCGGCTTGTCCAGGATTGGTCCCTGACAGGACAAACGGCAATGCACGGAAAAGAAGCTTGGATCGTTACGGCCCTGGCCTTCATCGCGGCCGCCGGACCGACCTTCGCCAGCGATTCCTGGCTTATCTCGGATCGAGATAGCCTCGAAGCGGGAGAACCCCTCTGGCTCTCCTTCGTAACAGGCCAGGTGTTCCCATGGGGAGACGCCGCCACCGATTCCACCTGGGTCGCACGCTTCACCGATCGCGCTGGCACAGAGGAACGGGAAATCTCGGGCTTCGCCGTCGTCGATCGGGGGCTATCTCTCAGAGAGCCCGTGTCCGATCCCGGCATACACGTCATCGGCTGCGAGCTTGTGCCTCGCGTCGTGGACATCGACGGACCGGGATTCCTGGGCTACCTCTTGACCGAACGAGCCGAGAAGGTGCTGTCCGTGTTTGAGCCGCCCGCGGATGACGGCCGCACAGTTCGGGAACGGTACACCAAGTTCGCCAAGACGATCGTGGCGGTTCGACCGGTTGACGATCTCGACGAGGGTTTTGCTATCCCGCTCGGGCACCGTTTGGAGATCACCCCGCTGTCCAACCCGACGCGTTGGCGGACCGGCACGACTGTGCAGGTTGAAGTCCTGTTGGACGGGCACCCCTGGCCGAACATTCCCGTCTCCGCAGGCCATGACATGCTCCACCAACCCGGCTACGTCGCGCTCACGCAAACAGACGCAGACGGTATCGCCGAGATCGAGTTGACCCGAGAGGGTCATTGGTTCGTCAAGGCACACTTGATTCGCCAGCCTCCCGAACTCGGCCGGACGCAGTGGGAAAGCTTCTGGGCAACGCTGAGCTTCCGCGTCGCGGACGACCGGGAAGACCCGCCTGAATCGCTAACGGATGCGAGCGGGCCTGTTCCTCCCATAGCGACCGACGTCTCGTAGCGGCCGACGCCCCTCTCGGCCGTGATGCGACAAAGAGCGAGTACAAGACTCCAGATCGGCCACCCCCGGCCAAGGCCGGGGGCTCCTGAGACAGCCACGAGGTGGTGGATCAGGCCCGTGAGGTTGTGGCCGGGTCGAAGTGCAGGCGTGCTCCGGTGTCCAGGTGCAGGAGAAGACCGTTGGTGGGGTGCACGTCTACGATATGGCCCGTGAAGTGTTTTCCTTGTTTGACGAGTGT
>JBDRKQ010000132.1:0-27884 GCA_043813895.1 Planctomycetota bacterium
AGGTCTTTCTCGGGTCGCTCGTGGACGTAGGCGAGGCCGGGGATCGGCCGGTTGTCCCAGGTGCAGAAACGGACGGAGAAACCCCAGCCCTTATCGCGTGGCGCGGGCCACGACTCGACGACAAGTTGAAGCTCATTCCAGCCCTGCTTCAGACTGGCCGTCATCGCGACGGTGTCAGTGAGGTTCCTGTCCTCGTACTTGGCGGAGGCGTAGTGTTTGCCTGTCCGGATGCAGCGGCCGTTCAACCAGACGGCCGCGCCGTCGTTTTGACCGAGCCACATACGGACTTCCTGGTTCTTCGGTGAGAAGACCCAGGACGTAGCACGCGCACGCGCCCAGCCCGCATTCGGCAGGAGCCTGGCAAGATCGATGAAGTCGTCTTCGCACACGTGTGCAATCGTCTTCGGTGCGGGCGCGGCGGGGATCGGATCCATGACGTGGTTGCCGGGGCGGCCCTCCGCAGGCGGCGTGTCATTGACGGGGTACGGTCCTTCGATCTTCCACAGTTGAACGTGGGTTCCAGGTTGCGGCACATCGCTGATCTTCGCGCGACGGTGTGCGGCGGCCGGGATGTAGTAGTGCAGGGCCGCCCGGAGGCCGTAGCCGAGATTGGGGATGGGCTGGTGGCCGAATTCCGCGGCTTCGTCACCGACGGGGGGGTAGATGCCGGTTTCTCCAACGGAGGTCGCCCAGGCCGCTTGATCCATCCATGCCTTGAGGTAGTCCTGCCACTGTGCGTCGTGGAAGAGGGCGCAGAGCCCCGCGCCGTTCGAACCAACGTCGCCGCCGACGCTCTTGCCGGGCAGGCCGGCTTCTTTCTCGAGACGCGGTTGGACACTGAAAACGACATCGAACCAACCGCGACGACTGACAACATCGTCCGCAGGCCCGCGCAAGAGACCTTCGTGAACGACGTAGGCTTGCTGCTCTTCGCTCCCGACCTCATGGAAAGTCGGTTGGATGTGGACGTTGCCGCCGGTGGCCGCCCAGATCATCCTCTCAACGAAAAAGCACCTGTCCTTGATGCTGCCGATCTCGTCCGGCGTGAGCGCCTTCCCCTGTCGTGACTTCAGGATCACCACGAGAACGGACCACTGGACCGGGTTTGTGATTTTAGCCGCCTCACCCGTGCGATCCATATATTGGAGCACCGTGTAAAGCGGTGCGCCCTGGCGTTGCATGATCTCGCCCGCGCGGAATTGGCTCTCTGCGTGCTCTGGGACAATGATGCGACATTCCTCGAACTCATCGAACGCCCGAGAAAACAGGCCGCACTGTTGGAGATACAGCGCCCAGCGGTAGTGTTCCAGGAAGTTGCCGGTGAGAGGGTGCGGCCTGTGATCGTACGAAAAGAGCTTCAGACCCCGGCGGGCAAGACGGGCGAGGCGAGCATTCTTCGAACTCACGAGCTTGCGGTACTCGGCCTCGGCAGACTCCTTGTCGCCGCCTATTTCCATGCGCAGGGCCGTGAGATATGCCTTGACGTCGGCGTCGCCCGCCGACACAGCCAGATCGGCCAGAGGGCCATCCGTCGAGTCATCCAAGAGCAACGGGTCGGGCATTCCGAGCAGGATCGCGCTGAGACCGAACGCCATCGAATCGAGTTCGATCTTCAGCGACAGGCCGCCGGTCCGGTACTCTGGACTGGTGCGGAGAGACTGGAGATTGATGACGTAGGCCGTGGGGCCGGGCTGGAGGGTCCAGGCGGGAAGTTGCTTGTCGGCGAGGCTGAGCTTCAGCGTGGCGGGCACTTGTTGCCTCGGCGTTTCCTCATCGGTTGTGGACTCAATGACGACTGGGGCTTCTTCCTGGAATTGATGCCAGGGTTGCGAGGCGATGATGACGAATGCCTGCGGCAGCGGTCCGGTCGGGCCCATGGGGAGTTTGTACGTGACGTCGTGGGCGCCCCGTTCCACGATGACGCTGCCGATCGGCACGACGGTTACTTCGTGGCGGCCAGCCCCCATCACCTGGGGAGAGAGCAACGCTGCGAACAAGATAACGAACAACAGACCAACGGACTTACGCATAGACCTCGCTCCCGTTATTCGGCACGTGTTTCCCGTTCACGATCAGAGCCGCGCCCGTGAGGAAGCAGTCGGCGTTCGCCGAGAGAGCTCCTCGCCATGGACGAGAACAGACTCCCTTGCCGTCGCGGCTCTGAACGGTCGCGGCATTGATCCTCGACATCTCAACCAGGGGCGCCACCGAGCTTGCGATCGCCCTGCGGTATTTCGCTTCCGCAGGCCAGGACGCTTGCACGCCGCCGGGTGTGCAGGTTAGAGTCCCGCATTCCCACGATTTTCGCAGGTTCGGAGGATAAATCAACCGGGCGGCTTGGACATCATGGTAAGTTCGTTATCGAAGAAATGGCGGCTCTTCAGGGCGCGGATGTCGCGTTACCCGCTCTGGTGCGCTTGGCAGGTCACGTACCGGTGCAACTTCCATTGCGGTTTCTGCCACTACTGGCGAGACCCGATGGGCGAGCGGCCCGAGCAGACGGTGGCCCAATTCGAGACCGGCGCGCGCAAGCTCGCGTCGTTCGGCACCCTCCTCGTGTCGCTGGCGGGGGGGGAACCGCTGGTGCGGTCGGACCTGCCGGACATCGTCCGCGCCGTGGCCAGATTCCATTTCCCATTCGTCACCACAAACGGCTGGTACGCGACCCCGGAGTTGGCGAGGGAGATGTTCGCAGCCGGCTTGTGGGGGGTGTCAGTCAGCCTCGACTACGCTGATGCCCGAATGCACGACAAGCGTCGCGGCATGTCGGGGGCGTTCGATCGGGCAGTGGCGGCGCTGGAGCATTTCAGCGCCGCGCGCCGGTACAAGTGGCAACGCGTGAATCTGCTGAGCGTGCTTCTGCACGACAACATCGACCAACTGGAAGACCTGATCAAGCTGGCCGCCCGGCACAACGCGTACTTCATGGTGCAGCCGTACGGCGATCGCAAGACGGGCAACGGGCGGTTCCGGTGTTCGGACGGCAGCGTGTCAGAGAAGCTCCTCTCGCTGAAGGCGAAGCATCCGAACTTTCTCAGCAATCCCTACTTCCTCGGAAACTTCGACCGGTTCCTCGACGGCGGCGTGCCGGACTGTCGCGCCGGTCAGGCTTTCTTCAACATCGACTCCGTCGGCGATATCGCCATCTGCGTCGAGGAGCGCGACGAGTCTGTGGCGAATCTGTACACCGATCACCCGCGAAGGATCATCGAATCGCTGTGGACGCGAAGCGCGAACAACACGTGCGTCGATTGCTGGTACAACTGTCGGGGAGAGGTGGAGAGCCTGTACACGCCTCGCGGGCTGGTCAGGTCGCTTCCGACGCTGTTTTTCGATCGCGGCCGCCCGGCCTCGTCGAACTCGGGCGAATGAGCGATGGGCCTGTTCCTGATCGACACGGAAGGCGTCGTACGGCGCGCGACGATCAACGACCTGCCGCTCGGCCGCAACGTGGACGAGGCCCTGCGGATGCTCGACGCGCTCCGATCCACCTAAAAGCACGGCGAGATCTGACCGGCCAACTGGAAGCCCGGCGAGGATGCAATGAAACCCAGCGCCAAAGGCGTGGCGACATATCTCGCAAAACACGCCGAGTCATGGTCCGGCTTGCCGGCAGGCGGGAACTTGCCGCGGAAGGAGAAGACCACTGCAATGGAACGCGTGGACAGTGTCCTCCGATTCGTGATTCGGTAAGACGAGATCGCCGATCAATCCTACACGATGTTGGCGGAGAACCGGCAACGGCATGTGCCGGAATCCGGACAGCGCGGTGGTCGCTCCCAGCCTGGGTGTGGTCTGAGCATGGCGTTCCTGCAAGCGCCGATCCGGCTGAAAGCCCAATGCGCGCAAGTCGTTGCTTGACAACGAGGACCGAATGATCGGGAACGACACGGATCGGGATCGGACGTCCTGTAAATCGAACATCCCGGCACCACACTCGGAGAAGTTGAGGTGCCGCTGCGCTCGCATTCCTTGATCTGAGTCGAGCCATTAGTATATAGTCAAGTTGCCCAGACATGAGGAGGATGGCCTGTCATCCTGGTCGAAGGGGTGGTGCTCGGGCAACGGCGGGGCGGTAAAGCGCGCGAATCACCTTCTCCGATCCACAGGTGCGGCGGGATCAGGTCCGAAGAAGCGGGATTGCGCGCTGCGGTCGAGTTGTTCCGGCTCCTTGGGAGCCCTTGGGGACTTGCCAGGAGAAACTCCATGTTTCATCTTATCGGTCGTCCGGGTTACGCCGCCGGGTTTGTGGTCCTCGCCGCGGTCACGGTCTTCACATCTTCGGCAGAGGCGAGCAGTGTCGTTCCGATGACACTCACCACCCTGTCCGACCACGCCGGGCAGGTCATTGTGGGGGAGGTGACACAGCGTCGGCCCTATTGGGCGGACAATCCGAAGCGCATTGAGACGGAAGTGACTTTTCAGAATGTCGAGTATCTCAAGGGGGCGCTGCCGGGCTCATCTTCGGTCTTCAAGCTGGTCGTTCCCGGCGGTAAGGTCGGCGAGATGCAGATGCGGATCTGTTGTGCGCCGACCTTCGCACAGGGCGAGAAATGGGTGCTGTTCCTGCTGCCGACGTACAAGACGTTTCCGGTTGCCGGCCTCCATCAGGGTGCATGGCGCATCTATCGTGATGCCGACGGGCAAGAGCGCGTCGGCAACGCCTTTCACATACCGGTCGATGGCGTCGATGCGGATGGCTTCGTCAGAGCCGCCGGCAAACGGGCGTGGAGCCCGCATAGTCAACACCTGCTGGCCGAGCACAATGTTCGCGTGCAGGAGGTCGCGCAGCGTTCGGGAGAGCCTGCCGAGGGTATGACGTACCAGTCATTCCTGGATACGATCCGGCCGCTGCTGGATCGCAGCAAGGACCATCACCTGACAGAGCAGGCCGGCCGCCGCGTCCTCGTGGAGCCTACCGCCGTGCCCCTGCAGCCTTCGGCGATGCAGAACACAGAGGACAGCGTTCGATCGGAGGACACAGGCAAGAGCCCGTCTTCAGGACAACGCGGGACCGGCCAGGCACGCGGCCTGGAGGAGGATGCTCGCATCGCCCCTTCGCCTGAGCACGGGAAGGAGGTGCGATGATGAAGCTCTCACTCCGCATCATTGTCGTGCTGACCTTGCTGGCCGGCCTGGCCTGGATCGGCGGCGACCGCGCCGGCGCATTCTCGTACTTCAGTTACGGCGGGTATTCCGTCATTTGGGCCGGTGGGGGAAGTCTTCGCTATCTCTCGCCTGGCACGTTCCCGGCGGGCAGCGACACGGACCTTCTCATCCAGGCTTCCATGGGACAGTGGAGCAGCGTTCCCGGGGCCGGTTTTCAGTTCTCGTTCATCCGCCTGGCCGAGGATCCGTACATAGACAACTACGACGGCTACAGCGATACGGCGGCGGTGCCCGCCTCCTGGCTCGATCCCGGTGTCCTCGGCGTGACGTACATGGTCAATTACATGGACCAGTGGTACGACATGGACATCCTGTTCAGCGATTATCCCGAGAACGTCGGCTGGCACATGCTCACGAACCCGGACTGCGAGGTCACGTCCAACCCGACGCCCGTCAACGGCTTCTCGTTCTACCTGGTCGGATTGCACGAACTAGGGCACGGAATCGGCCTGGGTCACGATCCGATCGGAAACGAACCGCCAGGCAGTCCGTGGTTCATCGGCACGATGAATCCGGGATATCCCGCCGGTGGACCGGTGAGCCAAAACAACATCATCGAGCTGCACACCGACGACCGCAGGGGCACAAGGTTCCTGTATCCCGGCAGCACGACAATGGTCGACCTGGCCAACGCGTCCTACTGTTCTCAAGGACCCACCCTCGGCAAGACCGTTCCGATATTCGCCGATCCGCCGACCATCACACCGGGCGAAGAGCTGACTGCTTGGTGTGTCATCGAGAACTTCGGCACTGTCACGGTGACGGATGTGCATCAGTCCTTCTATTTCTCCACGGATAACGTGGTGGATGCCGGAGACCTGCCCATTGGCGACACGCTGTGGGACATGCCCGCTGACGACGGGTTTGAATTCAGTCTGGGCGTCGACATCCCGGACCTCGTTGCGGGGACGTACTACTTCGGATCCATGCTCGACGATCTCGATGAGGTGGTCGAGGAATACGAAGACAACAACGACGCGATTACCTGCGAACCGTTCACCATCGAGCAGGGTTTGCCGAGTTTCGATTCCTTCAGCCAGCAGATCATCACCTGTGCCGACCCGTTCGTTGGTCCGACGCCGCAGGTACACTACCCGATCAACACGGCCCCGATCACCTGGAGCCTGGACAATCCGCAGCCGGGCATGACGATCGACCCCGGTACCGGCGTCATCTCCTGGCCCAGCCCGATCAAGGCGCCGTTCATCTACGAGATTGACGTTCGGGCGACCAATGGCGCGGGCGCATTCGTGCAGACCTTGCCGATCGGCGTTCATCAAGGCGCACCCGAGATCATCGCCATCCCCAATGAAGAAGTGCCGTGCCGGGTCACCTATACAGGCCCGACGCCGGTGCTCACAGCGCCGTCGTGCATGGCACCTATCAACGCGTGGTCGCTGATCAACAGCCCCGAGGGCATGGTTATCAACAGCAGTTCGGGCGTTGTCTCGTGGCCTGATCCGCCACCGGTAGCCACGACCTACGGGATCACCATCCAGGCATCCAATGACACTGGAAGTGCAACGGAAAGCTGGATTCTGAGCATCGGCGAAGGGGGTGGCGGCGATCTGGACGACAACGGCTTCGTGGACATGGAAGATGTGCCGGTCTTCGTTGCCGTGCTTCTCGGCCAGGATCCCGGCCCTGAATATGACGCTGAACAGGCGGACGTTAATTGTGACGGCGGTGCCGATGGCTTGGACGTCCAGCCGTTTTTGAATCTCCTTCTGACGGGCGGCCCCAGCATGGGGGCTTGCTGTTACGCGGACGGTTCGTGCAGCGAGGAAGGGCCTGACGACTGCTACGCGCAGGGCGGCGTCTACCGAGGCGATGACACAACCTGCGCCGGTGTCGATTGCACCGGGGCGTGCTGCTTCCCCACAACGGGTGGTTGCCTGACCTTCTCGCTGGACTTCTGCAACACGTCCGGCGGGACGTTCCAGGGCATGGGTACCGACTGTGCCGAACTGAGTTGCCCACCGGCCGGCCAGGGCGCGTGCTGTCTGCCTGACGAGTCGTGCGTACATTCTACGCTTGCCGAATGCGGCGCTAGTGGTGGGACCTACCGGGGCGTGGGGCTGTCCTGCGATGCGGTCGACTGTTCGACGCCGACGGGGGCCTGTTGCCTATCCGACGGCACTTGCTCGGAGGGGACCCAGGACGACTGTAGTCTCGCCGGGGGAGCCTACATGGGCGATGAAACCGAATGCGCGGCGGCGACCTGTTTTGGCGCGTGCTGTTACGCATCGGGAACGTGCCTCGACCTGGCTTCCCCGGATTGCGCGATCAGCGGCGGCGTCTTCCAGGGGCCTGGCACCGACTGTGCGTCAACCAACTGTCCCGTTGTGCCGCAGGGCGCCTGTTGTCATGCGGATGAAAGCTGCACGATCGACACGCAACAGTCTTGCTCAATCGGCGGCGGCAGCTATCAGGGCGACGACACCGACTGTGGAACTGTGGACTGCTCGGCCGCCGCCGTGGGCGCGTGCTGCCTCCCGGATGAAAGCTGCACCGAAGTCACCGAGGCTGCCTGTGATCTCGCCGGCGGGACCTTCATAGGAGCGACCGTGACCTGCGGATCTGTTGACTGCGCGTTGACGGATGTGGGCGCGTGCTACGACCCGTCGGATTGGAGTTGCATCTTAACCTCGCCAACCATCTGCGCGGCGCTCGGCCACTCCTTCGAAGGCGCGGGTACGACATGTGCCACGACCATGGCACCGGAGTATCGGAACGACATTGCGAATCCGACGACGTTTTGGCCTCCGGGCGCGGCGAAGGCGATGGCGGATGATATGACGCTGGTCGGCACGGCGCGTGGGATGATCTACTACGATCTTGCCGTGTATGGTGAAGGCGGCGGGACGTTCGACGTCACGGCGAGCCTTTACGACGGGTGCCCCGGGGAGGGGGGTGACCTCATCGCTGGCACTGAGGCGACGTGGGAGGACATTCCGGCCGATGAGTTCATCTACACCCTATCCGCGGAGTTCTCGTCCGATCCGGTGAGAATCCCTGATACCGTCTGGATGGTGGCGACGTTTTCGAACAACAACGCGGGGTGGGTCCTCGCGGAGGCGGCGGAAGTTGGAAGCACGGCCGACATCTACGGCGAGGACGACCCGCCGTGGGTCTGCGACTACTGGTTCGGCGGTCCGCCCAACCCGCACGCCGGCTTCTGGGCGAACATCCAATGCGTGGACATCCCGGAGGCCGAGGGCGCGTGCTGTCATGCGGACGAGAGCTGCACGGAAGGGACCGCATCTGCATGTGATGCCGCAGGCGGCCTTTACATGGGAGACGACACGACGTGTGCTGCCACGGATTGCACGGACCTGGACATCGGCGCTTGTTGCGATGTGAGTGATTGGGACTGCACGATCATGACCGAGGCCGATTGCGTCGCGGCAGGCAACAGCTTCGACGGTATCGGCATGTCATGCAGCGGCGCGTGTCCGGAGTATCGCAACGAGATCGCCATGGCGACGCTCTCGTACAACCCGGGGCAGCCGATGGCGGATGACCTGATCCTCACTGGAACGGCCCGCGACGTGACCTACTTTGAAATCGCCGTTTACGGTGGAGGCGGCGGAACGTTTGACGTGAGCACGGCATTCTATGACGCGTCCCCGTGCGCCGCTGGAACCGCCATCCCAGGCACCGGGGTTTCCGGCAATGGACTGCCCGATAACGGGCAGGTGCTGTTCCTGAATGTCACGTTCCCCACGCCTGTGACGCTGCCGGATGAAGTCTGGCTGGTGGTCGAGTTCTCGAACGCGTACGCGGGTTGGATCGTAGCCGAGGAGGCCGAGGCGGGCAGTACGTCGGACTACTTCGCGATGGCGACCTACAACTCGGGTACCGAGCAATGGGAATGGGCGTGCGACTATCAGATCGACGACCCACCGAATGATCCGCACGCTGGGTTCTGGGCAAGCCTGCAATGCATCAACGCGGGAAGGGGCGCCGCCGCGAAGCCTGGCGGCAAACCGGTGATGACGGTGACTCCGGCGGACATCGGGCCGGTGAGGACGCATCGTCGCTGATGCGCCCGTGATGCCGGCGTCTCGCCGGCTAGGTTTTTGTGGCAGCGGTGTCTCACCGGTGGGACCACGAACCTCATCGCGCAGCCTTGCCGAACTTGGAGGGTGATTCAGTCGTGACTCGGCCATTCGTAACGATCCTTGTCTTCTCATTGATGCTCGTCGCGTCGATCGCCTCTTTGGCAGGTGCGCAGCCGTGTGACCCGGCGTGGAGCGACGGTGTCGGCGATCCGGGTCTCAGTTCGACGGTCTGGTCGCTGTGTTCGACGCAGGAGGAATCGCCCGTTGGCCCCGCTCTGTATGCAGGCGGCCAATTCAGCACGGCCGGTGGCGCGACCGCGAAGAACATTGCCATGTGGGACGGCGCCGCCTGGGCCCCATTGGGGACCGGAGCGGAGAATGGCGGCACGGTCTACGCCATGGTGGTCTCGGACGGCGTACTCTACGTCGGCGGCGCGTTCGGCAACATGGGCGGCCAGGCCGGAACGCAACGGATTGCCCAATGGGACGGTGCTGCCTGGTCGGATGTCGGCGGCGGAATGAGTGGCAGTAACGCCGGCATTCGCGCGCTGGCATTCTACGACGAAGACCTCTATGCCGGTGGTTACTTGAACGAAATCGGCGGGATTACCGCCCACAAGCTCGCGTTCTGGGATGGCGCCGCCTGGTCCGCATTGCCCGGCGATCCGTTGGGCAGCGCGGACATCGTGAGAGTGTTGGCTGTTTACGATGACGGGGCCGCCGAGGCGTTGTACGCGGGAGGTGAAATCGCCAGCGCCGGCGGCGACGCCTATGCGAAGAACATCTTCAGATGGGACGGTGCGGCCCTGACGCCGTTGGGCCGCGGTGCCAACAATGATGTCGAAGCCTTGGCCGTCTTTGACGGCGAACTCTACGTGGGTGGCCAGTTCACCGAGGTCACCCAATCCGATGGGACGGTCGTGTTCGCCAACAAGGTGGCGAAGTGGGATGGGACTTCGTGGTCGGCGGTCGGCGTTGGAATGGGAACCAGCGTCACGAACCACGTCTGGGCGCTGAGCCTCTTCGACGAAGACGGCACGGGCGACAAACTGTATGCCGGTGGCAGCTTCTCGACTCCGGCCTCGCGGCTCGCTCGTTGGGACGGCAGCAGCTGGTCCGCCGTCGCGGAGGGGACCGGGCCGAACGGCTACGTTTATGCTCTGTCAGTGTTTGGCGATGGCGCACATCACGGCCTGTATGTTGGTGGTACCTTTACCACATTCAATGGGGAGACAACCGGGAGAATCACTGCGTGGCAATCACCTTCTCCGGCCGCGCCGTCCAATGCCGATGCTGATCCCGCGGTGATCTGTTCCGGCGACTCGGCGACGCTGACCGCGTCACTCGAAGGCACTGAGATCGACTGGTACTCGAGCGGTTGTGGCGACACGTTTCTCGGAACCGGCGATTCGATCCTCGTCGATCCGGCTTCGACGACAACCTACTATGCGCGGGCCCGCAACGTGACATCAGGTTGCGTCAGCGCGGGTTGCGATTCGGTCACGGTGATGATCTCCGAGGGTCCGGACACGCCCACGAACGCCAATGCTGAACCGGACACCCTGTGCGGCGGCGGGTTCGTCAACCTGACGGCCTCGGTCAGTGGCGCCGAGATCGATTGGTACACGGGCGATTGCGGGGACGTTTACGTTGACACCGCGGATGTCCTGATCGTCTATCTCACCGCGACAACGACTTACTACGCCCGAGCCCGTGACCCAGCCGGGTGCGAGAGCCCCGATTGCATGGCGGTGACCGTGACGGTCTGGTCGCGAGGCAGCGGCGACGTGGACGGCAACGGGCAGGTCAACGGCGACGACATCGGCGGATTCATCGAACAGGTATTCACTCCCGATCCTTCCAGTGATGCGCATTGTGCCGCCGATATGAACGGCGATTCGGCCGTTACCGCCTCCGACGTCCCCTTGTTTGTCGCGGCCGTATTGTCCCCGTGATTTCGAGACGGCCCTTATTCCTCCGACGTATCCTTGAGTTTCTGATCGAGGATGCGCAGCTCCAGGTCCGCGAGTTCCACGTGCGCCTCGACCGTTCGCAGCTCTGCGTCAACCGCCTGGAACTCCGAGCTTGACACGGAACCCTGCTCTGACAGGTTAGCGTACCGCTTGTGACGCTCCGCAAGGACTTCGACCTGACGAGCCGCCATTTCTCGGGTGGCGATGGCGGCCTGACGCATCCCCCGCAGTTCCACCTCGGTCGCCGACATTTTACCGGCCAGGAACGACGCGCGGAGGGCGATGCGATCCTCCAGCCCGGTTAACTGTCCTTCAATATTAGCGACCACGCTCTGTGCGGCCTTCAACTCTCTCGCGGACGCGACGCCGGTATCAAACATCTCTTGCAGACGCTGTGCATGGGCGCTCGCGAGTTCTACCTGCCGCTGGATCGGACGGCGCCGCGCGGCCATCCGCTGGGTGACGAAGTCTCTTCCGTCAACCAGCGGTGCGGATAGGGCGTCGTTGGGCGCCTTGCCCGTGATGAGCGTCTCGGCGAGATCAAGCTCCCGAACCTCAATCTCGGACTCGGCATGCACGTGTTGCGCTTCGACTTGCCGCAACTCCCGCTCGGTCACCGCTCCCTGTTCGGCGAGGGCTTGCATCTTGGCTAGCTCTCGAGCAAAGGGCTCCAACCGCGTCCGGGCAATCTCCAACATCGCTTCGCCCCGCGCGATGTACAGCGCCGCGCTGCGTCCATCGATGCTGCGTGCTACGGCGTGCGTGCCGGCGCCTCCGATCAACATCGACACGACCGCCAGCGCAACCGTCGTGCCCAATCGAAGCCTGAGCGGCCTCGCGGTGCCCGATGTTCCGTTGAGGGTATCCTGGCGGCGCATTGTTGACTTGAGTTCCCACTCGAGCAGGTTTACGAATTCGGGATCGGGTGTGTTATCTTTGTTCATGTCATATCTCCTTGATTCCGCATGATTGGTGTCAACCGGTCCTTGAGCGCTTGTCGGGCGCGGCGTAGCCGACCCTCGACAGCCCGTTCGCTTGCGCCGAGGTCGCTCGCAATCGTTCGCGTCGATTTTCCTTCAATGTAAAATGCTTCGAGCAATCGTCCCCGCTTTCGCCCCAGCCTGGCCAATCCCCAGTACACCAGGGCCGCCGCGTCAGGGCCGTCCACTGGCTCCGTTTCCAGGACGCACTCGACGTGCGACGCCTCCAGCGACTCCAAGCTCTTGTGGCGATAGTGATTGAGCAGGAGATTGCGAGCGACCGTCTGCAGCCAGGCCAACGCATTCTCCGGTCGTCGCCCTTTTCGCCATTGCACAACCGCACGCAGATACGTCTCCTGCGTGACATCCTCCGCCAACTGGCGTGAGCGGCCGGCACGCCGAGAAACGAATTGGTACAGCGGATGAACCGTGTTACGGTAGGTTCCGATCAGGTCCGCGGCTTTCTCATCGCCCTGCGATTGGCTCATCCGCTCAACTCCGATTCTGATAGCGAGGCGATCCCAACGCCCGTCATCTACATTGACACACGGGCCGCACCAAACCCACGGCCCAGCCATTCGCCGAAGTCCGCAAGTTTTTTCTGAGCACGCTCACATTTCGCTGGACCGAGCTTCCGTTACGGCGTATATTATGAGTGTGCTCACAAACTAGCGAGAAACGCGGAGCGAGCTACCATGAGAGTCACGGCTAAAAAAAAGAAGGAGACCCGGCGGCGAATCGTGGAATGCGCCCATAACCTCTTTAGCACCAAAGGGTTCGAGCACACAACGACCCGCGATATTGCCGAGGCTGCCGAAATCGCGGCCGGAACGATGTTCAACTACTTCCCCACAAAGGAGGCCCTGGCAATGACCCTCATCTGCGAGTCCCTCGATGAGGCTAGCACGGAATTTGACAGCCATCTGCGGGGCGACGAGACGATTGATGAGGCCTTGTTCGCACACGTGGCTGTCGGGCTTCGCCATCTCGCCCCCCACCGCAAGTATGTCGGTGAGGTCCTCGAAACGGCCCTGAGTCCGTTCGCTCAGGAGGCGGTGTGCGAGCAGGCGCACCACTTCCGCGTCGGCCATCTCGAGACCGTTGGAGAGTTGATCGGGTCGCGCGGCCCAGCCACAAGCCGGGTGCCGGGCACGATGACCATGCATCTGTACTGGACCTTGTACCTGGGCGTGCTCTCGTTTTGGACGGCCGACGAGTCGCCGAATCGGGAAGACACGCTCGTCGTTCTCGACCAATCGATGCGGCTGTTTGCCGAATCGCTCTCGTCGGAGTCGAAGAACGGAAGGGAGGATCACGATGTCGTCGACATCACCTGAGATCGCTGAGTTGATAGACGCGCTTCCGGCGGAGGCGAAGGGGCCCGACGCGCCCGACGCGCCCTCCGCGCCGCTTCAGGATCTGCTCCAGCGCCTGTCGCACAAGCGTATGCCGATCGGCAGGTTCAATCGCCTATGGGTGCTGGGCACGCTTCAGGCGAAGATCGCCGCGGCGTACCTCGCGTGGTGGCTTCGCGGCGGCTTTGCGAGTAACGACAAGCGCGAGCGGACGCTCAACGAAACGCACCTCAAGGCCGCGTTGAAGTTACTCGGCGGGATGAGCTATCTGCGCGGGGCGATCATGAAAGTCGGGCAGATCATCGCGACCCACCCCGACGTAGCGCCGGAGCAGTTCGTGGACGTGCTGGGCCACCTGCACTTCGAAGCACCGCCGATGCACTACTCGCTTCTGCGCGAGTTCGTGCGAGCAGAACTCGGCGCCGATCCCGAGGACGTCTTCGATGAGTTCGAGACGACGGCATTCGCCGCCGCATCGCTCGGACAAGTGCACCGGGCTCGCCTGAAGAGTTCGGGGCAACGGGTAGCGGTCAAGATCCAGTACCCCAACATCGGCCGGACGATCCGCGCCGACTTCGCGAACATGTTGGCCTTACTCACCCCCATGCGATTCAGCAGCGATTGGGGCAACCTCAAGGACCAGTTCGAGGGTCTCCGGCACATGCTCGACCTGGAGACGGACTACGAGCACGAGGCGGAGAATCTTCGGATCGCCCGGTCGGCATTTACCGAAGACGAGGGTATCGTTGTGCCGCGCGTCTTTCCCGATTTCTCGACGCGGCGCGTGCTCACGATGGAGTACATCGACGGCCTGCATCTGGACAAGTTCCTCGCCACAAAGCCGTCGCAGGAGCTTCGTAATTCGTTCGGCCACAAAATCAGCCTTGCCGTGTTCAGGCTGTACTATGCCAAGGGCCTAGTATACGCCGACCCGCAGCCGGGGAATTACCTGTTCATGCCCGATGGTCGCCTGGGCGTGATCGATTTCGGTTGCTGCTATCACCAGACCGCCGAGGACATCTCACGCTGTGCTGACATCGAGCGAACATGGTTCGGATCGCCCGAAGCGTTGCGCGAAGCTCTCATTCGGGGATGCGATCTGACACCCAAGCAGGCGGCCGATGAAAGGCGACTCAAATTGATGACGGAATGGTGCGCCTGGATACGAGAGCCCGTCGATTACGACGGTCCGTTCGACTTCAGCGACATGGATTACTTCCGCCGTGGCGTGGCGACGTATGCCGAATTCCTGCGGCGGCGATACACGCGATCCCGGCAGGTCAGCATTTGGTTCACCAAGTGCGCCTACGGCATGCGGGCGATGCTCACCCGCCTTGAGGCGAGGTTCGATATTGGTGCGGTTTTCCGCGAGGAATCGACATACTCCGACACACGGCGTGATTAATGCGGAGGGTACCCGGTACGTTTGATACCGGGAGGGCCACACGTTGAGCGGGAAACCACCGCGTCAGCCGTTCCCGAATGTGGACCGCCGAGCAGGACGACAAGGGCAGAACTTGATGATCGGCCTTCAGATGTTTCAAAACTTCTGAAAGATATTGAAATCTATTCCTCCAAACGCTAGGATACACTTCCGGCCCCGACAACATGGCGGCTGAACTTCTTCATCCGGCAGGTTGTTGCCCGACGCAATGAAGTGGGGTGTGCGTAGGCTGATCGCGACAACCTGCGCCAACTGGCACACAGAGAATCAGGAGGAACATGATGAACATCACACGAGTCGTCCTTGCAGCGTGCCTTCTCGGAACAGTTGTCTCGACTGCCGTGGGAGGCGACGGGAAAGCTCAGACAGGGAATATGCTGCTCATTGAGGGCGGCTTGTTCCAAATGGGTGACGTCTTCGATGAAGGCGTACGGTTTGCCACGCCGGTTCATGAAGTGACCGTAGCGAGTTTCTATCTGAACAAGCACGAGGTCACAGTCGAGGAGTTCGCGGCCTTCGTCAAAGATACCGGACATGTTACTTCGGCTGAGCGGGGCGACAATCGCGCGGCTCAGCCTGGCAAGGTGCCGGCGCCGCAAACTCAGGCGGAATACGACGCTCGTCTGGCTTCTGGCGGGGCATTCATCCTGGATCCAGCGGCGCACGAGACTTCCTGGGGTTTGGGAGCAAGTTGGAGGGACCCACTCTATGAGCAAGGCCCCCGGGACCCGGTTGTGTGCGTGTCGTGGATGGACGCGGCGCAGTATTGCAATTGGCTGAGCACGAAGGAGGGGTTGCCCGTTGCCTATGACGTCAAGACGGGCGACCTCTTGGATGCCAAGGGACAATCCACGACGGACGTAACGAAGGTGAAGGGCTATCGATTACCTACCGAGGCGGAGTGGGAGTATGCGGCGCGAGAGCGGGGAAAGAAGATCAGATTCGGTAACGGGCAAGATGTCGCCCGGCCCACGGAGATGAACTTCAACGCGGCCGAGGGCAAGTTCGAGTTTGCGGAAAAGGGAGAGCTGCGGGGGAAGACGGTGCCGGTAGGCAGTTTCAAGCCCAATAGCCTGGGCCTGCATGACATGAGTGGAAACGTCTGGGAGTGGTGCAGCGATGTCGTGGGACGGTACCCCGACAAGCCACAGACCAATCCCTATCAGCAGGAGGGCATGATGGGGCCGCGCCGCGCAGCCCGCGGCGGTCCCTGGGCTGGCGATGCGAGTATCGCGCGCGCCTCTGCACGGATGGGCTGGGTGGCCGACGACCGATGCAACAACATCGGGTTTCGCATTGCGAGATCAAAATGACGGGCCTTTGGCTACACCGCCGGACCGGCCATCCCTCGTGCTGACCACAAGGTGCACTGGGCCGGCCAGGTGACGATCGTCGGCACCCTGCAATACGAGTAGACAGTCTCCCATGAACGCGCGGGGGAATTATGGCACTGGAAGTCAAAGGCAGATCAGGAACATCCCAACGCCCGGTAATCCGCGCTTGTGTGGGTTTTCTTCTCTCGCTGGGAGTATGGGGCAGTCTGCTGTTCTGGGCAGCCGGCACGCTCGCATGGACACGAGGGTGGATTCACATCGCTCTTTGGATCGCAACACTGGCGACGAACCTCACCCTCATCATGTGGAAGAACCGTGCTGTGCTCGCCACGCGGATGAAGAGGCAGCAGATTGGTGAGAGGTTTGACAAGGTGATTGTGTCTTGCTTGTTCCCCGCCACGCTCGCGATCCCGGTCTTGGCCGGACTGGACGCTGTCCGGTATCAGTGGGCGATGCTTCCACTCTGGGCCGTGGGTCTTGGCGCCGTCCTCCACATAGCGGGAGATGTCTTCATTCTCTGGTCGATGATTGTCAATCCGTTCCTCGAAGGAGTTGTCCGAATACAAAGTGAACGTGGCCACCGGGTCGTTACCTCCGGACCGTACGCCGTCATTCGGCATCCAATGTATGTTGGCTTCATTTTGGTACTTGCTGGCATACCACTTCTCCTGGGATCGAGCTGGGCGTTTCTCCCGGTGGGTGTCGTAGCGATGTTGTTTGTCATCCGAACAGTCTTCGAGGACCGGGTGCTGCGCGAGGGGCTTCCCGGCTATGAGACGTACATGCTCAGGACGCCTCATCGGCTGATACCCGGTGTCTGGTGATGACGTGAGTGTAGAGTATGCGCACTGACAAAGAGCCCTGTGGGCTTGGGCGGATCTCGAACTGGCCGCGAAGTTGGCTTCAGCACCGACACCTACCCTGGCACCTGGCCCTGCTGGCGATGCTGCTTTGTGCATCGTCACTCTGGTCGGGTCGGGCATTCGACGACGAGTTCCACCGCCTCGCGCTCACGCAGCCTGAAGGTTCGATGCTTCACCGCTCGCCGGCAGAACTGTTCGTCTTCATCAAAGGCGATGAGGCGATCAATCGTCGGTCCGTTGTGATGGGCATGCTGCCGTGGTGGTCCCATGAGAAGCTGCGTCTCGCATTCTTCCGCCCCTTGACTGGCCTCACGCATTGGATCGACTACAGGCTCTGGCCTGAGATTCCCGCGCTAATGCACCTGCACTCGCTCCTCTGGTTAGGCGGCGTAGTGGTCGCCGCGACGTTCTTCTACCGTCGTATGCTCCCCTGTGCCTGGATCGCTGGGCTCGCTGCCTTGCTGTTCGCAATGGATGATGCCCGTGGTGTTCCCGCCGCATGGCTGGCGAATCGCAACGCGCTGATCGGCGCGCTCTTCGGCCTGCTGACCTTGATCGCACATGATCGCTGGCGCAGAGACGGCAGTTGGATCGGGGCCGTCCTCGCGCCACCGGCGCTTCTACTCGGTCTGCTATCGAAGGAGAGCACGGTCGCCATCGGGGCCTACTTGGTCGCCTACGCGATCTTCCTCGATCGCGGCAGCAGGATCGGTCGTCTCGCGTCACTGATGCCCTGCGTGGCAATCGGCGCTCTCTGGTGGGCGGCCTACAAACAGATGGGGTATGGCGCGGTCGGATCGGGGTGGTATATCGATCCCGGTGCGGAGCCTGTGCAGTTTGCGCAAGCCGTTGTTGAGCGGGCGCCGTTGTTGCTTGCGTGGCAATGGCTGATACCGGGCGATCTCGAGTGGGCGCTGTCTTTGTGTGCCGCTCACGGCATGTGGCTGGCGGTGATGGGGTCTCTGATAATTGTGGCAGTCGCGCTGGTCCCTCTCGTGAGACGCGACTGCCTCGCCCGCTTCTGGGCATTCGGAATGGTCCTTTCCCTGCTACCGGCCTGCACCGCATATCCTCAGAGCCGCCTGCTGTTCTTCGTCGGAATCGGTGGCATGGGGCTGCTCGCACAATTCGTCGGCGCCGTCTTGCAGAAGACGGACCAGCGGCCGATGTGGGCCTGGCGGCATCTGCCGGCTCGGGCGCTCTGCGTCGTCCTCATCTTCGTTCACTTGTGTATGGCCCCGCGCGGTCTGGCCCGAACGGCCGGAATCTTCAAGAAGTCCGGACGCGCGATCACACAAGCAGCCGCCAGCCTGCCGTCGGACAGTGCGGCGCGCTTCCAGACAGTCCTTCTAGTCAGCACGCCGTCATACATCTCATTCGCCTATGGCGCTCTGACACGTCTCATGTACGGCCCGCCGTATCTCAGCCGCACGCTCGTGCTCGGGTCGGGCGTCCATCCCATCGAGGTTTACCGGCCTGACAAACGCACCTTGCTCGTCCGCCCGGAGGGGGGATTCCTGGCGCTGCCGGGGAATCCCCAGTGCGGCCGCGGATTGGAGCAACTCCTGTTCGACTGGCGCTGCGTACTCCAATCGTCCGACCGGATGTACCGCGACAACACACCGATGACGGTCGGTCAGCAAATTCCGTTGCTGGGTGTAACGGTCGAGATCACCGCGGTCACGGACGACGGTCGCCCGGCCGAAGCAGCGTATCGCTTCAGCTTTTCGATCGAGAATCGCCTCTTCCGGTGGCTCCAGTGGAAGGACGGAGCGTTTGTGCCATTTGTGTTGCCGGCCGTGGGAGAGACGGTGACGTTGTCGGCGGCGACAATCCCCTTCGAGACAAGCGTGACACGAAACGGACAACGCGCATCATGAAGCAGCCGACGCCTCCGTCGAAGCCTCACGGGTCAACGCCGGCTATCCGTTGGGGGGCGAATCCTCGGATCCTCGTGGAAGAACAAGGGCCTCGCCATCGGCCGGGACAGGGCCACAAGAAGGGCGATTGCAGCCACGTCGCACGGAAAGACGGCCCCGCATCGCCACCTCGCGTGGACCACGGGCCTGTTGGCGCGCGTTCTTGACACAATGGGGCGAAGTCTGTAATATAGGACATCAGACTGGCTGGTTGGGTCCCGCTGGGATGCCGGCTCAAGTAAAGAGCTAGATTCTACGCGGGCTTCGTGCCGGTCGAGTGGGGGATCGCAACGCTAGGCGGGAGGACGCGCGATGCGACAAGGGCCGTCTCTACATTTTCAGCATCATCATCGGCGTGGCATCACGCTGCTCGAGGTACTCGCCTCGCTCGCCATCATCTCTGTGATGCTCGCAACCTTGATCCCAGCCGTGAGCGCGACCCGAGGAGAGGCCAGGCTCAGCCAGTGCCTGTCCAACCTCAAGATGATCGCGGCAACGGCCGGCATGTACAGCACCGACAATGCATCCTCTCCAATCGGGGGGCGGCCCACCCAACCGTGGCATCTCGGTTTTGACACGCCCTGGGGAAGCGTCAGCTTGATCAGTGAGTTCGTTTACGGGGGCTTCAAGGCGACGGCCGTGGATTCTGACTACCCCGAAGACGCGGATTTCAATCGGATTCCGGTTGAGGGCCGCCCGTTCAACAAGTACATCGCCCCGGGCATCACCGGGAAGGCGACGCTCAGGCAGTACATTTGCCCCGCCGATGGATGGAACGTCACCCAGATCGTTAGCGAGCCCGGGTGGCCTCCGCTAGTTGACACCACCTACTCGGCATGGGAGGTACTGGGCAACAGCTACGCCATCAATTGGTATTGGGTCGAAGGCTCGCCCGGTGGTTCCTGGATCTACGGCGACATCGATGATATGCACGGCTACGGCAGTGCGATGCTCAGCCAGAAGGTGGGCGCCGCCGCGTCGAAGTTCGTGCTGTTCATGGAAAACGCCATGAACGCTTACGCGCATGATGCGCAACCGCCGGAAGGGTCGCAGAGTTCATACGGCTATCTCGGCATGGGCTGGCACGGCAGACATTCGACCTACTCGATGGCGATGTGGGACGGCCATGTCGAGTATCGATTCATTGATACCAGATACACTTCGGACTACGGCTACGAACTCTGGCCCGAGCCGGCGACGCTCTGGCCGCCGTCGTAGCCGTCATGAGAGGGAGCCATAATCATGAAGGCCTCCAAGGCATTCACTCTCGTTGAGTTGCTGACAGTGATCGCGATTATCGGTGCGTTGCTCTCCATTCTTCTTCCAAGTCTCTCGCGGGCCAGGGAGGAGGCGAAAAGAACCGTCTGCGCGTCGAACGAGCACGGCATCGGCCAGGCGTTTTACGTCTATGCCCAGGTGGTGCCGAACTTCTTCCCGGCGATCTCCCCTGTCTTCGACGCCGTCAGCGGCAACATGCAGATCTTCCACCCGGATGACCGGACCACGAGTCCGTCCACGGCCAGTCTTCCGTCCCCGACTGTGGACATGTGGGCCGTCGTCCGGATGCGCTACTGCGTTCCCAAGCAGTTCATCTGTCCAAGCACGCCGGACGCTCCCGATCCGGGCCAGGACACCACGGTGTATTTCGATTTCTTCTCCGCGCGGAATCTGAGCTATGCATACCAGTACCAACACGATCCAGACTGCACAATCATCGGCGCCGCATCCGAGCCGACCTTCCCAGTCCTCGCGGATGCGAATCCGTACATCAAAGGCGGCCTCGGTGGAGGCTCACCTTCACTCGCCTCCGACCGTAATAGCGCGGGACGCGGCAACAGCACGAACCACCTAAACCGAGAGGGGCAGAACATCCTCTTCCAGGACGGCCACGTGGATTTTGAACGGGGTCCAGATGTGGGCCTGCCCGGCCGGGCAGCCGGCGTCCAGTATTCGCGCGGTAGGGACAATATCTACAGCGTGCACTCCTGGAACGCCCCGGTCGACCCCGGCACGGACAAGCCTTTCGCAGACCCCGACGGTTCGCCGGGAACCTGCAACCTGGGTGACAAGTCGGATGCGTGTCTGGTGCCGTAGCGGCGGAGTACAGGAGGAATCACGATGCAACAACAGCCGTCTTCACGCCTGCTCGCCTATCCTCGTCGCGGCACGACATTGCTCGAGGTGCTCGCTTCGCTCGCCATCATCTCCGTGCTGCTCGCCCTCGTGATCCCGGCCGTAAGCGCCGGCAGGAAAGAGGCAGGCGTCACCCAGTGCCTGTCCAACCTCAAGGGGATCGCAACGACGGGTCTGCTGTACAGCAAGGATAACGCTGAGAGGTTGGGTCTTGAGAGCTTCCCCGCGCTGCCCTGGCATCTCGGCTTCGACACGCCGTGGGGAAGCGTCGGATTGATTAGCGAGTTCATCTACGGCGGCTATCGGACGACAGCGGTGGCTCCTGGAGTCCCAGAGAACGCGGATTTCCGCATAATTCCAACCGAGGCGCGACCGTTCAACAAGTATATTGCCCCCGGTATTGGCGGCACATCGCCGCTCAGGCAATACGTCTGCCCGGCTGACGGGTGGGAGAGGACGCCGACCGTTGGAGAAGAACCCCCCGAAGCCGACGAAAGTATTTCGTCCTGGGAGGCCAACGGCAACAGCTACGCCCTCAACTGGTACTGGGTCGAGGGCTCGCCCTCCTATGACGTCTATTCTTCCCTTGACGAGATGCACGCCTACGGCACGGCGATGCTCAGCAAGAAGATCGGGGCTCTCGCATCGAAGTTCGTGGTCTTCATGGAAGGCGCCATGAACGCGTATATGTACGACGCCAGGCCGCCGGACGGATCCGAGGGCGAGAGCCCGATTCAGACACTCGGCATGGGCTGGCACGGCAGACACTCGACGTACTCAATGGCGATGTGGGACGGCCACGCTGAGTATCGATTCATCGATACCCGCTTCACGTCAGACTATGGCTACAATACGTGGCCGGAGCCGAACACGCCGTGGCCGCAGTTCAAGAAGAACCTGGCCGGCCGGGAGGAATAATCGTGAAAAAGACGAGAGCATTCACACTCATCGAGTTGTTGACGGTCATCGCCATCCTCGGAGCACTGCTCGCGCTCGTAATGCCGGGCCTGTCCCAAGTTCGAGAGGAGGCCCGCATGACGGTCTGCGCGTCTAATCAGCGGGGCATCGGGCACGCCTTCTTCCTCTATGCCCGAACCGACCCCGCGGCGTTTCCCGCTGTCGCCCAGGTCTACCCTAACGCCACCGGCAACATGCAGATCTTCAACCCGAACGACCGGACGATGCAGCCTTCCACGACCGGCATCCCGTCCCCGACGGTCGATCTGTGGACGGTTGTCCGCGCGAACTACTGCATGTCGAAGCAGTTCATCTGCCCCAGCACTACGGACGCGCCCGACCCCGCGAACGACACGCGCCTCTACTTCGACTTCCTCGCGGCTGGCAATCTGAGCTACGCTTACCAGTATCAACATGACCCCAACCGCAAGATCATCGGAACGCATTCCGATCCGACCTTCCCGGTGCTCGCGGACGCCAATCCGTACATCAAGGGCGGTGTGACGGCACACCAACTCGATGACCGAAGGTCCGCGTGGCGTGGCAACAGCACGAACCATCCGAACCGCGCGGGAGAGAACATCCTCTTCCAGGACGGCCACGTGGTTTTTGAACGGGCGCCAGACGTCGGCCTGCCGGGGCATGTGGCTGGCGTTTTGTCGTCGCGTGGGCGCGACAACTGCTATACGACTCATAACCAAAGTAATCCAGTCGATCCGGGTACGGCCAAGCCCATGGCGACGCCAGGCGGTTCGCCGGGACCCTGCAACCTGGGTGACAAGTCGGATGCGTGCCTGGTGCCATAGGGCGGATGAGAGCTGAGAGAGGATCGACGAAGGGCTCAGGCCCATTTGGATCTGATTAGGAGGTTTGATCGTGAAACGTTCCAAGGCATTCACACTCGTTGAGCTACTGACAACAATCGCGATTATCGGAGCATTGCTCTCCATTCTGCTGCCCAGCCTCTCACGAGTCAGGGAGGAGACGAAGAGAACCGTCTGCGCGTCGAACGAGCACGGCATCGGCCAGGCGTTTTACATCTATGCGCAAGCAGGGCCGAGCGTCTTCCCGATGATCGCCCAAGTTTTCGAGGGCGGCACCGGCAACATGCAGTTATTCCACCCGGCTGACCGGACCTCGCAGCCGTCCACGACCGGGATCCCGTCTCCGACGGTTGATTTGTGGGCCGTTGTCCGAAAGAGCTACACCGTGCCAAAGCAGTTCATTTGTCCCAGCACGCCCGACTTTCCCGATCCGGCCCGGGACACGACGGTGTACTTCGACTTCTACGCTTCGCGGCACCTCAGCTACGCATACCAGTATCAACATGACCCGAATCGCAGGACGATCGGCGTCGCATCCGAGCCGACGTTCCCGGTGCTGGCGGATTCCAATCCGTACATCAAGGGCGGCCTCTCGGGTGCCTCGCCCACACTGCAAAACGACCGAAACTCCATGTGGCGCGGGAACAGCGTGAACCACACGGAGCGTGAGGGGCAGAACATTCTCTTTCAGGACGGGCATGTGGATTTCGAACGGGGACCGGACGTTGGTTTGTCGGGGCGCGTGGCCGGCGTTCAGTCATCACGTGGCCGCGACAACTGCTACAGCACGCACAACGTGAATAACCCGGTCGATCCGGGCACTGCCAAACCGACAGCAACAACGTGTAACCTGGGTGACAAGTCCGACGCCTGCCTCGTGCCGTAGTGCAAGTTGGCTAATCAGAGCCCCAAGCACCAGCGCGGGGTCTGCGTAGACATGCTGCATGTCTTCGGACCCGCTCGCTTGCGCTCGGGGCTCGGATGGACGTCCGACGCGGGGGTCGGACGCTACGTTTTCTCTTAGACGGCTCTACTGGTAGTGCTCGAGCACGAGCCGATGCAGTGAGTCGGAGATCATCCCCTCATCCCGCAACTGATCGAGCGAGGCCCTCATCGTCTGCATCCCGAATCGCTGGCCCATCGCAACAACGCTTCGGAGATGATATGTCCCACGGTTACGGATTAGATTGCGAACCGCCTCGGTTGCAAACAGGACCTCAGACGCTACCCGTTTGCCGCCGGAAGGCGTTGGCAATAGCTCCTGATGGATGACGCAGAGCAACGCCTCGGCCAGGAGCGTACGGATCTGCCCGTGGCCCCCTTCGGGCGCATAGGCCAAGAGCCGTTCGATGATCTTGTCGATCGAAATGATGTGCAGCGTAGACAAGACCAGGACGCCGGCCTCCGCCGCGGTCAGCGCGATCTTGATGGTCTCGTAGTCCCGCATCTCGCCGATCGCGATGATGTCCGCATCCTGCCGAAGTGCGGCGCGCAAGCCGTGGGCGAACGAGTGTGTGTCCCGGCCGACCTCACGCTGACGGATGATCGAGTTCTTGTTAATGTGCAGGTATTCGACCGGATCCTCGATCGTCACGATGTGTTTCCTGTGACGGCGGTTGATCGCGTCAATCAGGCTGGCAAGCGTTGTGGTCTTACCCTGACTCGTGCTGCCGGTAATGAGGATCAGCCCCTTGCGAGCGCGCGTTAAGCGGGTGACTGACTCCGGCAGACGGATCTCCTCGAGAGGCAGCGGCTCCCCCGGCAGGAGCCGAATCACCGCGCCAACCTTGCCGTCGTTGTAGCTGACATTAACACGGTACCGCATGTGGTCCGGCGATGTCGTCATGAAGTCGATGTCGAGATCGCGTTCGAATCGTTCGATCTGCTCGCTGTTCAGAAGGCAGTAGCTCAGATGTCTGACTGTCTCTGCGCCGAGGAGTTGTCTCGTAATGGGTACGAGTTCGCTCTGGATCCGGAACAGCAGCGGTGAGCCTGCCACGAGATGGACGTCGGCAGCGCCCTTGGACTTGGCCAGAGCAAGTATGCTGGATATGTCGGATCTCTCGCTCGGGAGGAGGCGGAATCGCGAGCCGCCATTGCCGCCGCGAGTTTCTCTTCCACGCGTCAAGTCGGTGTCGCCAGTCATCGACAGGACCTCGCTGCTCGATCAGGCCTCCCCACGGGGCGATCCGTGAGCCTCAGATAGCGCTCACCACCGAGCGCCATTGTACCTTATCTAGACTTCGCGGGTCAATCTTGCTGCCGCCCGGAATGATGTAGCCAGCCGGCCAGGGATACAGCCTTGTTGAGCGGCTTGAGAGCGGTTAACAACCGCAGCGTGACCCACGCGGCCCCGTCTCGTGGCTGCAGGTCCACGTCAGATCCGAGGGATCCGAGCTTTCGAACGTGGTACCACGTCAAAGCGTCGACATTGGGCGCCGCAAAGTACCTATTCTCGGTACGAGTGACCGCCCAAACGGCCTCCGTCAACGCCTGCCGGAGCCATCGCGCGGCTTTGGGGTTCGGCCTTACTTGCGTGTGCCTTGCACTCTCGCTGCTCCCCCGGGCAGATGCCGGCCTACAAAGCTAGTTCAGCAGGAGGAGGATGAAGTCCTCGATGTCCTCCTGGTCCGTGTTTTCGCCGTAATGCGCACAGTACTCGTCCTCGCCTTCTTCCATCACCAATCCGAGCTTGGCCCGGACGAAACCGCCGATGTCATCGCCGTTGATATAAGTGTCACCGTTGATGTCACCAAACGTGTTGCCGCAGGTGAAGCCGCCGCCCGTGGTGGTGAACTCGACGTACTGCGGGCTGGGGTCCTCGGCGGGGTACCAGCCGGTCGTGTAGCCGTACTGATTCCTCGCCTGCACCCTGAAGCGGTACGTGGTGTTCGGCGAGAGGCCTGTGGTGGTGATGGACTGGGACGCGTACTGCACCCAGGTGTTGGCATCAGCCCCGCCGATCGGCGTTCCGCCGGTGGTCGAAACATCGAAGTAGATGCCCGAAGTACCCACTTGCAGATTCGTGAAGGACCCGCCCCCGGCGGGAGCGGTGAACACCTCGATCGACGTATCGTCGATGACGCCGTCCGTTAGCTGTGTGGGCGTTTCGATGAAGGTGTACACGCCTCGCAGCGAGGCGCCTGTTTGATTCTGAGCCGGCGAGGAGTCTCTCGCGTACAAATAGTAGGCACTCAGTGAGTTCGCGGGAAGGCCGGAGTCCGTGTAGGTGGCAACGGTGCTCCAATCCCGCGTGTGCCCGCCGGCGATGCCTTCGAAGCGATACTCGACAGGGGGCGAGTCGGCATCGACGGCCAAGCCTTCCATCTGAACTTCGGACGTGCTGATCGCCGTCGGCGTCATCGCCCAATCCGGCGGATCCGGGTAGGGCTTAACCGTGTCCACAATCGGCCCGTCGATATAGAGCGAGTAACTACCGGAGGCGCCGTTGCGGCCGGAGACGCGGATATAGTAGGTCGTTTCCGCCGAGACAGAGACGCTCACGTGGGACCGGTCCGAGCCGACGCCGCAGTTGTTACTATCATCGTTGCAGTCCACCTCGACGAGGCCGCCGCACGTCCCCGCGTACACGGAGAGGACCGTGTCGAAGCTGGAGGCGCACGTTTCCGCGACCAATGTTCCACTCGGGCCGGTCGGGAACGCAAACCACACGTCCGGCGAGCTGTTGGAGAGGCCGCAACTGGCTGATCCGTCGTTCGTGGCTAACGCGGTGGAACCTTCGAAGGTGCCGTCACCGACTTCGGTTGCAGAGCCACAGTCATCATTCAGTGGCACGACAGAACTGATTGTCAGGGCGGGGTTGCCCCAGAGGGCGCCCCACTCGAAGGTTTCATACTTGTTGTAGTACCATAGGCCGTGGGTGTACATCTCGCGCAGGGCCCGCTGAAGCGCCTGGCCCTGCGTGTAGTCGCCCGACGTCACGTAGGTCGTAAAGAAGTAATCCAACGACTGACCGGAACCATCGTACGGATCGTTCCAACCGCCACACCCATACGCGACCTTCGTCGCCCCCACGAATCCGACTGCACCCCGTTGCAGCATCGACTGGCCGAGGTTCGTGTAGTCCGTATCCGAGTTGCTGCACGCATCCGCGAAGATGATCGCCGGATAATTGTCGTTCAAGGAACTGCAATCCGGTGACTGGATGAACGCTTGCTCGCCGTAGCCCATCATGTGGGCGGATCCCGGCGAACCGTGTCCCGCCCAGTTGACAAACGCGAATTGACCCGAAGTCCAAACCGACATGACGTTGGCGTGCGAGATTTCGTAATCGCAGGGGAACGTGGAATAGACCGTGCTGTTCTGTTCGTACAGCCGCGTCATCGTCCAGTCGGACATCCACGGCTGATCGACCTTCGCCTCCATGAGTTCGGCGTTATCCGTATCCGACCAGAAGAACGAACCCACCAGCAGGATGTTCTTCTTGAACGCCGGGTCCGTGTTCTGCTCATAGGCGACGGACTTGGCGCAGATGCTCTGCACCGTTGCAGACGTGCTCCCGGGGATGCGGCCCACATTGACCTCCGAGTAGACGTCAATCGGGTCGGAGTTTTCGCCGTACTGATGATCCTCGTCGTCATCCCACGCCTGATCGTCGGGCAGCGAAAGCTCGGCGTAGTAGAAGTCCGTCTCCGGCTGACCGTATCCCGTGTCCTGCGCCGTCCGCCGCATCGGCACGTCGTCATAATGACCCACCAGAAGCACATCCTCGATCCCCCATTCGCCCGAGGGATACTTGTCGCGCAGGAAGTTTCGCATTCTTTCGGCAAGATCGTAGCCGCCCGGGTAGTTGGTGTTGATCCACGATGTCGTCACGACCTGGACGTTCCGGCCCTTGGCCGTCTCCGA